>JAKSKP010000033.1 GCA_024401635.1 Bacteroidales bacterium
ACGACCTCCGGGTTATGAGCCCGACGAGCTACCAACTGCTCTACCCCGCGATGTGTGAGTGCAAAGGTAAGGCTTAATTTTGAATTAGACAAATCTTTTTGTGGAATGGGAGTTTTCGTCAAATATTGCTATCTTTGTAAGATTGTACGCTGAACGTACGCAAATAACGATATTGCACGAATAAAATGGGAAAGATAATTCTTACGGGAGACAGGCCGACAGGAAGGCTGCATATAGGACATTACGTAGGTTCGCTCCGCAGGCGCGTGGAACTGCAGAACAGCGGTGAATTCGACGAAATCTATGTGTTCATAGCCGACGCGCAGGCATTGACCGACAACATAGACAATCCGGAAAAAGTACGCCAGAACGTAATCGAAGTTGCGTTGGACTACCTTTCTGCCGGACTGGACCCGGCGAAGACTACGATTTTCATCCAGAGCCAGATTCCCGAATTGTGCGAGCTATCATTCTACTATATGGACCTGGTGACAGTTGCAAGGCTGCAGCGCAACCCCACAGTGAAACAGGAAATGGCCCTCAGGGGCTTCAGCGACAGCTCAGACGGCGCAGACAACAAGAAAGGCACCCCCGTAGGCTTCTTCACCTACCCTATTTCGCAGGCCGCGGACATCACGGCGTTCAAAGCCAACATAGTTCCCGTTGGCGAAGACCAGGAACCGATGATTGAGCAGACCAGGGAAATCGTAAGGAAGTTCAACAGCGTTTACGGCGAGGTCCTGGTCGAGCCAGAGATACTGCTGCCCGAGAATTCCGCCTGCCTGCGCCTGCCAGGCACAGACGGCAAGGCCAAGATGAGCAAATCCCTGGGTAACTGCATATACCTGAGCGACAGCTCCGAAGAAGTTTGGAACAAGGTGAAAGGAATGTTCACGGACCCCGGACATCTTCAGGTGAGCGATCCGGGAAAGGTCGAGGGCAACACCGTATTCACCTATCTGGACGCTTTCTGCAAACCGGAACATTTCGAGAAATTCGCCGATAAATTCATAGGTAAAAAGGTCTGCTTCACTTTCCACAATCTGGACGAGGTGAAGGCCCAATATCGCGCGGGCGGACTTGGGGACATGATGATAAAGAACTTCCTTTACGCAGTGCTCGAGGATACTCTCGCTCCCATACGCGCACGCCGCGCCGAATTCGAGAAGGATATCCCCGGCGTCTACAGAATGCTGGAGGAAGGCTGCAAAAAAGCACGCGCCAAAGCAGCACAGACTCTGGACGAAGTCCGGAAGGCAATGAAAATAAACTATTTCGACGACAAGGAACTGATAGAGCAGCAAGCTCAGTCATTCGGCAACAGATAATATGGCACAGACCCCTTCAATACCAAAAGGCACGCGCGACTTCGGCCCCGAGCAGATGGCCAGGCGCAACTACATCTTCGACACCATACGCAGCGTTTTCAGAAAATTCGGCTACAGCCAGATAGAAACCCCCGCTCAGGAGAATCTCAGCACCCTGCTGGGTAAGTACGGCGACGAAGGCGACAAACTCCTCTTCAGAATCCTGAACAGCGGTGACGCATTCGCCGGCGTGGACACCTCGCTTGACAGCAAGGCCCTGTCCCTCAAGATATGCGAGAAAGGCCTGCGTTACGACCTGACGGTGCCTTTCGCCCGTTTCGTAGTGCAGCACCAGAACGAACTGGCCTTCCCTTTCAAACGCTTCCAGATACAGCCGGTATGGCGTGCTGACAGGCCGCAGAAAGGACGTTACCGCGAATTCTACCAGTGCGACGCAGACAGCATTGGCTCCACCAGCCTGATGGGAGAGTTGGAGATGGTGCAGATGGTGGACGAAGTGTTCAGCTCTTTCGGCATCAGGGTCTGCCTGAAGATAAACAACAGGAAAGTGCTGGCGGGTCTTGCCGAGGTATGCGGCTGTCCTGACAAGATGACGGACATCACGGTGGCCATAGACAAGATAGACAAGATAGGTCTGGAAGCGGTCGAGGCCGAATTGAGGGAAAGAGGTCTTGACGACAAGGCCATAGGAGTGCTCAAACCCGTGCTCACGCTCCAGGGAAGCACAGAAGACAAACTCGCATCGATGAGAGGCATACTCGCCACCTCAGAGACAGGCCAAAAAGGCCTTGACGAAATAGAGGAGCTCTTCGGGCTCATAAAGGATGCGGGAGTCACGTGCAATGTGGAGCTCGACCTTTCCCTGGCACGAGGTCTTAACTACTACACCGGAGCCATATTCGAAGTAAAGGCCCTTGATTTCGAGATAGGCAGCATATGCGGAGGCGGACGCTACGACAACCTCACCGGCATTTTCGGGCTTCCGAACATGTCCGGCGTGGGCATTTCATTCGGTGCGGACAGGATTTACGACGTGCTGACCGGCCTTGAGAAATATCCCGGAGCCCTTTCGGTGTCTTCGAGGATACTTTTCGCCAATATGGGCAAGGAAGAGGCCAGATACATACTTCCTCTCAGCGTAAGCCTGCGCAAGGCGGGAATAGCCTGCGAGATTTACCCCGACAGTTCCAAGCTCAAGAAGCAGTTCGACTATGCCGACCGCAAAGGGATACCATTCATAAGCATATGCGGAGCGGACGAGATCGCCGCCAGGAAAATCAATGTGAAGAATCTTGCTTCAGGAGAGCAGAAAGCTTTCGACTACGATGACCTTGAAGGCATCATAGCATTTATATAAGCTCGGCATTGGGAAGTATCGAAGCGCCGTATACTTTCTTCATATACTCCAGGCTTTCCCTGTATTCCTGCTCAGTCATGGAATCTACGGCATCAGAAGCCACAATCACGCGATAGCCGTGCTGATAGGCGTCGGCGGCCGTATGGCGTACGCATATATTGGCATAGATCCCGCAGATGACTACCGTATCGATGCCAAGCCTCTTCAGGAGGGAGTCGAGCTCCGTATCGAAGAAGGCGCTGAAATGATGCTTCGGCACTACGTAATCCCCTTCCGAGAGTTTGAGTTCAGGTATTACCTTTGCTCCGTCCGTCCCCTCTATGGCGTGGTCACCCCAGAATTCCAGTTCCTGGTCCACACCGCTTACATGCGAATCATTGCAGAAAATGACAGGTACGGCATTACGCCTTGCCGCATCCAGCAGCTGCACAACGGCGGGAACGATTCCGCGGGCGCGTTCGCAGCCGAGTCCGCCAGTGACGAAATCATTGAGCATATCGACCACAAGGACAGCCGTGCGGCCGAAAGCAATATTTGGATTCTGGAACATCCCGTTAACCGGCGATAGCCGTATTGTACATCTCTATGAGTTTGTCGATGGACTTCATCACATCGTACTTGCAGGCAGACTTGGCATATTCAAGGCTCATACGTTCACGCTCCTCTGGATGCTCTATCCACCAGTCTATGCGCTCGGCCAGGGCCTTGGCATCGTGCATGGGGAACAGGGACTTGTCCGTAAGGGCAAACTGTGAGGTGGCCACAAGCGGGCCCTGCGAAATGATGGGCACAACGCCGTCGCGTATGGCTTCAAGGCAACCTAGTCCCTCAACCTCCACTAGAGCGCAATGAACGTACAGGTAGGCCTTTGAATTCAGTTCCTTCAGCCCTGCAGCCTTGTGGAAAGCGAATCTCGGCCTGTATTTCAAAACGCCCTTGGCAAGCAGTCTGTCGCCGGCCTTCTCCATCTTTCTTTTCATGCCTCCGCGACCGGCAAACTCCAGCTGTATCTCCCCGGAATGACGACTGTATTCCATAGCCTTCATAAGGGTGAGAGGGTCCTTCTCGGCGGAATACCTGCCTGACATAACTATCAGATAGGGGTTCGTCTGAGGCTTGTTTGCCTCCGGCTCCTTCTTTATCATGGTGCCGTTTGAGATGACGTGGAGCCTTGCCTTGAAATTGAATTTCTCAAGACGTTCCTTCACCGTCCGGGTCGGGCACTGTACGTCGGAGCAGCGGTCGTATATTCTTCTGAAACAGCGGGTGGTTATCGCGTTGATAAGTTTCCAACGCCCCATCGCAGGGATGATGTTGTAATAAATGTTCTCGGAGAAAAGATGGTATGTTCCGACACAGGGCTTCCCTATTTTCCGGGCATATTTACCGGCCTTGGACTCAAGGAAGAAAGGCTCTTCCAGATGTATCACGTCCGCCCATTCCACGGCCTCGCGGATAATCTTCCAGTCATCACGGGCGAAAATGAAGGAATTGCGGTCGATAAGCGGCTGGAATATGGGGAAATGGAATTTCTCAAGTCTATAATCGGGCTGGTGTCCTTCCGGATCCGGATTGCCCGCGCTGAGAAGCCTGACATCGATACCGGCCTCCCTGAGACGCTTCGTTGTGACACGCGCAGAAGTGCTGAGTCCGTTTCCGGGAGTATATACATTGTTGCAAACGAACAATACTTTCATCAGGTTCAGATTTGGTTTGAAATACAAAGATATAAAAAATGTTTATCTTTGTAAAAATTACGGCTATGAAAAGCAACAGCGAGTTTGTAAAATTTGCGGCATCGGACTGCGGGATAAGCGCGATGACCCTGCACCGATACGGCAACGCCGTTTCGTCATACATCAACCCTACGATAATCGAAGAACGTCAGCTCAACGTGGCCCAGATGGATGTTTTCAGCCGTCTGATGATGGACAGGATCATATTTCTGGGCGTAGCCATTGACGACGACGTGGCAAATATCATCCAGGCCCAGATGCTTTTTCTCGCCAATACCGACCCCGCTTCCGACATCTCACTCTATATCAATTCCCCCGGAGGAGTGGTGTATGCCGGTCTTGGCATATACGACACGATGCAGCTCGTAGCCCCCGACGTCGCCACGATATGCACCGGAATGGCGGCATCGATGGCATCCATATTGCTCTGCGCCGGCACAAAGGGGAAAAGAAGCGCACTCAAGCATTCCCGCGTGATGATACACCAGCCTATGGGAGGCACATCAGGCCAAGCTTCAGACATACTCATCGAAGCCAAGGAGATTGAAGCATTGCGCAAGGAACTCTACGACATCATAGCCGAACACAGCGGCCAGCCCTATGACAGGATTTTCGCCGATGCCGACCGCAATTTCTGGATGACCTCCGACCAGGCCCTGGATTACGGAATGATCGACAACATACTGAAGAAAGAAAAGTGATGAAAAAAGCATATGTATTCCCCGGCCAGGGCACTCAGTTCACGGGTATGGCCAAAGACCTGTATGACAACTATGGCGCAGCCCGCACGATGATGGAAAATGCCAACGAGATACTCGGCTTCAGGCTCACGGACATAATGTTCGAAGGAACGGCCGAAGACCTCAAGGCAACCAGAGTCACCCAGCCCGCCGTTTTCCTCCATTCTGTGGTTCAAGCCGCCTGCCTGGAAGATTTCAAGCCCGATATGGTGGCCGGACATTCCCTGGGAGAGTTCAGCGCGCTGACGGCAGCCGGGGCCCTGTCCTTCGAGGACGGTCTGAAACTGGTCAGCATACGCGCTGCGGCGATGCAGAAGGCCTGCGATGCCTGCCCGTCCACAATGGCAGCCATCATAGGCATCCAGGATGACAGGATAATAGAGCGCATCTGCGCCGAGACCCCCGGCATCGTGGTTGCGGCAAATTACAACTGCCCGGCCCAGGTCGTCATTTCCGGTGAAATAGACGCCGCAAACGCAGCCTGCGAATCACTCAAGGCAGCAGGAGCGAGAAGAGCCCTTATTCTGGCCGTTGGAGGCGCGTTCCACAGCCCCATAATGGAGCCAGCGAGAGCGGAACTGGCCGAAGGAATCGAGAGCACGACATTCTCCAAGCCCGTCTGCCCCGTCTATCAGAACGTTACGGCAGCCCCGTCGACCGATCCTGCAGCCATCAAGGAGAATCTGCTGAAGCAGCTCACCTCATCAGTGCAGTGGACCCAGTCGGTAAGGGCGATGCTCAGGGACGGAGCCGGATACTTCCTGGAAGTGGGTCCCGGCAAAGCCCTGCGCGGAATGATAAACAAGATTGTGGCAGGAGCCGACGCCGAAGGGTTCGCATTCGTCGACGGACTCCGTGCCGATGAAATCCAGATACTTGGAACCTGGACGGCCTAGGCCAGTTTGTCCATAGCTTCGAACACCCTGGAGCGCACGACCAGTATACCCTCCTCGGTAGGGCCGCCGTCACCGTCGATCTCAACGTACTTCCCGGCTTTGCGATAGAAGTCGATGAGTGGCTCTGTCTTTGCGTGATAGGTGCTGATTCTGTTGTTCACCGTCTCCTCCCGGGCATCATCGGCGCGGCCTTCTATCGTGGCCCTGTGCTTGATTCTGACCTTGATCAGTTCGTCGGGAATCATCAGAGACACGCAGGCAGTGACTTCTTCGCCTTTTCCGGCAAGCATGCGGTCAAGCGCCTCGGCTTGAGCCAGAGTCCTGGGGAAACCGTCAAGAAGGAAGCCGTCTACGCCTTTGACTGTAGCGAAAGTATTCTCAATCATTCCCTCCACAATCTCATCGGGAACAAGATTGCCATTGTCGATGAGAGCCTTGGCCTGTTTGCCAAGTTGCGTACCTGCGGCAATCTCCGCACGGAGAAGTTCCCCGGTGGAAATGTGCCTGAGATTGTAGCGTTCCACCATCGCACCGGCCTGGGTGCCCTTACCTGCCCCCGGAGGGCCAAAAAGAACGTAATATTTCATATTGGTAGAAATTATTCGTCAAGAACGTAAATGTCGGGATAACCGCGGCCCAGTTCATTGTAATCCAGACCGAAACCGACAATGAACTCATCCCCTATCTCCATACCGTAGAAATCGGGCATATACGGCTGAATCTGTGCGTCGGTCGCATCGGCGGGAATCAGGCCCTCCTTCACGAGCTGCCCGCGGAGCTTGCCTGGTTTGAAAAGCATTGAGCACACCCTGACATCCTTCGCCCCCATCTCGAGAAGCATCTTCTTCAGCTGGCGTATGGTAATGCCGGTGTCCACAAGGTCTTCGCATATTATGATTCTCTGTCCCGTGACATCGGCAGTGGGACCCAGAATAGTGGTAAGGTGGCCCGTACTCTGAATTCCCTCGTAAGATGACACCTTTATGGACTGCAGCTGGCAGTCGAAATCCAGACGTCTCATCAGCTCGGCCGTGAAAGGCAGGGCGCCGTTCAGCACACACAGAAGCATAGGAGGTACGCCACCGTCATTGTAGCAGTCATTCAGCCGCGAAGCCACAGCGTCTATCGCTCCAAAAAGTTTGTTCTCCGGAATCATCAGCCGGAAGATCTTGTCGTGAACCTTTATCTTAGGCATTTTTCTAAAAAATAAAGTACAAAATTAAGCATTTTATTTTAATTTTGAATGCAGAAAGACTTCGGGGTCACAATATGCTTCACAAATGAAGATACTGCTGATCCTATTTGTTCTGTTTACACAGTTTTCCCTTGAAAAAGCGGTCCTGACGCTGACAGGCGCGGCCGACATCAGCGAAATCTCCGAAGAAGAGTTCGAACGATACCGCACGCTTGCCGCCCGTCCCCTGGCCGTCAACAGATGCTCGCGCTCCGCCCTTGTCAAATGCGGCATACTCTCCGCCTATCAGGTGGAAAGCCTTCTCAAATACAGGAGCGAACACGGCGACATACTCTCGGCGACACAGCTGTCGACGGTTGGAGGTTTTGCCGGTGAAACCGCCAACGCACTATCCCCTTTCATCGATTTCTCGCAAGGAAAGGGAAACGCGGACGTCAAACTGCATCTTGAGGATGTGGAAGCGGTCGCCGGAGGAGGGTTGAAGATTGCCGAAGCAAAGCCGGCTTATCAGTGGAGAGCCCGGACGAGCGTCGAAGCTGAAAGCGGCAACTACGGTTTCGGAGCCGCCATGGGGGCGAAATCATCCTGGAGTGGCAGGCTTTCACCACCGGAGACACCAGGCTGGAACCTGCACGCCAATGCGGGAAGATGGCTTACGAGCTTTGTCGCAGGCTGTTTCAACGTGCGCCTCGGCCAGGGGCTGCTGATGTGGACCGGCAGCACCTTCGACTCCTACGCCACTCCTTCCGCACTGATGAAAAAGCCCTCCGGCATAATTCCTTACAAGGGATGGTCGCCGTCGTATTCCCTGAAAGGGGGCGGGGCCAGGATGGATTTCGGGGACTTCAGCATAATGCCTTTCGTGTCCTTCGGCAACGCCGTGGAGTACGGAGGCCACCTGTCCTGGAATCACAGGAACGGAGAAATCGGAGCCAGTACACTTTTTTCAAATGAGATGCAGGGATATTCCCTTGACTTCCAGCATACGGTGAGAGGCTGCGTGCTCTACGGCGAAGCCTGCATCAAGAAGGAAGCGGGACAGCCCCTTTCGCCATCTGTCCTTGCCGGCACAAACTTCCCTGCAGGCCTGTTCATCATGGGTTTGAGGGCCCTGTGGTCGCGAACCCGTCACAATGCCACGGCTGCACTGTCCTTCAACTCGCAGGACAGGAAACATTCGCTCAATCTGGGAACCACGGCGGAATACTCCCCTGAAAAAAGGACCCTGGGCATCAAGGCCCGATGCGAATATTCCACATCCCTTTCCGACAAACTGAGCATTGCCACAAAAGGCGGAGCATCGCTCAAGGACAAGGCAAGATATACTCTGCGCCAGGACGTTTCCTGGGATAACGGATGTCTGTCAGCCGGCGTCAGGGCCGATGCGGCATACAGCGTCAGGACAGCAGTATCAATAAGCACCGAACTTGGATACAAGGCTCGGGAAAGCAGTACTCCGTGGGCAGTAATCCTTCAGAGCGGAGCATTCCTCGTTGACAACTGGGATGACAGGATATACGTATATATGAAGGACTTGCCGGGAAATTTCAGCGTACCGGCCCTTTATGGCAGGGGCTGGTGGGCAAACGTCTGCGCAAAGGTAACGGCCGTCCGCAGGCTCGACCTGTGCATAAGGCTGATGTACAGCGCATATCCCTGGGCGCGCGAGGCTGACCTGCACAAAAAACCGGCACTGAATGCCGGTCTTCAAGTATCCTGGAAACTGTTCTAGAAACCGAATATCCGGTCTATATGCTCTTTTGTTCCCGGAGGCAGGACACCTCCGAGATTATACTCCACAAGAAGCATCTTTACGGCATAGAAAGGCTCGAGAGCCTTCTCCACGGCAGCGGCGTCCACTCCCTTGCCAAACCATTTCTCGCCCAGATTCTCCGGACCGAAGAAGTATTCGTCGACGAAGCCGTCCCAGAACTTGCGCGAAATGTCCTTGCGGATGTGGAAATCGTGATAACGGTAATCATCATCCGCATAGAGACAGATATTGTTCATCATTCCCATATCGAAAAGCGGACATCCGCGTGAGAAATAACCCAGATCAATGAAATACACATTGTGTGGACTGTCAATCGGCGCACCGTGGCCGAGAGTCGATATGGCGTTGCCCATATGCATGTCACCGTGAAGGGCGGTGGTGCATTCCGGCACGTTACGGATAAAATCGCCGAACACCTTCTTTTGAGAAGCCGAAAACTGTCTGTCGGCATCCAAAAGATGCAGGAACTGTTCCTTGGCATCCGGAAAAAGGCCATCAGGGCATTCCACCGAATGAATATTCTTGCAATATCTCGCAAATTCGCGGCTGAACTCACCCACTCTCTCCGGTTCGTCTGCCAGCATCCGCGAATAGGACCGTTTGCCAACTATCCTTTTGAAACGTATTCCGATGCGCTTGCCGTCCGTTACCATTTCTCCCGGTTCAGGACTCGGGATCCCCAATTCATACACCTTCCTGGCCACTTCCTGCTCCACAAAAATACTATTCGTATCGTAGCCCTCATTGTACATTTTGACCATAACCTCCGGATTGCCGATGAGGTCATAACTGCAGCCGTTGGCACCTTCGCCCGACTGCACATACAAAGACATGTCCAATTTTTCCATACTGCAAATATACTGAAAAAGAATCGTTATATTTGCAATTTGCAAGGAGCAAGATTCTTTGCCAAGCACTTATGGCCGATTCTAATTTCATAGACTACGTAAAGATTTTCTGCAGGAGCGGAAACGGCGGGCCCGGGAGCATGCACCTCAGAAGGGAGAAATATGTGCCCAAGGGCGGGCCGGACGGAGGTGACGGAGGAAACGGCGGCAGCATTATCCTGCACGCCAACCCGCAGATATGGACTCTCATCACCCTGAAGTACCGCAAACACATCCACGCCGAAAACGGCGAGGCGGGAAGCGGAGCCCTGCGTCACGGCAAGAATGCCGATGACATCATACTGGAGGTCCCTGTCGGCACAGTGGCCAAAGATGCCGAGACCGAGGAAGTCCTTTTCGAGCTTACAGAGCCGGATGAGTACAAGGTGCTCTGCCCCGGAGGACGCGGAGGTCTGGGCAACGACAATTTCAAGTCGGCTACAAACCAGACGCCCAGATATGCCCAGCCGGGTGAGCCCGGTGTGGAAGGATGGTACATACTGGAGTTGAAACTGCTTGCGGACGTCGGGCTGGTGGGATTCCCCAATGCCGGGAAAAGCACACTTCTCAGCGCCATATCGGCGGCGAAGCCGAAGATAGCCGACTACCCTTTCACGACCCTCGAGCCGCAGCTCGGCATAGTGCGCTACCGCGACGAGAAATCATTTGCAATGGCCGACATACCCGGCATCATAGAAGGGGCGCACGAAGGCAGGGGCATAGGACTGCGCTTCCTCAGGCATATAGAGCGTAATTCCATACTGCTCTTTATGGTGCCGTCCGACAGCGATGACATCGCCGCCGATTACAAGGTACTGCTCAATGAGTTGAAACAGTACAACCCGGAACTTCTGGTAAAGGGACGGATACTGGCAGTGACCAAATGTGATATGATAGACGAACAGATACAGGGCGAAATCGAGCCCGGACTTCCCAAAGATCTGCCGCACGTTTTCATATCTTCAATGACAGGACAAGGACTTAACGAACTTAAAGATCTGATATGGAAGGAGTTGAACAGATAGTCACCATCTGGGACCGTCTCGAAGCGGCTGACCGGGCTGCAACCCTCTGGATAAATGGAAACTGCAGCCAGTGGAGCGATCCGTTCTGGGTCTTCATGTCCCAGATAAAGATATGGATACCCCTGTATGTACTTGTGGTCGCACTTCTCATATGGAGACTTGGCTGGAAAAAGGGGCTGATTGCCGTTGCTGCCGTGGCCCTGTGCTTTTTCTGCGACGAAAGGATAAACAACCTCATAAAGATGATTTCCGAACGCCCGCGTCCGTGCAACGATCCGGGAATGATTGCCGCGGGCATCCATGTTCTGGAGCAGGGCGGCGGATGGAGTTTCCCTTCCGGCCATGCCTGCAACAGTTTCGGTTTCGCCGTGAGCAGCGCTATCTGCCTGAACTTTGACAAGAAGTTCAACTGGGGCTGGTACACTGTTATTATCATTGCCTGGGCGACTCTGGTGGGGATAAGCCGCATAATGGTAGCCTGCCATTTCCTTGGAGACGTAATGGTAGGCACGGTGATTGGAGTTCTGATGGCATTATTGTGGGCCCGGATAGCGCGAAAGGCATGCAATTTGCTTCCTGACAAATAATGCGCGGTTCATTAAGAATATCCTACATTTCCCTTATTCTGGCACTTTCCTGCCCCTTTTCCTACGGGCAGGAGCCGGACAATGTCCCAAAAGTCGAAGATACCGTCCGGCAGGAAACGGAAGTACCATTAAATATTCCCCTGAACAGTTTCGTCAATCCCAGCCTCACCCTGCCCTCTTCCGCTTATGCGGCTCCGGAGAGCAAGGAAGACGCCGCAAACAGGCTCAACCTTCAGGCCTACGAGGCCGTGATGAAGTCGGTGGGACACAATCTGGATTCAAGCAAGCCGAAACTCCTGCCTGAAAACATTTCGAAAGAATGGAAAATTGCACTGACCTGCGCAATGTATCTGGCAAGTCTTTTCCTTACGCCCCAGTTCAGCGTACCTGACGGATACTATTCAATGGACCATACAAATCCGTTCCTTTACGTAAAAATCCCGGGATGGGCTCCGGACGAGAACGCGGGGAAATACAGCCCCGAAAGGATACCGCAGTGCATCAAAGCCGTGTACGACCCTGCAACAGGAACTTACAAACAGGTTGGTGTGGACTGGAAAACAGTTGAAGGTTACAAATACGATTTCAATCCTGACTTCAGGACACAGGACATGCAGCCGGTTCCCGTACGCAGTTTCAACAGCGTTGAAAAACAGGTTTTCAGAAGATAGAACATACAATCATATGACATTCAGAACAACAATCCTCGCCATATCGTTTCTGGCAAGTGCCGCTACAGCAGCAGCGGCTGACAATGACAAGCCCAGCTACCCCATCGCAAACGTGCCGTTCACCAGCGTGAAAACGGACGAAGGCAGTTTCTGGGGGGAACGCATACGGCAGAGCCGTGAAGTGACCATTCCCCTTGCCTTCTCGAAATGCGAGGAGACCGACCGTTACACCAATTTCAAGAATGCGGCGGCCAAGATGAAGGAGAGCGCCGCGGGTGATGAAAGCAGCAATTATCGTCCCACCTCATTTCCCTTCGATGACACAGATGTCTACAAGACCATAGAAGGAGCAAGCTATCTGCTCCAGACCTATCCCGATGCCGGTCTCGAAGCGTATATCGACAGCGTCCTGAACATCGTGGCCGCAGCGCAGGAGCCCGACGGTTACCTTTATACCGCGAGGACGATGAACCCGGCGCATCCCCATCCCTGGTCAGGACCGGCAAGATGGACTGCGGAGGAAAGCGGCAGCCACGAACTGTACAATCTCGGCCATATGGTGGAGGCCGCCATCGCGCACTATCAGGCCACCGGCAGCAGGAAATTCCTGGACATCGCCATAAGATATGCAGACTGCGTATGCCGTGAAATAGGCTACGGCGAAGGCAGGAAGGTGGTTGTCCCGGGCCATCAGATAGCTGAGATGGCTCTCGCCAAGCTGTACCTGGTCACAGGTGACAGGAAATACCTTGACGAAGCCAGGATGTTCCTCGACAACAAGGGCAAGACAGCCCGCAAAGACGAATATGACCAGTCGCATCTTCCTGTAATCCAGCAGGATGAAGCCGTAGGGCACGCCGTCAGGGCCGGATATATGTATTCCGGTATGGCTGACGTAGCAGCCCTGACAGGCGATGTTTCCTATATCCAGGCGATTGAACGCATATGGAAGAATATGGTGGGAAAGAAAATGTATCTTACCGGAGGCATCGGCTCTTCAGGACGCAACGAAGGATTCAGCCCCAATTACGACCTGCCCAATATGAACGGCTACTGCGAAACCTGCGCTGCCATCGCCAACGTGTATGTGAACCACAGGATGTTCCTGATGCAGGGCAAATCGGAATACATCGACGTGCTCGAGCGCGCATTGTACAACGGAGTAATAAGCGGAGTCAGCCTGGACGGAGGAGAATTCTTCTATCCCAATCCCCTCGAGAGCCACGGTCAGCACAAACGCCAGAGCTGGTTCGGGTGCGCCTGCTGCCCCAGCAACATATGCCGTTTCATACCTTCAGTTCCCGGATATGCATATGCTGTCAAGGACAACTCCCTGTATGTGAATCTTTTCTTCGCGAACACCCTGACGACTTCGATTGAAGGCAGACCGTTCTCGATGAAAGTTGAAACCTCCTATCCCGAAGACGGAGATATGAAATTCACGATACAGAAGGCTCCCTCAAGGGACATTGCCCTCCGAATAAGGATTCCCGGCTGGGTGCGCAACCAGGTCCTCCCCTCAGACCTTTACAGTTACTGTGATGGGATAAAGCCTGGCATATCACTGAAAGTCAACGGGAAAGCCATTGAAATGGCAGACGATTGGGAAAACGGACTGGAAAACGGATATTACAAACTGGAACGCAAGTGGAAGAAAGGCGAGGTAGTGGAAGTGCACTTCGATATGCCCGTGCGTATTGTAAAGGCCAACGGAGCAGTCGTTGAAGACCGTGGCAAAGTGGCCGTCGAAAGAGGTCCTCTCGTTTATTGCGCCGAATGGGCCGACAACAGCCACAACGTGCTCCATACGGTAATATCACCGGATACGGTTTTCACCGCAGCTAAGATGGAAATGACGGTGAAAGGCCGCAGCTATGGAATCACAGTCCTGAATGCCGAGGCCCTGGAAGACTGGTCAGGCAACCGGGCAAACGCCCGCAAGACGCAGCTGAGGCTCATCCCCTACTATGCCTGGGCCCACAGAGGCAACGGCAATATGACAGTCTGGATGAATGAATAAACAAACATATATCAAAATTATTATGAAATATAGAATTATCGCTGCCACAGCAATCATTGCAGGCACTCTGGCTGCCTGCACCGTCAACAACGGCAAATCTTCCGGTTATGAGGAACTCGACAGATGGGCGGAAGAAATGGTACAGAAGCACCTGAACCAACTGGGGTATCCCGTCAATCAGAACTCCCATCTCGAAGGATTCTACGAATGGTATATAGCCAACGGGCTTGACCGCACAGTGATGAACAATGCAGGCAACCCTTTCGACTCCACATCCTCACTTCTTTCATCCCACAAGTTCGAGAGAGAAGTTCTGAAGTTCTTCGCCCCCCTTTACGGATTCGAAAAAGACAAGTTCTGGGGAATGGTAAGCAGCAGCGGCACCGACGGCAACAACCACGGCATCTATTTCGGAGCCAACTACCTCTACAACACCACTGGGAAGAAGCCTGTGATGTATGTTTCGGATGAAGCCCACTACTCCAATATGCGTCTGGCCGACCTCCAGAACCTGGACCTCAAGCTCATCAAGAGCGACGATATGGGCAGGATGATTCCCGAAGAGCTGGAAAAGGATCTCGATCCGAGCCGTCCCTGCCTTATAGTCTATGCTATGGGCTCAACCTTCAAGGGAGCCATCGATGACCAGAAGGCATTGAACGCAGTGCTGGCCAAACATCCGGAAATGCCGGTGTACAGACACGTGGATGCGGCGCTTTTCGGCGGTTACCTTCCCTTCACCGAGTATGCCGGTATGGTTGACCACAATGAACTTAACTTCCAGTCAATAGCCATCAGCGGTCACAAGTTCTTCGGAGTGGATGACCCTGCCGGCCTGTTCTTCACTACAAAGGAAGTGTTCGACAATCAGAGCAAATATGATATCCCCTACCTCAACCGTGATATGAAAATGATTTCCTGCTCACGCTCCGCCATCACACCCCTCAAATTCTGGTGGCTGATACAGAAGGCGGGCTACGAGACCTGGAAGCAGGAAGCCGGGCAGATGCTGGAGAACACAGCATACCTGAAAGCTGAGATGGACCGCATAGGATGGCCCTGCTGGGTGAACGAGTACAGTAACACCATTTTCTTCAGGCGTCCCTCAAAGGACACAGTCAAGAAGTATTATCTGGCGTGCAACAATGATGACCGCTTCGGCGGCGAGCTGGCCCACATCGTTGTGATGCAGCACGTCACGAAGGAATGTATAGACGAACTTATTGCCGTCCTCGAAAAGGAACTGTAGCGACGGCTCCGAGCTGCCTGGCAGCTCAGCTAAGGCTCTTTTCAAGGAATGGTATGACAAGCTGGCCGACCAGAAGAATTGCGGTGGCAGCAGCTTTGCCGGAATCGCCACGAAGATGGACCGGTACTGCGGACGCCTCGCCCTGTGCTATTATTTTCTGGCCTGCGGAACGAAGGCGCACAGAAACTTCTATACTTCTCCGGTCGAGACGTTGCCGTCAGTCCAGAAGAGCATCTACGAGGCTCTTCCCCTTGTTTCGGAGCGACACTTGACGACCTCGACCAGCAGGTTTTCAAGCACGACTATCTTCCC
>JAKSKP010000034.1 GCA_024401635.1 Bacteroidales bacterium
TGTGCGCAGGCGACGCCCATGCGGGACAGCATAAGCATATAGTAGCCTGAAGCCAGGGCCGACGCTACGTTGCTTGCCACGAAAAGGCCTACGATGCCAATCATAAGACGCCTGTACCCGGTGTGCGAGAAGGTCATCATAAGCGGCAGCGACATTATCGCCACAACCCAGGCATAGGCCGAAATAAGGAACCCGGCCCTGGTTTCGGTAATTCCCAGGCCCGTGGAAATGTCCGTAAGCAGTCCTATGGGAGCGGATTCACTCGTGTTGAACACGAAAGCCGCGACGGTGAGGACAAGCACCGGGAGAAAACTCCCCGAATTATTCCGCATGGGTGCTGCGGCAATATTCGTCTATGGCCGCGGCGGCCTTGCGGCCGGCACCCATAGCAAGAATCACGGTTGCAGCGCCGGTCACGGCATCTCCGCCGGCAAACACTCCGGGACGCGTGGTGACCACATCACCGGTGGTGACGAGACAACCGCGCCTGTTGGTCTCCAGGCCCTTGGTCGTAGAGGCGATGAGGGGATTTGGAGAAGTGCCCAAAGCCATTATCACCGTATCGGTCTCTATCTCGAATTCGGAACCCGGGACGGGGACGGGGCTGCGCCTTCCGCTCTCATCCGGTTCGCCAAGTTCCATTTTGATGCATCGGATAGCCCTTACCGTACCGGTCTCGTCTCCGAGTATCTCCACCGGATTGGTAAGCATGGCGAAATGTATGCCTTCCTCCGCCGCATGATGCACCTCTTCGGCGCGGGCGGGAAGTTCCTTCTCCGTCCTTCTGTAAACTATGGTAGTGTCCGCACCCAGCCTCAACGCAGTGCGTGCGGCATCCATGGCCACATTGCCTCCTCCCACAACCACGGCCCTGCGGCCGGCGTTTATGGGGGTGAGATAATCGCTGCGGTAGGCCTTCATCAGGTTGTTCCTGGTAAGGAATTCGTTTGCGGAATAGACTCCGTTCATATTTTCCCCGGGTATGCCCATAAAACGTGGCAGGCCGGCTCCGCTTCCTATGAAAACGGCGTCGAACCCGCCCTCGAGAAGGGAATCCACGGTCACGGTACGGCCTACAACCACATCGGTCACTATCTCCACACCGAGGTCTCGGACCTGGGCTATCTCCTTTTCCACTATGGCATCCTTGGGAAGACGGAACTCGGGGATGCCGTACTGGAGCACACCGCCGGCCTTGTGCAAGGCTTCGAAGATGGTCACTTTGTAGCCTTTCTTGGCAAGGTCCGACGCACAGGCAAGCCCCGAAGGGCCGCTGCCTATAATAGCCACTTTGTATCCGTTGGGCTTGACGGCCTCCGCTTTCGCCGCGGTTCTGGAGCCGTGTTCACGGTTCCAGTCTGCCACGAAACGCTCCAGCTGGCCTATTGCCACCGGTTCGAACTTTATACCCATAACGCAACTGCCTTCGCACTGGGTCTCCTGGGGGCACACACGCCCGCATATGGCGGGAAGAGAAGAGTCGCGGGCGATGACCTCGCCTGCACCGGCAAAGTCCCCGGCTGCTACTCGGGATATGAATTCAGGTATGCTGATATTCACGGGGCAGGCCTGCACACAGCGCGGATTCTTGCAGTTGAGGCAGCGTGAAGCCTCCCTCAATGCCATTTTTTCGTCATAACCGAGGCAAACCTCCTCGAAATTGGTGGCACGGACCTTCGGATCCTGGTTGGGTGCCGCCGTACGTGGTATTCTATCCGCCATTATTTCAATCCCCTTTCCTGTGAAACATATTGCTTCTGGCGACGCATCGCCTCGTCGAAGTCCACTTTGGTGCCGTCGAACTCCGGACCGTCAACGCAGGCGAACCTGGTCTTGCCGTCCACGGTGACCCTGCAAGCCCCGCACATTCCGGTACCGTCCACCATCAGCGTATTCAAGCTGACAGTCACCGGAAGGTTCAGCTTTGTGGCCATAAGCACACTGAATTTCATCATAATCATAGGGCCTATGGCGACGCAGTCGGTATAGCTGCGGCCTTCATCCCTGACCAGATGTTCCAGCAGTGCGGGGATGTTGCCCTGGAAGCCGAACGAACCGTCATCAGTGCATATCTGCAGATCGTCGGACACGCTTTTCAGTTCATCGACGTATATCAGAAGGTCCTTCGTACGTGCCCCCAGTATGACTGTGACGCCGGCGCCACGCTCCTTCAGCCATTTGGCCTGGGGATACACGGGAGCCGAACCGACGCCGCCCGCAAGGAACACGAAGTGCGAGGCCTCTATCCTGGCCTTGTCCCAGCCGATGAATTCGGAAGGATTGCCAAGAGGGCCAACCACATCGGCGAAACATTCGCCCTCTTCCATAGAGTTGATCTTCGTCGTAGAGGCGCCGATTGTCTGGGTGACTATGGTCACCGTGCCTGCAGACGCATCATAATCGGATATCGTCAGGGGTATCCTCTCCCCTTTTTCATCTGCCCTGACCATCAGGAACTGTCCCGGCTTGGCGGCATTGGCCACCAGCGGAGCCTCAACCTCCATCCTGCATATGTTGGAGGTCAGGAACTGCTTCTTCAGTATCTTGAACATAGTCATTACCTTTTGACAGGAGCGGCAATCTCCTGACGGGCAATCTCTTTCTGCTTTTCCACGGCCTTGTAGCCGAGGTCGTTTATCTCCTTGGCAAGGGTCTTGACGTCCGTTTTGGCAGCGTCGTACTTGACGACTATCTCCTGCCTTTCCAGAGAAACGTCCAGATCCTTCACTCCCTTGACGAATGAAATGTTCTCGACCACCTTCTTTACGCAGTTCTCGCAGTGAAGGTTGGACTTGAATGTCACGGTCTTGATCTCCTTTGTTGCCGCCACGCACAGCGCCGGTACCAGCAACATAAAAATTGCAATGAATCTTTTCATATCCTGTATGCTAAGCTTTTTTCCAAAGTGTCACTCTTATTCCTATATATCCTTTTATCCCCATCAGAGGGCCCCATATGCAGGATGCGTCGAAATCCCGAAGTGAGGGATTCTCCACACCGATAATCGGATTCTTCTGTTTGAAATTCGTCAGATTCTCCCCTCCAATATATATATCCCATCCTTTCATACGGTGCGTCACCTGGGCGTACAGCAGGGGATAGACCTCGCTCTGCCCGCCCTTGCCGCCATTCATGAAGCCGTAAAGCCTGCAGGGACCGTTTACCGAGGCGGTAAAGTCGAATATCCATCTGTTAAGGTTTGTGGCATATTGAAGGTTGAGCACTCCCTTGTACCTGGATGTCATAGGCCTTTCCTGCAGTCCGCCGTTCAGAAGCGAAACCCTGGCATCCGTATACCTGAACGTTGCCGTCACAGTGAAGCGTTTTACGGGCTCGACGGAGAAATCCAGCTGGTACGTATTGGTGTACGAGCGACCGGAGAGTATATAGAAGTCGATGACTCCGGGGAAAGCGTCATAATCGGTGATCAGCTGATCCTTGAACTGGGTCCTGAAATAATCGAAACTTATGTAGGTATTGTCCCCCACGCCGAAAGGCAGATAGGCGGTGACATTGCCCCCGAACACCCAGGCATCCTCTAGGGGATGGGATTCGAACAGAGGGGTGCGGCCGGATGTGCCGTCGACGTAATTGTGGGAAGAATAATACGTCTTGCCGGTGCTGAGGACCCCGATATTGTCCACCACGGGGCAGGCATAGCGCAGTCCGCGGCCGCCGTTGAAACGTATCACCAGCTGGTCCACAGGGTTGTATTTCAAGGTAAGCCTGGGACTCACGCGGAACTTTCCGTCACTGTTGTACCAGTCACCGCGCAGGCCGGCTATCGCACTGAAACTGTCCCCGGCGTGGAAAGTGTATTCTCCGAAAATGCCGAGGTCCAGAAGATTTGTTTTGATCCGGCCGTTCCTGATGGCCTGGGCGAACACGCTGCGGTCCAGCAGTTCGTTGTAATGGTCGTACATTGCACTCAGGCCGAGGGTGAAGTGATGCGCCTCCCACGTCTGGTCCTGATAGAGAAGATTGGCGAAACCGGACAGCTGCGTGCCGTTGTAGGCTGTGAATGGCAGGACCTTGTTCTCCCTGTAGCCGAAGTTGCTGTCCATCGTGTAGTCGTTGAAGTCGCCCACGAAGGCGATATTGCGGGAATTGTCCTCGTTCAGAGGCACTCCAACCTTCAGATAAGCGTTCAGAGACTGGTTGATTATGTCGGAAAGCCATCCCTTGGAATCCGTCTGCCCGCCATTGCGGCCGTCACGCAGGAAACGGACTCCGAAACGGACCTGCACGCCATCCGGGTCGAAATAAAGCCATCTGTTGGCCAGGTTGACCTGCAGCTGTCTGGGCTCGTCATAGAACCCGTCGCCATTCATATCGAATGACTTGAAATTGCCGCTCACATGACCGAGAATAACGGTGCTCCATTTGCCGTCGTTTCCCAACTGCAGCGATGAGGCCAGGTTGAGGTCGGCCTTGGTATCGGACATGAACGAAGCGTTCACGAACAGAGGTACCTCGTCCGTGGGCTTGCGGCGTTCCATATTTATCTGTCCCGTAATGCTCTCCACACCGTTGATTACGGAGGGGGCGCCCTTTGCAATCTGTATGCTGGAAAGCCACTGCCCCGGCACGTAATTGAGGCCGAAAGGGGACGCCAGTCCGCGCATCACGGGTCTGTTCTCGTCCAGCATCTGGGTATAGGTGCCGCTCAGGCCCAGCAGGCGTATCTGCCGTGCGCCGGTAACCGCGTCAGAATAGCCCACGGTCACGCTGGCGCTGTTCTCGAAACTCTCCGCAAGATTGCAGCAGGCCATCTTGCAAAGACCGGCGGCAGTAATCACCTCCGTGCGCATATCCTTGTACTTCGACAGATAGTTGCCCGGCCCTTCGCCCGTAGCCACAGCAGTGGAAAGGGTGTCCGTCCTGTCAGAGTACACGGCCGCCGTATCCACCTGAGCGTGGAGCGAAACTGCCTGCAGGAACAGCAGAAAAGCCATATGGGCAATCTTCTTCATAATCTTACAAAAATACATATTTTTTACTATTTTTGTGCCAAAGTGAACAATAATCAAAAAAAATTGCAAATGAAAAGTTTCTGGAAAACTGCGCTTGCCGCCGGTGTCGGTGTCATTCTGGTAAGCATCATCCTCGGCATCCTGTCCTCTATGCTGCTGGGCAGCATTGTAGCGGCGGCCGGATCCAATGAGAACGGCAAAACCACAGTGGAGCCCAATTCTGTTCTGGACATAGACTTCGAAAGGATAGCCATAGCCGAGCAGAGCGTCGAGGCCTCCCCTTTCGCAAACCTCGGTGTCAGCCCGCAGGCAGGCCTGTCCGCCCAGGGAATCACCACCATAGGCATACTTGACGCCGTCAGGGCCCTCGAAGAGGCGGCCATCGACCCTAACGTCAAGTTCGTCTACATACGTCCCGATATGGCCGGCAACGTTTCCAATCTCGAAGAATTCCGCACGGCCCTTGTGAAGTTCCGCACCAGCGGCAAACCAATAATCGCATATATCCAGACCCCCACCAACGCAGGCTATTATCTTGCCAGCGCAGCCGACCGCATTTATGTCTCCGAATATCACGGAGGATTCAATCAGCTGGTGGGCCTCAGCGGCAGGCTGGTATTCCTCAAGGACCTTCTGGACAAACTGGGAGTCAACATCCAGCTCATACGCCACGGCAAATACAAATCCGCCGGAGAAACCTTCATCAGGAACTCTGCAAGCAAGGAGAATTACGAGCAGACGAAAGTGATGGTCGACAATCTCTGGAAAGCTATGGTCGAACCTATGGCCGGGCACGCCGGGATGAGCGTGGAAGAATTCAACGCCATGATAGACAATCTGGAACTTGTAGATGCCTCCGACTTCGTGGCCAAAGGCCTCGCGGATGAGGCCGTCACTCTGGACGGAATGAAAAGCAAACTCTGCGCCCAGGCGGGTGAAGATGATTACGACAACATCAAAAGCATAGGCCTGGGTGACTACGCCAGAATCAAGGTGAAGAAGAACTTCAAGACCCGCGACAAGATAGCCGTGGTCTACGTAGACGGCGAGATTGTGGACGGAAGGGGCAGCGAGGAAGTCGCCGGCAAGCGTTTTGCCGACATTATCGATGAAGTATGCGACGACGAGGAAATCAAGGCTGTCGTGCTGCGCGTCAACTCCCCGGGAGGCAGCGTAATTGCGGCATCCCAGATAAAGAACGCAGTGGACCGTCTGTGCGCATCCAAGCCCACAATAGCATCGTACGGCGGCTATGCGGCATCAGGAGGATACTGGATATCCGCAGGCTGCAAATACATATTCAGTGATGCAACCACCCTCACAGGCAGCATAGGAGTGTTCGGGATCGTGCCTGACTTCGGCGGAACGGCAAAGGACATCCTGCATATCAACGTCACGGCAGTGCCTTCCAACAAGCACTCCGACATGCTCACATTCATGAGGCCGCTCACGGATGAAGAGGTCAAATACGTCCAGAAGGATATCGAATACATATACAATGATTTCGTAGGTCTTGTGGCTGAAGGCCGCAATATGGACGTTGCCCTGGTGGACGAACTCGGACAGGGCAGGGTCTGGACCGGATCTGACGCCGTTGCCAACGGACTTGTCGACCGCATTGGAGGTCTTGCTGACGCTCTGGAGTATGCCGCCACCGAAGCGGGCTGCCCCGAATACCGTCTGGTAAGCTATCCCAAGCCGCTCACCCAGATGGAACAGCTGCTGGCATCATTCAAGCCTGCGAACGACGATTACCTCGTAGGAACCGGCGAATTCGGGAAAGGCCTGTCTGCTGCCATAAAGGAGATATCCTCGATAAAGGAGGCGAAAGTCTACGCAAGGCTTCCCTACTCCATCGAGATACGGTAGACTTTGACGGTCGAGGAGGAAACGCTGACGGAAGCATCCACTCTCTCGCCTATTACGGCCAGAACGTGGCTGCCGTCACCGTCCAGGACATAGACATTCTCCTTCCGGAGAACATCGTATTTAAGGTCAGTGAGCAGATCGCTGACCTTTTTCTTTCCTTTCATCCCCAGAGGATTGAGCCAGTCACCCTGCCGCCATTTGCGGATAACGGGAACTCCGGGAAGCCTGTCCGCATCCACAAGCGTGGTCCCCCGTGCGGTCTTGGGAGAAAGGCTTCCGTCCCAATCCAGCAACGATACCGAGGGCTCACTGCGGCGGGAGCCTGCGGGCTCTATGCGCAGGTAGTCCGTGGCTGTGACCAGAACATATCTTTCTGACTCGAACCTATGCCCGGACAATATGCGGTCACCGCTGTCAAGAAGCCGGACAATGTCTGCAATCACAGGAGGCTGGAAGCCGTAGCCGGAGAGCATAGTGAACAGGGAATATTTCCAGTGCGGGTCCGCTTTGACTGCGCTTATTTCAACTCTCCCGTCCTTGTCGGGCACCAGGGAGGAGGTACAGCTTTCCACCACGGCCTCCGCCTGCCTGAAATTGGCGATATCACGGGAAATCGTGGAAATGAACGAAGGGTTTATCCTGCGCAACAGGGGGAATACATCATTCCTGAGCCTGTTCCGTTTATATTCCGACTCCAGATTGGTGGAATCGGTACGGTAGGCAATGCCGTGCTTCCCGGCATAACGTTCTATCTCTTCTCTGGAATAGTTCAGAATCGGTCTGAAAACCCTCGTATCCCCATAGGGATTGCCGGAGACCTCGGACATTGCGCAGAGCCCCTTCAAGCCGGTACCGCGCAACAGATTGAGGAACAAAGTCTCCACGTTGTCATTGGCATTGTGGGCTACGCACACCCCGTCATAGCCGTTCTCCCGGCACAGGGCGTCAAACCACGAGTACCTGAGTTCCCTTGCCGCCATTTCTATGCTTATGCCTTTCTGAGACGCATAGCCGGAGGTGTCGAAATCGGCCATATGGCATTCCAGACGGTGAGATTCCGCCCATGCCTTGACAAATGCGGCATCAGCATCCGACTCCTCACCCCTGAGATGGAAATTGCAGTGCGCAACAGCCATTTTCACAGGAACGAAACCGTTGCAGCGCCAGAAAAGTTCGGCCATAACGACGGAATCGATTCCGCCGCTGACCGCGAGCAGAACCGATTCGCCCCATTTATGAGGTTCAACCCTCATTCAAACTATTTTTTCTTGCTTGGCTTGAAAGTATAGGTCAAGCTCAATGACAGGAATTCCTTGAACTGCACGAGGCTCGTCCTCTCTACGCCGTTCTTGTCCTTGATGGTGACGAGCGGGTCGTAAATAAGCCAGGTGGCAAGGCCTATCTTGAAGAACTTGACGGGTGTCCAGGAAATGGAGTTGTCCCAGTTTACCCTGTTGTATACGAAAGGCTTGTTCAGGTAGTCGGTGAAGAATACCGCCTGGGTCTCATACTTGAAGCTGTCGTTGATGTCCACCTTTATGTTCAGCTTGATCTGCGCACCAAACTGGAACAGGGCGGAACGATAGTTGTCGCCAATAGTCGGATCGGCAGTATCGCTCTTGAGCTTCATACCGTAGCTCTTGCGGAGTTCGGGGTCCCTGACTGCGGTAATGCCGCCTGTTATGGGCGCGATATTGACGTTGAACCACTCGGTGGGCTTCCACTCGAGACCGAGCGCAATGTCGGTGTATGCGGGAGCGAGGAAACCTGACTTGAGGTCGCCTATCCACCTGGAATTCGGGTCATCCGGATTCTCCTGTCTGTAATTGTCGAAACTGTTGCTGAACTGCGAACGGAAGTTCAGGGAAGCGGTGTAGTTCCATTTGGAATTTTCGCCGGTCTTGTAGGCGAACTTGCTCTCCAGATATATGCGGTCCTTGCTCTTCTGGAGAAGGTTCTTCTTGTCTGCTGACCACAGGAAGCCGTAGTCGAGCTGAATACGGTTGTCCCAGCTGGTAAGGTCCTTGGCAAAATTGGCCGAAATGTCGGTACCTGCCGCAAGGGAGACGGTGTTGTAGCCGCCCGCGGCCCAGTTCACGAGAGCTGTCTGGTTGAAGCCCAGGTCAAAGCCGTAGGATGTTGTCCAGTAGCAGGGCTTTTCAGGCTCGGGTTCCGGAGCCTTCACGTCATTGATGGCCTGCGCAGCATCCATTGCGGCCTGCTGGGCGTCAGACAATTCAGGCTCCTGGGCATATGCGGCGACTGACGCCAGCATAAATATGTAAAGAACAGATTTTTTCATAAGGTCGGTTTTTATGTTTAATAAGAAATGGCGAATACGACACGTCCCTTGCTGGGTTTGCCGCTGTATATGCACTTGCCTTCCTCCTCGTTGTCATAGGTATCGATGGGGATGCAGCGTATCGTGGCCTTGGTTTCCTCCTTGATTTTCTCCTCGGTCTCGACAGTGCCGTCCCAGTGGCAGAGAAGGAAGCCTCCTTTCTGGATTTCGGTCTTGAATTCCTCCCAGCTGTCCACCTTGCGCACGTTGGCATTGCGGTATGCAAGCGCCTTGTCGTAAATATTCTTCTGTATATCATCAAGCAGGGCGGCTATCTTTCCGGGCAGGCCGTCCACCGGGACGGACTCTTTGGTAAGGGTGTCGCGCCGTGCAAGCTCAGCCGTACCGGCAGCAAGGTCGCGGGGGCCCATCGCCACGCGCACGGGCACTCCCTTGAGTTCCCATTCCGCAAATTTGAAACCGGGACGCAGGGTATCCCTGTCGTCAATCTTGACAGAAATGCCCTTTGCCTTAAGCTCTTCAGCTATGACGTTCATCTTCTCTACAACGGCGGCGAGTTCCTCCTGACTCTTGTAGATGGGGACCATCACAACCTGAATCGGAGCAAGCGCCGGAGGCAGGACGAGGCCGTTGTCATCACCGTGACTCATTATGAGGGCACCCATAAGGCGTGTCGAAACGCCCCAGGAAGTGGCCCACACATACTCCAGTTTGCCTTCCTTGTTAGCGAACTGCACGTCAAAGGCCTTCGCGAAATTCTGGCCGAGGAAATGTGAGGTACCAGCCTGCAGGGCCTTGCCGTCCTGCATCATCGCCTCGATGGTAAGCGTATCCAGCGCACCGGCGAAACGCTCGTTGGGACTCTTGTGGCCCACAATCACGGGCATCGCCATATAGTTGCGGGCAAAATCGGCGTAGACCTCCACCATCCTGCGGGCTTCCTGCTGGGCCTCCTGTGAAGTCGCGTGAGCCGTATGACCCTCCTGCCACAGGAACTCCGCAGTACGGAGGAACAGTCTTGTACGCATCTCCCAGCGCACCACATTGGCCCACTGGTTGCACATCAGCGGAAGGTCGCGCCACGAACTGATCCAGTTCTTGTATGTGTTCCAGATTATGGTCTCGGAAGTGGGACGGACCACAAGCTCTTCCTCCAGACGTGCATCAGGATCCGCTATGAGCCCTTTTCCGTGAGGGTCCTTCTTCAG
Organism: Bacteroidales bacterium; assembly: GCA_024401635.1. Classification (GTDB taxonomy): domain Bacteria; phylum Bacteroidota; class Bacteroidia; order Bacteroidales; family UBA932; genus Cryptobacteroides. The sequence goes on from JAKSKP010000034.1 coordinate 10,353, forward strand.
ACGGTGATGCGTCACCACCGCGCATTCCTTGGCAAAGCCTTCGACGTGCTCCGCCTCCTTGGAAAGGAAGGACTTCGGTATGAACAGGGGGAAATATGCATTCTGCGCGCCGGTCTCCTTGAACTTCGCGTCCAGAATACGCTGCATTTTCTCCCAAATCGCATATCCGTAGGGCTTTATCACCATACAGCCGCGCACTGCGGACTGCTCGGCAAGGTCGGCCTTGACCACCAGGTCATTATACCATTGTGAGTAATTTTCCTCACGACTAGTCACATCTTTTGCCATCTATCTTGAATTTTTCGGTTTTTATTGCATAAATTTGTAAAAGGGATATGTCAAGCCGGCATACGGCACCCTTTTTGTGATGCAAATATACGAATTTGAAACAAATTTACCTAACAGTATGAAAAGGAACCTTTTTGCCCTGATTTTGTTAGCTTCGACGCTTGCGGGATGCAGCGCCGGGGCGGGACTGAGTTCCTCTTCCCGGAATCACAGATTCCAGGACGGAGTGTACGCCTCCCGTACAGAGCGCAAGGCCGAACAAACAGCTGTTGCAGCATCTGTAGGGAATGAATCAAATCTCATTGCAGCTACACGTAATTCAAACATCTACAATAAAGGCAACGGCCTTGGTATAAAGCCGGCCTACGCGGTCGGCAACTTCGTCAGCAATATCGAGGGAGCTCCCCTCATAGTAATAAATACGATAAGCCCGTTCGACATACGCTTCCCGTATGCCTGGCCCTGGTACGACCCCTGGGTTGACGGCCCCTTCTTCTGGGGCTGGAGTTCACGCTGGAGTCCTTTCTGGCGCACATATTACTATAGCGCGGGTTATCCTTTCTATCATCCCTGGGGCTATCCTTACTGGGATCCCTTCTACCGTCCCTGGGGCCCCGGACCCTATTTCCCCTACGGCCCATTCCCCTATGGTCCGTATCCTTACGGCCCCGGACCATATTATCACGGTCCCGTATATGTGGCTCCTGCTGGCAACTATGCGACCTCCGCTTCCGGAGGACGCCACGGGATGTCACGCGGAGGCATCAACACGGACATAACCGGGAGATCCGGACGCAGAACGACCGTAAACGCCGAACTGCCCTCACGCTCCAGTGCAACCAAAGCCTCGGTTGCCGCGGATAGCCGCAGGCAGTCCCAAAGCGCTTCCGGAGCAAACGCTCCCAGGAGGGTCACAACCGCTACCGGCATAGGCAGCACGGGGCTGACCAGGTCCGTCACCACCGGCGGTTCAGGAGTATCTTCCGCGAGGACCTCGACGGGATCCGGCGTCAGAAGCGTCTACACCGGCAACGGCCGTTCAGCTTCGCAAAGCTCGGCTTCCGCAATGGCCGGCACCAGGAGTTCCGGCACCGCAACTACGGCCGGAGGCGGCAGTACAGGCTATTCGACACGCAGTTCGGTCACTTCAAAGGGAAACGCATCGACATCCACTGGCACCGGCTCATCTTCCGGCAGGACGGCCACTTACAGAAGGGTAACGCCTTCGTCAGGCAGCAGTGCAAGCTCCTCATCATCGGCATCGACGAGAAGTTCATACGGCAGCGGTTCCTCTTCATATAGCGGACGCAGCAGTTACAGTGGAAGCAGCAGAAGCAGCTATAGCAGCGGAAGCAGCAGCTACAGCAGCGGAGGCGGACGCAGTTACGGCGGCGGAGGCGGCTACAGCGGTGGCGGCGGAGGCGGCGCCAGCAGAAGCAGCTACAGCGGTGGCGGAAGAAGATAGTAACACTAAACCCTGAAAATTATGAAAAAGATTATATCGTTGATAATCCCCATACTCGTATCCTCGGCCTGCTTTGCCCAGGACACGTATGGAATCATCCGGGACGGCGTGTCCTGGAGCGAGAATGAATATACGGGATCGGCCCGGACCATAGGTATGGGCAACGCTGTCACCGCAACAGGAGGAGACATCGGCACCATACAGTTCAACCCCGCAGGAAGCGCGGTCGCCACCTATTCACAGGTATCCTTCACTCCCGGAGCCTCGGTGAGCATCACCAAGACCCAGGGAGACAGCAAGGACTATATGCAGAACGAAGTGAAACGCACCACAGGCAGGTTCATATTCCCCAACGGCGGCTTCACGCTGAAGTTCGACACCGGCAATTCGTCCGGTCTGAAACGGTTCACGATGGGATTCACGGCCAGCGTCACCAACGATTTCAACTGCGGAATCTACGGCAGCGGGACCAATGACAAATCCTCATACGCTTCGTTCCTTGCCGACTGCACGAACAGCCTGGACGACAAGAGCCGTGAACCGGAAAAACTGGAGAAGTACGAAGCCGGTGACGACATATGTTCCCTTGCCTACAACGCAAGAGTTACTGACCGTATGCTCGACGTGGGAGGAAACTATTACATAGGGACCACCGACAATATCTCCGGTATGGGTGACATCTATATGGGAGGCCGTGTGGAGCAGGGCACCAGACATCAGATCTCCGGCAACAAGATGGACTACGTCATCAACTTCGGCGTCGATATCTCCGACATACTCTATCTCGGAGCCAATCTCGGAATAACGTCCCTGATTTACGACAGACAGGATGCCGTCAGCGAAGTCGCCACGGACAGCGACCTGTTCCAGACCGGATTCAAGGACTTCACCTACAACTACTCGTACAGGGCCAGAGGCAACGGTGTGTATGGAAAATTCGGCGCCATCGTAACGCCCATAGCAGGGCTCAGGATAGGAGCCGCCATCCAGACTCCCACCTCGATACGCATCACCGAATGGTTCCAGCACAGTATGACCCATCACTACGGAAATTCCCTGCAGAGCGCAGTTTCCCCGGCATCCAACTGGACTTACCGTCTGGTAACGCCCATGCTTTTCAACGTGGGCATCGCCTACACTTTCAGGGACATTGCCGTGATAAGCGTGGATTACGAGAGGATGAACTACGAACTGATGAGGTTCAAGGCAACCAATTTCACGGACAGCAATTTCTTCGACAGGACGAACACCGATATCCGCGGACAGTACGCTCCGGGAGCGACAAACAGGATAAGGGCCGGTCTGGAAGTCAAGCCGATTCCTGAATTCGCCATCCGCGCCGGTTACAACTACGCCAAGAATCTTGACCTCAAGACCAACGTATTCTCGCTGGGACTCGGCTACATATCTTCAGGTTCATTCTTCTGCGACATCGCCGCGAAACTGACCGTGCAGCCCGACAGGGTCAACAAGGTCTACGGCGATATGGAAATGTATGACGACACTTCCGGCTCGACGGTAACAATACCCGGTCCCGTCACCATCAGCGGCAGGAAACTGTTGAACATCGTAGGTACGCTGGGCTGGAGGTTCTAGCGCAGGAAACATCTAAAGCACAGGACCTTCATTGAACAGATAGTCCATTATCGAAAGATTGGGAACGAAGCCGTATTTCTGGGAAAAGACCTGGAAATACGGCTTTCCCATTGCAGATGTTCCGTCCTTAAGCAGGGCGTTCCAAACCGAATCTTCACGTTTGGGATGGATGTCTAGACTCGCTCCAAGGAAATTTTCCGTAAAGCCGACAGGAACGCGCCCCTCACCGTCCTTCCGGCCTGCTCCGGGCCTGCCGTAAGCGGCAAGGAAGAAATCCAGCACCGCCAGATCCAGGTTCCACAACGTATCCGGCTTTGAGTCGAGCACGGCATAAAGGGCATCCCTGTAGTACTCGAAATAGGCCGAGGACATATAGGCCGAGTCTATGGCCCGTTTCTGCCTTGTCAGCCAGTCGCGGGAATAATCCACCTCTATCTCCCTTATCGGATGCCTGAACGTCCCATCTTTGTGGACCACCGGCACCTGCAAGGCCTCCACGCCATTAGCCGTCAATATATTGCAACGGTTGCGCCAACTCTGTTTCTGGTAATTCTCGTTGGCTTCCAACAAAATTTCTCCCCGCAGCAGCAGGGAGAAATACGAAATGGGCGGAAAATATGCTATGCTCAGAACTTCCACGTCCGGGATTATTCAAGGTCTCCCTTGACGTTCTGGTTGGTGGCCGGGCCGCGTACTATTCCGCGTTTCGAGTTGCGGATGAAGTTGAGTATGGTGTCCCGCTCGTCGCTCTGGGGGAAACCGGCCTCAATCTTTTCGCAGGCATCCGATACGTTCATCCCGGCATTGTATATCATATCGTACATATCCTTGATGTTGCGTATCTGATCGGAGGAGAAGCCACGGCGGCGCAGTCCGACGATATTGATGCCGGCAAAGGTGATGGGAGTCCTGCCGCAGAGCACGTAGGGAGGTATGTCCTTGTTGACGATGGATCCTCCGCCTATCATCGAGTGGGTACCGATATGGCTGAACTGATGGACGACGGTGCTGCCGCCGAGTATGGCCCAGTCATCGACATCCGTCTCCCCCGCTATTCCGACATAGCT
>JAKSKP010000035.1 GCA_024401635.1 Bacteroidales bacterium
CCTCGACCTCCGGCGTGACAGGCCGGCATTCTAACCAGCTGAACTACCGCACCATTCCTTTGCTTTCTTTCAAAAGCGGATGCAAATATATAGATTATTTTTCATAAGACAAATATTTTTTCAGCATTATCTGCAAAAAATGTGGACATTTTCACTAAATTTGCATTAGAGTTAGAAGCTATGAAGAATTCAATGATAATCGCCGCCCTGCTTCTCCTTACAGGCGTTACGGCACACGCACAGACTGTTGCAGACTCCCCAGCTGCCTCGGATCCCTGGTCGTACAGACAGACGGCACGCGTAGGGATTGGAGATATGTTCTTCGAGACTATGGTGTGGCACAACCAGGTGCATCGTAACTACAAGCACTATCCTGACGGGGCCACCGCGACGGAAAACAACCATTACGGCTACACTCCCCACATCTCCGTCGAATATTCCTGGTACTTCCGCCCTTGGCTGAACGTAGGAATCACTGCAGATATCCAGAACACGTCCTGGACGAAGGAAACCTATGACAACAGGAACACCCTCAAGGGTTCCAGCAAGGAGAATTTCTACAACTTATGCATAATGCCGACCGTAAACTTCACCTATTTCCGTCGTCCGCACGTGGGCATCTATTCCGCACTCGGGGTAGGCATCGACATCAACGGAGGCACGGAGACTGATTATACAGGCAGGAGAACGGTGGTTGGTGCAGCCATTGACCTCAGACCTGTAGGAGTGACCGCGGGAGCAGGACACTGGTGGGGTTTCTTCGACATAGGAGGAACCTTTGCGATGCAGAACAAGGATGCTCTTTTCCTTATTGGAAGCCAGCTGATGCGCATAGGCGCCTGCTACAGATTCTGAACGGGCAAATAAAGACGATATGAAAAATAAAAATATAACATTGTATCTGGCAGGCATTCTGGCACTCGCGTCCTGCACCCTGTCGAAGACGGAATGGGTTCCCCTCGAGGACTATTCGGACCTGGACCCCAAGTCATCCTTCATACCTTATTCGTCAGAAGTGACGGACTGCGACCAGCAGGCCATACTGAACGGCAGGCTTGTGGGGGGCGAGACGGTACAGGACGTCATCGAGCAGGATGCAAACGCCGGAGGGGACGAATCGAAGACAACCCATATCGGAGGAGCGGCATTGATGAAGGCCGTGATATCATCCTGGAAGAGCTCGCAGATACGTTCCTACAGCGGAACCTATTACAGCACCGACCAGAACGGCGAACGCGTGCTCCTTTCGGGAAGAATCGTACTTCCGGCAGACGGCAAGGTGTCGAGGATAATGCTTGTCAGCCACTACACCATCGGCGCCGACTTCGAAGCCCCGAGCAATGAGGTGCCGCTGGAGTCGATCTACGCCGCCCACGGCATCGCTGTATTGGAATCGGATTACATAGGATACGGGGCCAGCGCAGACAGGGTCCACCCGTACCTCTGCGCCAAGCTGACCGCACGCAACGTTGTGGATATGTATATTGCAGCTCTCCCCTTCCTCAAGAAGATAGGATGCTCCCCGAAATATGACGACATATTCCTGCTGGGCTATTCCCAGGGAGGAGCCACAACGATGTCGGTAGCTCACGAGCTCGAATGGAACCACCCGGAAGTGAAGATACGCCTTGCAATGTGCGGCGGCGGTCCATACGATGTATGCGCAACCTATGATGCATTGATAGACAATGATTTCACAGATTACCCCAGTGCCATTCCGATGATAATCCAGGGATTCAACGTAGGAGCCGGGCTCGGACTGGACTACAGCGATTTCTTCTTGCCGAAGATGCTGGAGAATATGGATGAATGGCTGAACTCCAAAAAATACCCGATGGCCGAGATAACCAGGATGATGGGTACCAAGAGGCTCAGCGACATAATGACCGAAAAGGCACGCAACAAGTCGGAGGACCTGATGACCGACCTTTACAAAGCGATGCTGGACAATTCCGTGACCAGTTTCCCCACTCCGGAATGTCCCATCTACCTGTTCCATTCGTACGATGACAATGTCGTACCCTACATCAATGCGATATCGGAAACCCTCCAGTTGGAGGCAACGACCAGCAACGTAATCTACAACACCGGACACTATGGCAATCACGTGGCCGGATGCCTCCGCTTCCTCTTCTGCTGCATGGACCTTATGGAAACGCACGGAGACCTTTAGCAATATGTAATGAACTGAATGAAGATGAAAAGTATCATAAGGAACATAATCCCGGCAATATTTGCAATTGCCGCAGTATCCTGCAGTTACAAGCAGGTAAGGACAGGCGAGAACACGACGTTCCGCTTCACGTATGATGGTCTGATGGGCACACAGGTAACCATTACCGCAACGCCCGAGGACTATGCCGCCTCCTTCTATTTTGACGTAGTGGAAGCCGAGGAGTACAATCAGTACATCGCATCTGGCAAGACCAAGCTTGACATTGCCCAGATGTGCGTCGACAATATGAGGAAATACTACGAGTATATTTCCGAGAAACACAAGGACGAGACATACAAGGCATCGTGGATGGATTTGTGGTACTCGGGGCCGGGGAACTCGCGCCTGTTTGTCAATCTCCAGCCTTTGACCGATTACTACGTTCTTGCCGCGTGCGTCAAGCCGGACACTTACACCGCCGTAGGAGAGGTCCAGGCCGAACGTTTCACCACCACCGATATCAAAACAAATACAGTCCCGATAGTCCTCGATTTCCTGCTTGCCGACACCGAGGACGGATTCACCTACTATGTCCGTCCCACCTACAAGGGAAGGATAAGCAAGGAACTGTATCTTTCCACGATGGTCGAAACCGACGTATTGAACGCTCCCCCTTACAATGGAGATGCCTTTTTGTTCACCAGGATGTGGTACTACGAAAGGAAGGACATGATAGAAGATTATGTAAGCAGTGACATAACCCGTTTCGAACCCGTCATACAGATGGAAAAGGGTAAAAGATATACGGTCATCGCCGCTGCCTTCAACATCGGGGAGGATAACACCATCTTCATGCTGGAGTTCGAATACGAACCGGGGATGAAGACCGATTTCTACAAATCAGGCATCGTGTACATGAAAAAAGATTAACACTTGAGGATTCCAGACATCGAACGCGGAAACATCATAATCAGGGGCGCGCGAGTGAATAATCTCAAGAACGTTGACGTTGAGATTCCTCGCGGTGAATTTGTCGTAATCACAGGTCTGAGCGGAAGCGGCAAGAGTTCCCTCGCCTTTGACACCCTCTATGCAGAAGGACAGCGCAGGTATGCTGAAAGCCTCAGTTCCTATGCGCGCCAGTTCCTCGGCAGGATGAGCAAGCCCGACGTGGACTCCATCGAAGGCATTCCCCCCGCCATTGCCATAGAGCAGAAGGTCAACGTCCGCAACCCGAGGTCCACAGTGGCCACCACGACGGAAATTTATGACTACATACGCCTGATATTCGCGAGGATAGGCCGCATATACTCTCCCGTCACCGGAGAAGAAGTCCACATTGACAACAACCAGAGTGTGGTGCGCTTCATACTGGAGGGCAGTTCCGACACGGCCTACATATTGTCGGATCTGGGCTGGAAGGACAGGGACGACAAGGTGGAGCTTATGCTTTCCCTGAAGGAACAGGGTTACACAAGGATGTTCTCTCCATCATCCGGCAGCACCTTCCGCATAGAGGAAGTGATGCAGGCGGGCGACAATGCCGCCGAAGACCTTACCCTGCTCGTGGACAGGGTGAAGATATCCGGCAACAGGGAGGATGACCAGCTGAAGGCCAGGCTATGGTCATCCGTGCAGGATGCCTTCGACCGCGGGAACGGCAAAATGGGCGTATGGAACGCCACAGGGACGAAATGGTTCTGCAACAGGCTGGAAGCGGACGGACTGGTGTTCACCGAACCTGACGAATACCTTTTCAGCTTCAACTCCCCCATCGGGGCCTGTCCGGTATGCGGAGGGCTTGGGAAGATAGACGGAATAAGCGAGGACCTGGTCATCCCCGACAAGAGCGTCAGCATATACGACGGGGCCATAGCTCCCTACCGCGGCGAAAAGATGGGCTGGTTCAAGGACCTGATGTGCCGCAACGGCAGACGCTACGGGCTGGACGTATTCAAGCCCTACTGCAGGCTCAGCGAAAAGGAAAAGGAAATAGTATGGAAAGGCGTCAAGGCCGACAACGAAGCGGACAGCATAGTCGGTCTGGACGAATTCTTCAAATGGGTCGAGACCCAGCGCTACAAGATACAGTTCAAATATATGCTCAGCCGTTTCAGCGGCAGGGCTGTGTGCCACGCCTGCTCCGGCAGCCGTCTGCGCAGGGAGGCCATGTGGGTACGCGTAGGCGGCCGGAACATCAGGGAGGTGCTCGGAATGACGGTCTCCCAGGCAGAAGCGTTCCTCAAGGAGCTGAAACTGAACGACTACGAAAGGTCGGTGGCCGGCAAGGCCATAGAGGAAGTGCTGTCCAGACTCAGCTGCCTGCAGGATGTCGGGCTGCAATATCTCACTCTGGACAGGGCCTCCAACACGCTCAGCGGCGGTGAGAGCCAGAGGATAAATCTCGTTACGGCTCTGGGCGGATGCCTGGTGGGATCGCTATACATACTCGACGAGCCCAGCATAGGGCTGCACTCCCGCGACACGGAAAGGCTGATCTCCGTTCTGAAGCATCTTCGTGACATAGGCAATACGGTAGTTGTCGTGGAGCACGACGAGGAAATAATGCGCGCAGCCGACAGAATCATCGACCTTGGACCCGGTGCGGGCATAAACGGAGGCGAAATCGTGTTCCAGGGCAAGGTGGACGACACTGAGGCAAGCGGAAAGGAAGAAGAAAGCCTCACACTGAAATATCTGTCCGGCGAAAAGAAGCGTTACACCAGAAAGAAGATTTCACCCATATATCACATTACGGTCAAAGGCGCGCAGGAGCACAACCTCAAGGATATAGACGTGGACATTCCCCTGGGATGCCTGACAGCGGTCACCGGGGTGTCCGGCTCAGGCAAATCCACGCTTGTCGGAGACATACTCTACCCTGCCCTGTGCCGTCATTTCGAGAAATCCGGCGCTGTTCCCGGGACTCATCGCGGACTTGGCGGAAACCTTGACAGGATAGGCCAGGTAGAGTATGTGGACCAGAATCCCATAGGCAGAAGCAGCCGCAGCAACGCAGTGACCTATCTCAAGATATACGACGACATACGCAAGTTGCTCTCCGCCGAACAATACGCCAGAATCAGCGGATACACCCCCTCTTTCTTCTCCTTCAACCAGGAAGGCGGAAGATGCCCGGAATGCCAGGGAGAGGGATACATCAGGATTCCGATGCAGTTTATGAGTGACGTGACAATGGTCTGCGAAGCCTGTGGCGGCAAGAGGTTCAAGCCGGACATCCTTCAGGTGAGGTACAGGGAAAAGAACGTCGATGACATACTGAATATGAGCGTGGATGAGGCCATAGACTTCTTCGGACAGGACAGCGGCAATCCCACGGCCCTGTCCATAGCGAAGCAGCTTGGGTACATCAAGGACGTAGGTCTGGGCTACATCAAGCTCGGCCAGAGCAGCAGCACCCTGTCCGGAGGCGAGAGCCAGAGAATAAAGCTGGCCTACTTCCTGGCGATGAGCGACGACCAGAAACGCAAGCGCATAATGTTCATTTTCGACGAGCCCACCACAGGCTTGCATTTCAAGGATGTGGAGGCGCTTCTCAGATGCTTCGACCAGCTGTTGTCCAAAGGGCACAGCGTAGTGGTCGTGGAGCACAACCTTGACGTGGTGAGGGCCGCCGACTGGGTGATAGAGCTCGGTCCTGACGCCGGCAGCGCCGGAGGAGAGGCCGTCTACTGCGGAATTCCGGAAAAAATGCCGGAGAGCACGTTCACAGGGAAATATCTTAAAAACCATATCAAATGACACGCAAGCACACAAAATCCTTCGATCTGTTTTCAGCCTACAACTGCTACCTCCCCCAGTGGAGAGGAATGATCATTCTGGCCCTGCTGCTCCTGGCAGGTTCCTGCATAGGCTCGCTCATCACGTTGATTCTTTCCCTTATCTTCAAATCCGGGGTGATGAATGACTATACACTTCTCATTTCATATCCCATACAGTTCATCCCCGCGATGATATATGCCGCATCCAAGAGTCACGCCAACGAGATGTTCGACAACAACGGCATCGCTCTTGACGAAGGCCGTTTCGCCCCCATTGGAGGGCTGTGGCTTGCGATAATGGTGGCTGTCGGCACCATAGCCTGCGCAATCGTGTGCGAGCCCATCACGCTGCTTCTTCCCGAAATGCCCGAATTTATGAAAAACCTGATGGAAACGATTGCCGGAGGCCCGCTCTGGGCAAGCCTGCTGGCAACCGCCGTATTCGCGCCTTTCTTCGAGGAATGGCTCTGCAGAGGCATTGTCCTGAGAGGTATGCTGCAGAAATACTCCCCCACCGTTGCAATCGTGATATCCGCAGCATTCTTCGCCATAATACATCTGAACCCCTGGCAGGCACTCCCGGCCTTCATCTTGGGCTGTCTTTTCGGCCTTGTATACTACAAGACGGGCAGTCTCAAGCTCACTATGCTTATGCACTGCGCCAACAACGCCTTCAGCGTGCTGCTCTCCCGCCTCCCCGGTGCTGACGATTGCGACACGATGTATCAATTCTTCGATGATAAGGTACTGTACGGCATAATTTATGCTGCTTGCGCGGCATTGCTTTTCCTGCTGGTATACAGGTTTATCAAGACAGATTTTAGAAATATTTAGTACTTTGTGTTGCAAGGTATTTAAATATTACATACCTTTGCAGTATGATTCGACTGGAAAATATACACAAAACCTACACTGGAGGCACTTCGCTCCACGTTCTCAAGGGTATTAACCTCAATATAGAAGACGGCGAATTCCTCTCCATAATGGGCGCCTCCGGATCCGGAAAGTCCACCCTGCTCAACATTCTGGGCCTACTGGACAACTACGACGAGGGTGCCTATTATCTTGATGACGTACTAATCAAGAATCTCAGCGAAATTCAGGCCGCGGATTACAGGAACAAACTGATAGGCTTCGTGTTCCAGTCCTTCAACCTGATCAACTACAAGAACGCGCTGGAAAACGTGGCGCTTCCCCTCTATTATCAGGGTATCGGACGACGCCAGCGCAACCAGATTGCCCTGGAATACCTCGACAAGATGGGAATGAAGGATTGGGCGACGCATCTCCCCTCCGAGATGTCGGGAGGCCAGAAACAGCGCGTTGCCATTGCCCGCGCCCTTGCCACTAAGCCCAGGGTCATCCTTGCGGACGAGCCCACGGGCGCGCTCGACTCCAAAACCTCCGTAGAGGTGATGAACATACTCCAGCGGGTGAACCGCGAGGACGGCATAACAGTAATAATGGTAACTCACGCACCTGAAATGGCAGCCTTCACCGACAGAACCATCCATATCAAGGACGGAATCATAGACAGCGAAAACGACAACAACAAGTTCTGATGCTGGACATTCTTTACGACATATTCTCCTCGCTGGGCAAAAACAAGCTGCGCACATTCCTGACAGGCTTTTCAATGGCCTGGGGTGTGTTTATGCTGATACTTCTTCTCGGTTGCGGGAACGGTCTGAAGAATGCCGTCACACTTAATTTCGAGGACAGGGCCAAGAACATCCTGACAATGTGGCCAGGCCGTACGACAAAGCCGTACGAAGGCCTCAAGACCGGAAGATATATCAAACTCGATGACGAGGCGATAGCCATAATAAGGGAAATGCCGGAAGTAGGCATAATCGCCCCGGTAAGGCAGGTATATAACACGACGAAGACCTACGGAGCCGAATATGTCCAGAGCGGGCTCAACGGAGTGACGCCCGAGCGGTTCAAGCTGATGAAAATGGATATCGTCGAGGGGCGTACTCTCAATTCGATGGATATGGCCCAGAAGCGCAAGGTCATACTGATGCACAAGAAAAACGCCCGCAATCTGTTCAAGGACCAGGAGGCGATAGGCCGGTACGTCAACATAAACATCGTACCGTACAAGGTTGTCGGCATATTCACCGACAGCAACGACAGCCAGAGTCCCAACGATTTCATTCCTCTGTCAACGCTTGAAATGATATACCCGACCGCCTATGGGTACAGCAGCCTGACGATAGAAATCAACGGCATAAACAGCATTGCCGCCTGTGACAAATTCGAAAAGGAACTCAGGGAAAGATTGGGCGAAGAACTCCAGTTCGACTCCGAGGATACTTCGGCTGTATGGATATGGAACAGTATGTCCGACTATATGCAGACGATGAATATATTCAACGGCATATCGATGTTCTTGTGGCTCATAGGCCTTGGGACCCTCATAGCCGGAGTCGTGGGCATAAGCAACATAATGTTGGTGACGGTCAAGGAAAGGACCAAGGAATTCGGAATACGCAAATCCCTGGGGGCAAAACCCGGAAACATAATCAGGCTGATTCTCTCGGAATCCCTGGCGATCACAGCCTCGTTCGGCTACTTCGGCCTTCTTGCCGGAATACTGGTGATAGAAGGTCTGGCAAAACTGTTCCCAACTCCGCCACCTGACGCCGCGGAAAACTCCCCCAGTGCCTTCGTAAATCCGGAAATCAGCATCTGGATTGCATTGGGAGCAATGGCTATACTGATAATCGCCGGTCTTGCAGCCGCTTATGTCCCTGCCAAGAAGGCTGTCGAAGTCAAACCGATAGAAGCCCTGCACTATGAATAACATACTGAGGGAAATATTCGACACCGACCGTCTGCACGAAGTCTGGCAGAGTCTCACCCGCAACCGCAGGCGTACGCTTCTGACGGCATTCGGGGTGTTCTGGGGAGTGTTCATGCTGGTGATGATGCTGAGCATAGGCAACGGCATCAAGGGAAATATCATTGGCGCCATCGGCCAGATTCCATCCAATATGACTCTGGTATTCACCCAGAGGACATCCATCCCCTATGCCGGCTTCCGCAAGGGACGCTATTGGGACATAAAGGCTGAGGACATGCAGGAAATCCAGGCCAAGGTTCCGGAAATTGAAACGATTTCGCCCATTGTCTGGGGAGCCAGCGAAAACATCGTGAACGGCGACAAGTCCGGAAGTTATCAGATAAGAGGTGTCTCCGGCGAATATACCAAGACCTTCCCTGTCAATGTCACGGCCGGCCGTTTCATAAACGATATGGACGTGGCCGAATGCCGGAAAGTGGTTGTACTTGGGCAGAAGATAGTTGACGAGATTTTCTACGGAAAGGTTCCGCTTGGCAAATACGTGCGCATAGGAGGAATAAGTTATCAGGTTATAGGCGTCAGCGTCCAGAAAACGGACAACTTCAATCTGGGATCCCGCGAGGACGAGACAATAACAATGCCCTATACGCTGGTACAGCGCCTGTACAATATGGGCACCAATCTCGGCATCCTTATGATACGGGCCAAAGAAGACGTACCCATCGCCTCCATCGAAGGGCAGGTAGGCTCCATTCTCAAAAGCCGTCATATGATATCCCCTGATGACACCGTGGCGCTGGATTTCATGAACCTCGACCAGATTCTCCAGGTATTCAAGGCTCTGGGGCTCGGCATCAGCCTGCTCATATGGATTGTCGGACTCGGTACACTGCTGTCAGGAGCGGTCGGTGTCAGCAATATAGTGATGATCACGGTGAAGGAAAGGACCAATGAGATAGGCGTGCGTCGCGCAATTGGAGCCAGACCTTCGAGCATCGTTTCGCAGATTATGTGCGAAAGCCTCATAATAACGGTAGCTGCAGGCATCTCCGGCCTGGTGGCAGGCGTGGGCTTCATGGCTATGCTTGGAGACAATTTCAAGCTTGGCGCCGGAGAAAGCGCAATGACGCTGATAAACCCCATGCTGGACTTCAGCACTGCTGTGTCCGCTCTGGTGGTAATCATACTGATAGGACTGGCAGCAGGCCTTCTGCCCGCCAGGAGAGCATTGAGAATCAAAGCGATAGACGCAATACGAGAAGAATAATAAAAACAACGGTATATGAAAAAGGCATTAAAAATCACTCTGTTCGTCCTGCTCGGCCTGGCCGTGGTGTGGACATTCGTTTACCTCTGGAAGAAATCCAGGCCGGAAATCGAGGTGTTCGAACTGGAAAAGGTTGACACCCTCACAATCACGAGGAAAACAGTCGCAACCGGCAAGGTGAACCCCAGGGATGAAATCAGCATCGTTCCGCAGTTGTCAGGCATAGTGTCCGAACTCCTCAAGGATGCCGGAGACAAGGTGCAGAAAAATGAGGTAATTGCCAGAATCAAGGTCATTCCCGACGTGTCGTCGCTCAACAGCGCCGAATCACAGGTGGAGAACGCGACGTTGACTCTGGAGCTCGCAACCAAGGATTTCGAACGCGTGAAGAAGCTCCACGACGAGGGAGTTGTAACGCTTGAGGAATACCAAAGAAGTGAAAACAGCTATCTCAATGCCCAGAAAAACCTCAATTCCGCCAAGAACAACCTGGACATCGTGAAGAACGGCGTGACCGAAAAATACGCATCCTACAGCAACACCAACATAAAATCCACCGTAACCGGAACGATACTTTCAGTGCCCATCAAGGTCGGAAACTCAGTAATCCAGGCAAACACCTTCAATGCAGGCACTACAATCGCTACGATTGCCGATATGAGCGATATGCTTTTCGTCGGGAACATCGATGAAACAGAAGTGGGCAGCCTGAATGCCGGGATGGAGCTCAACGTCACGATAGGCGCGATAAAGGACAGGGTTTTCAACGCCCGTCTGGAATACATCTCCCCCCAGAGCAAGGAAGAGAACGGAGCCATACTCTTTGAAATCAAGGCGGCCGTTGAGATTCCCAATGACGTTTTTGTACGCGCAGGTTACAGCGCAAACGCCGAAATCATTCTGGAGAAGGCCGAAAACGTAATGACAATACCTGAGAGCGCAGTTGTATTCGACAATGGAGAACCCTATGTCCAGGTATATGAAGGGATGACCGGCAAGCATCAGAAATTCACTAAGAAGAACGTCACGCTAGGCCTCAGCGACGGCATCAACGTACAGGTCATATCAGGACTTGACGGCAGCGAACAGCTTAAGGGCGCACAGATAAAGAAAGAAGCAAACATAGAAGACAAGCAATAATGAACAGAAGCGTAATACTCTGCATCACTTCCGTACTGGCGGCGTTCCCCGCACAGGCACAGACAAAGCTTTGGAGTCTTGGAGACTGCATCGAATATGCTCTGGAGAAAAATATTGACGTTCAGCAGCGTAAAGTGGATGTCGAAAACAAGGAACTCAGCCTGAGTACAAGCCGCTTTTCACGTCTGCCCGCGCTGTCAGGCAATGTAGGTGAAAACTACAATATCGGGCGTACCCAGAACAGGGAGGGTGTTTACGAGGACCACGGGGCGGCGACCACTTCAGTGGGAGCAAACGCTTCCGTCACCGTTTTTCAGGGCTTTCGCATCAACAACCAGATAAAAGCGGACAAATTGTCTCTGGAAGCATCCACACAGGATCTGGAGCAGGCCAGACAGGATATCTCACTGCAGATCACAGCCTTCTATCTGCAGGTGCTGTACTCTCTGGAATCCGAGAAACTTTCAGAAAAACAGGTGGAAATCAACGCCGAGCTTGTAGAGCGTGCCAAGAAACTGGTTGCCGGAGGAAGAAGCAGTCTGAGCGAACTTTATGACGCACAGTCAGCCCTGGCCAGAGCGGAAAGTTCTCTGGTTGACGCTGTCAACGGCACGCAGACTGCATTGCTGGACCTTGCCCAGGAGATGAACTGCCCCGACTACAGTTCCATAGCAATCGAGTTGCCTGACATAGATTCAATGGTAGACCACGAGGCCCTGCTGCTCAGTCCGGTAGAGAGCATCTACAGCGATTACATAGAGCGCAGACCGGCGGTGCTTGCCGCGCAGAAACGTGTGGAGCAGGCAGAGGCCAACGTCAAAGTGGCCAAAAGTTCCTTCTGGCCCTCCATCAATATCGGAGCCTCCTACAACAGCGGCTATTATTCGGATCAGACGGCGTTCGGCGGAGGCGGAACCTTCTGGAATCAGCTCGGAAGAAACGGTTCGACAAGCATTGGTGCCTCGCTCAGCATCCCCATCTTCAACAGGATGAGTACCATAAACAACGTGAAGACCGCCAAGAATTATGCCCGCAGCAGCAAACTTTCCCTCGACCAGGCCAAGCTCAACGCCTTCAAGGAAGTGCAGCAGGCGTATGTGAATGCAAAGGCCGCCTACAGCAAGTATCTCGCAGAGGAGAAGAGCGTTGACGCCGCCCGGAAGGCTTTCGAATTCGAGCAGAAGAAATTCGACAACGGCACCAGCACATCATACCAGTTCAATGAAGTACGCCAGAAGCTGGAGACAGCCACTTCGCAGATGTACCAGGCCAAATACAGTTTCCTGCTTCGCGCGAAAATACTGGATTTCTATAAAGGCGAACCGTTGTATTGAAATATTTGCTAAATTTGGGGGATGAAGTACTAACTTTAATTGAAAATGAAACATTTCGATCTCCCTAAGGACGGAGGACTCAAGGAAAAACTGATTCCTCTCGACATTCTCCACGGTTACGACAAGATATACACTGAGGTTTGCGCCTCTGCCCAGGATGCCAGCCAGCAGGTGGCCGACATCATTGTGGGCGCCGTCAAGGCTCACAGGGGCAAGCAGCTTTTCAAGCTTGGACTTTCCACAGGCAGCACTCCATACACCCTGTACAAGGAACTGGCGAAAAGGTTCAAGGCCGGCAAGGTATCGTTCAAGAACGTGGAGATATTCTCCATAGACGAATACTACCCCACTTCTCCGGATGCCAAGCAGAGCCGTAACTGCCGTCTGCACGAGGAGATTCTGAACATTCTGGACGTTAAGGCCGAGAACATCCATATTCCTGACGGAACGGTGAAGCAGAAGGACCTGAGCAAGTACTGCACGGAGTTTGACAAAAAGGCTACCGGCATCGACCTTCTCGTCGTAGGCGTTGGCGAACACGGACAGATAGGCTTCAACGAGCCCGGTTCCACCTGGCAGACCCGCACAAGGGTCGTCCAACTTCCCTACGCCTCACGCAAGCGTCAGGCCCACAATTTCAACGGCGACCTTGCAAAAACCCCTTCCGCAGCCATCACCATGGGTATCAGCACTATGTTGAGCGCTAAACAGGTCATACTCATGGCCTGGGGCGAAAAGAAGGCGAACACCGTCAAGAACCTTGCCGAGATCAAATGTTCTCCCGACTATCCCGCCTCATATTTCCAGAGGCACTCCAACGTCAAGCTGTATACCGACGAAGTAGCTGCAGAGCAGCTTGTAAGGCAGGAAGCTCCCTGGCTCATCGGTCCCTGCGACTGGACTCCCAAGTTCCGTCGCAAAGCTGTGGTATGGCTGTGCCAGAAAGTGGGCAAGCCCATACTCAAGCTGACCCAGAACGATTACCTGCAGCATTCCCTGGGTGAACTTCTGGACCAGTTCGGACCTTATGACAAGATAAACATTGAAATATTCAATGACCTTCAGCACACCATCACAGGATGGCCGGGAGGAAAGCCGTCGGCAAATGACGACGCAACGCGTCCAGTAGCCTCCAAGCCCTTCCCCAAGAAAGTGCTGATATTCTCCCCTCACCCCGATGACGACATCATCTCGATGGGCGGAACCTTCATACGTCTGGCACATCAGGGCCACAACGTGCATGTAGCATACGAGACTTCAGGAGACGTTGCCGTTCACGATGACGTGGTCCTCCAGCATATGGATGCCGCATACCAGCTCGGTTTCGGTGACAGGTTCGACCACGTGAAGGAAATCATAGCAGCCAAGAAACCTGGTGCGGCGGAACCTCGCGAACTCCTGGACATCAAGGCCGCCATACGCCGCAGCGAAGCTCGCGGAGCCTGCCGCAGTTTCGGTCTGGAAATGAGCCACGTGCACTTCCTCAACCTGCCGTTCTACGAATCAGGAGGAGTGACCAAACTGCCCAGAACCCAGAAAGACGTGGACATAATAAAGGACCTGCTCAAGGAATTGAAACCGGACCAGATTTTCATGGCCGGAGACCTTGCCGACCCTCACGGCACCCACCGTGTCTGCACAGAGGCCGCAATGGAAGCCGTAGAGCAGCTTCGTGCCGAAGGAGCCAAATGGGTCGACAAATGCACTATCTGGCTTTACAGGGGCGCTTGGATGGAATGGGAGCTCGGCCGCGTGGATATGGCAGTGCCCCTCTCTCCCGACGAAGTAGTCGAAAAACGTCACGCCATATACCGTCACCTGTCCCAGAAGGACATAGTCCCCTTCCCCGGTGACGATCCCCGCGAGTTCTGGCAGAGAGCCGAAGAGCGCACACAAAACACCGCCAAGCTGTACGACCAGCTCGGCATGGCGGAATACCAGGCTATGGAAGTCTTCCTGAAGCTGTAATCACATCGATAGCGACACCAAAGCACTCTTAGCCCTCCAAAAGCACCCATGCAGTTTCGGGAACGTTTAAACATGAGATATTGTTCCCGAAACTGCATGGGTGCTTTTGGAGCGTAGCAGGACTACTTGCGACGCTTCTTGGACTTCTTTCTGGATTTGGCTATTCTGGCGCTGACACCGAAACCGACAGCCAGAACCACCACCGCCGTAATCACG
>JAKSKP010000036.1 GCA_024401635.1 Bacteroidales bacterium
GTGTCACCGGGAATCGAACCAGGGACACAAGGATTTTCAGTCCTTTGCTCTACCATCTGAGCTATGACACCATTGTTGGGACTGCAAATGTAGGTATTTTTTCTTGTACTGCAAAATTTTTTGAGAACTTGTGTCTTTTCAGACGGGATCCACATCGAAATACAGATGGTCAGGATATTTGTTTTCGATTTCGAAGGCATATACAAGCTCGATAAGTTTCCGCTTTTTCTGCTTGAGGGTGCTGTCCCGGTTCAGCAGTATGCGTATCCCGCCCTCTCCCTGCATGACCTTGCCCCTGCCGGCCACCTTCTCCGCAATTGAAGCCAGCTTGCCGCCCATACGCCGGGCCCTGTCATCGAACTTGTCCACTATCCTTATGTCCACGATACGTGTGAAGGGAGGCATATTGAAAGCCTTGCGCTCCTCCATCAGGGGCGTTATGTCTCCTGCCTGCAAAGCCTTGAAAACAGGATGTCCGGCTTCACGCGTGTGTATCAGCACGTTTTCTATGGACGACGGCCCTGTGGCGACGGCCCGCCATATGGTCTGGAACAGTCTCTCGTCTGCTCTGAAATCGGCTTTGCCCAGCATTGCATCGACTCCGAAAACCCCCAGGTTCCTCCGCCCCTGAGGAATGGGATTGGAAATCAGGTCGTCCGTAAGGAATACATCTTCCCCCATACTTTCCGCTATCCGGGCCTTGAGGTCCTCGAACTTTGGAAATGCAGCCTTCAGCGGCTTGTAGGCAGCGGTATCGGAAGGGGTGCAGGCTATGAACCTCCTGGATACGTCGCCGCACATACCGTTCTTGCGCAGTTCGGCATTAGTGTCCACGATATCGAAGCGGGGTCTCTTGGCTTCGACGCATCTGATATGCGTGAACTTCCCGCACAGGCAGTTGTACAGGCTCTCCAGCGACGGCGTCACGCTCTCCAGAACGCATCCTGCCCTGAAAATGGATGCGAGAAGTATTGCTGCGTCCCTGCCGTTGTAGCGGGGTGACGGCGAATTCTGCTTGTACGAAGGGTCGTGCTCGTCTCCGACTATGACGAGTCCGAGGTCGTGGTGGGGGAGGAACAGCGCCGAGCGGGTGCCGAACACTATGTATGGCTCCTTGCCGCTTCTGACCATATCCGTGGCCTTTCTCTTGCGTGCCGGGGTCATGTCCGAGCCCCAGAGTATCAGCCTGCTGCCGAAAATTTCCTGCAGGCGCTGCTGCATAGTCTTCTCCATCTTCAGTTCCGGCACTATCCATACGGCATTGCCTTTCCTGTTCCGAAGGCAGAGCTCTGCGAGTATGCTTTCGCTGTCAGGAGAGGAAAGCAGGGCGGTCTTCCCCTCCGCCAGCGCCTTGGTGACGGCCTGCAATGCTGCCGGGGATTCCCCGCTCAAAGCCGTGCATCCTTTCCCTTCGACGTACTTCTCTTCGGTCGGGCGTGCCTTGACATCCTGGTTTTTCACCGAGGTGTATGCGGCCTTGTAGACCTGTCCCACGCTGCACATATAGTACTCGGCTATCTTTCTCCAGAACTCTATCTCCGTTTCCAGTATCCGTTCCTTGTCGGTCCTGAGCTGCCTGATGGGAAGAATGCGGCTCAAAGTGCATTCGTCAGGGCATACGTCCGTTCCGGATACGACTCCAAGATACTGCCGTCCGGCAAAAATAACGTTCACGCGGTCTCCAATGACTACCGTCGTTCCTTCGGGGACCGAATAGAAGGGCTCCCAGGACAGCTTCAGCGGAAGTATGACGGAAATATACGAACAGTTGTTTCCCATACGGCAAAAATACGGAAAAATTTGATTAACTTCGTAAAGTCTTTCGATATGCACATAGGAATAGCGGGAAATATCGGGGCCGGCAAGACGACCCTCACCAGGATGCTGGCCGAACATTACGGATGGATTCCGAAATACGAATCCGTCACGTTCAACCCGTATCTTGAAGATTACTACAAGGATATAAGCCGCTGGTCATACAATCTGGAGACCTATTTCCTGGCGCAGAGGTTCCGCGACCTTGTAGAAATCTCGAATTCCGACGAAATCATAATACAGGACCGTACCCTGATGGAGGGCGTGAACATATTCGTGGCCAACAACGTGGCTATGGGCAACCTGTCCCAGCGCGACTATGACACCTATCTCCAACTGTACAATCTGATGATGGAAATGGTCAAGGAGCCTGACCTCCTCATTTACCTGAGAAGTTCGATAGAGGGACTTGTAGGCAAGATACAGAAGAGGGGAAGGGACTACGAGCAGAGTATGAGCGTGGAATATCTTTCCAATCTCAACAACCTCTATGAGAGCTGGATAGCCGGCTACAAGGGACGCCTTATGGTGTTCGATGTCGACAATATGGACTATGAGAACCGTCCGGAAGACTTCTCACTCATCACCGATCGCATCGATTCTGAACTTTTCGGTCTTTTCTAGACTTTTTCTCCGTATTCCTGCCTTTGAGTATCACGGTCAGGAGAAAATCCAGCGCCAGCAGGATTGCGGCCAGGGTGCAGGCCTTTCCTGTCACGTCACCCGTTCTGACAAAAGCAGTCATGGAGTCGTTGAGCAGAATGCTGCCGTTCAGTACGTCGCGCGTCCACCACTGTGTCTCCGATACTATGTCGCCACGGCTGTTTATGAATGCGGAAATGCCGGTGTTGGCGCATCTTGCGATGTCCCTGCGGGTTTCGATGGCCCTAAGGCAACTGTAGCGCAGGTGCTGCCGGTAGCCGGGGGTGTCGCCCCACCAGGCATCGTTGGTGATGACCGTCATCGCCCTTGCCCCCTTGCCGACGTATGAGGCGAAATGCTCTGGGTAGACCGATTCGTAGCATATGGCGCAGCCGACGGGTATTTTCCTGTCGGCATACAGCAGGCTGACTTCCTTCTGTCCTATGCAGTGTCCCATCACTCCTCCCAGCGCCTTGTCCACTTTGCCCATTACTGCGGGCCAGGGCATTTTCTCGACTCCGACGACCAACTTGCTCTTGTGGTAGATTCCCATATAGCTGTTGTTGTTTATAAGGAATGCGGAGTTGTAATTCTCGTACCACATACCCTCCGTTGCCTTTCTGGCGGTATGGGAAGGTGCTGTCGGAGAGTCAATGAACTCATATGTGGATGCTCCGAACAACAGGTCGGTGCGCTTGCGCTGCGAAATCTTGTGGTCGAAGGTCATCATAGTCGGGCTGACTCTGCAGCTGTTCAGCACGATGTCGCCAGTTACGGTCTCGGGGGCTATGAGCAGAAGGGCGGTGCTGTCCGGATGTTCGGCGAATGCGCTGTCCATAAGCCCTGTAAGAATGTCGTTCTGCTGTGCCTGGGACAGGCTTTGGAACTTCTGATAAGGATCGAGGTTGGGCTGCAGCAGGCTTACGTCTATGGATTCTTTGCCTTCGGGAGTGTATGTGGCATAGCGTATCCACGAGGCTATCGGCGGCACGGCAAGGATGACGAAGGACCACACGGCGACGGCTGCGCGTGCCTTGGCCCTCATACCTGCCCATTTGTTTTCCTGGAGTTGTACCGTCACGAGGAAAATGGTGACGTTGCACAGCCATATCCACAGCGAGCCTCCCAGCGTTCCGGTAATTTCATACCATTGTATGCAACTGGTGCTGGATGCGAAGGCGTTGCCGAGAGTCAGCCAGGGCCAGGATACTTCAGCGCTGAAATAGAACCTTTCCCAGGCTATCCATGCCGATATGAGGAATATGTAGGGGAGAGGACCGTCAAGATGTCTTGAAACCAGGCGGTACAAAGCCCATATTACGCTCATCTGCAGCGCATTGATGAGTATGGCCGCTATGCCGCCTCCTACCGTGGCGTTGCATACCCAGAAGGTTGTGAATGCGTTCCACAGCACGAAGGTGAGGTAGTGCCACCACCAGAAATGCCGGCAGTTGTCACGGCTTGCCAGCCTGTCCATCCAAAGAAGAGGGACGAATGCGATAAGTGCGAATCCCCCGCAATGCGGGAAAAGAAACCCTGCGGACAGCCCTGCTGCGCTGAGAAGGGATAAAATGAGGAAAAGTATGCAATGTTTGCCGTTCATAGACCCAAAGGTACAACAAAATCGCGTATTATTTGTAAATTTATGACTATCTTTGAAAGTTAAAGCAAATTGGTAATGATAGTGGACTTGTTAAAGGCGATTGTTGTGGGGGTGGCTGCATCGGCACCCGTGGGGCCGATTGCCATCTTTGTAATACAGCGCACTTTGTGCAAGGGGTTCAAACCGGGATTCGTCATCAGTCTCGGCGCGACGGTGGTGGATACGGTGTATGCCGTCGTGGCTATGTTTGCGCTTGCTTTCGTGCAGGACTTCATTGAGGGCAATTCAATACCGATATTCATATGCGGGGGTCTGATTGTCATCGCCCTGGGCCTTTCGATGGCCCTTGCCAACCCTTTCCGCAAGATGAAGGAGAGCGACAGGACTTCCATCGATTCCAAGGAAAAATGTCAGGATGACAGCGACGTAAGCACGGCGGACTTCCTGACAGCCTGTGCAATGGGCTTCTCAAACCCCGGAGCAATCGCCGTGATGCTTGCTCTGATGGCTTTCTTCGGCATAGGCGAGGAGCGGCCCACGGACTGGTCTTTCTTCCCCATCATACTCGGCATAGCCGGCGGAAGCGTCCTGTACTGGTTTGCCCTGACAGAACTCCTCAGCAAGTTCCGTTCCCAGTTCAATATGCGTACGATACTGTGGATCAACAGGGCGCTCGGAGCCATAGTGATAGTGCTGGGGCTTGCCACGCTGGCTGAGGGTATCATAAGAATTTTCATAGACTGATTATTATGACAACCAGGGAATTTTTCAGCAACTGGATAGTGAAGAACCTGCTTGGGGCCGTCGTAGTGATCATAGCCCTGATGGTCTTCATCAGGATATTTCTTGGCATTGTTACACACCATGGCGAACAGAGCGCCGTGCCTGATTTTTCCGGGATGACCGTGGCCGAGGCCTCTGCGGCAGCCCGCAATGCCGGAATGCGTACCGAAGTGGTAGATTCCATATACGTGAAGCGTATTCACCGCGGCTGTGTGGTCCGCCAGGAACCTAAGGCCGGTGCGACAGTCAAGGAAGGCCGGCGCATCCAGCTGACTATCAATGCGGTCAATCCCAAGAATATCCCTATGCCCAACCTTGTGGGCTATTCGCTGCGCAGTGCGGCTGCAGCCCTGTCATCACAGGGGCTCGAACTGGGCAAGTTGATATATGTGGACGATATCGCCACAAACAACGTGCTCAGGCAGCTGTACCGCAATTATGAGATAAAGCCCGGCAGAATGATTCCGAGCGAATCGCGCGTGGACCTTGTACTCGGGCTGAACGAGTCGGAGTGCCTGACTACCGTGCCTGACCTGACAGGTATGAAATACAGCAGGGCAGTGGACGCCATCCACGACAATTCCCTCAATGTAGGCGTGGTGGTATATGCCCGCGAGATAAAGAGCTATGCGGATTCAGTCAATGCCGTAGTCTGCCGTCAGAATCCTGAACCCGGCACGTCGTCCATTATGAAGGGACGCTCCGTGACCATATATCTTGGCCAGGAATGATAGACGAAATGGATCTCGCCCTTTCCTTGGAGCTCAAACAGGAACTCGAAGAAGAACTTGAACAGGAGCAGGAAATGTTCGAACATTTCCGCTATGTGGCCGAAGCGAGGCAGGAACCCATACGCATAGACAAGTACCTTGCCGGACAGATGGAAGGTACTTCGAGAAACCGTATCCAGCTGGCTATCAAAGCCGGCTTCGTCAGAGCCAATGACAAGCCCGTCAAGGCCAACTACATTGTCAGGCCGCGCGACATCATCACTTTTGTGATGCCCTATCGCCGTCGCGGTACCGAGATACTTCCCGAGGACATTCCGCTGGAGATTCCATATGAGGACGAACATCTGCTCATCGTTGACAAGAAGGCGGGTATGGTGGTTCATCCCGGTCACGGACATTATTCCGGTACCCTTGTCAATGCGCTGGCCTATCACCTCGGTCTCAGACAGGAGGCGGACGAGGGGGATGAGCGTATGGGTATGCTCGTCCACAGGATAGACAAGGATACTTCCGGCCTGCTTGTGGTCTCCAAAACCGATGAGGCCCAGGCCAATCTCGCGAAGCAGTTCTTCGTCCACAGCATCGAACGCAAATACATTGCCGTCGTCTGGGGCAACCTCCCGGAGGACGAAGGCACGATAGAAGGCAACATAGGCCGTGACCCTTCCGACCGCTTGAAATTCAAGGTATTCCCCGAAGGCGACCAGGGCAAGACTGCGGTCACCCATTACAAGGTGCTGGAGCGTTTCGGCTTCGTGACCGTGGTGCAGTGCGTTCTGGAAACCGGCCGCACGCATCAGATACGAGTCCATATGAGCTGGCTCGGCCATCCTCTGTTCGGTGACGAGCGTTATGGAGGCACCACTATAAACAAAGGTACAATCTACGCCAAGTACAGACAGTTCATCCAGAACTGCTTCAAGATATGTCCCCGTCAGGCTCTGCATGCCGCGGTGCTGGGCTTCGAGCATCCTGTCACCGGGAAGCACCTGCGTTTCGAGACTCCCGTGCCTGAAGATATGACCGCGCTGATAGAAAAATGGCGGGCATATTCTTCGAACATGCCCGCCGATCAAGACTGATTGGTTTTAGTTCCCCTATCTGCGAGGGCCTCCCATGGGACCTCTCATAGGACCACGTCCGCCTCTCGGGCCTCCCATCATTCCGCCCTTGTTGAACGTTCCGAAACGGAAGGTCACTGAAAGAATGATGTAACGTCCGAGCGTATTGTTGCGTGTCTCCTGATGGAAGTTGGAGTTGTCGGTAACGCTGAGGTTCCTCGCCTGTCCGAGAAGGTCGTATCCCTTGAGGGAAAGCGTAACCTTGTCCTTGAACAGAAGTTTGGTTATCTCCGCATTCAGCACCACGGTAGACTCCTGGGAGGTGGTGTAGCCGTTGTACCAGTTGTAGTTGCAGTCCGCTATGAGGTTGACTCCGCCGGGAATGGTCCAGTTCATCGAAGCCTCCGCCTGGTTGGCCCAGGTGGCATTTGTGTTTTGTTTGGCGGTGTACCAACTCTTGTTCATCCTCGTCCTTCCGCCAAGGGTCACTTCCACGAGGTCGCTACGGTATGTGAAGCGCAGCCTCTCAACGAAGTTCATCGTGTGTGTCTTGTTGATGCTGAACTCCTTGTCGCGCAGGAAATCATTGTAGTCCTTGAGGAAGGCGTCGTAGTCGAAGTTGAACTTGTCTCCTCCGATATAGTAGCCTGACATATCAATCTGGCCGTTGGCGATGTAGTTGGAATTCTGGTTGTATCCGACATTCAGCATATTGAAGATGCTGAACTTGCTCTTCGCGATGGGGGAGTTGATCATAAGCCTCATATTGACGTTGCCGCTGGACGGACCGTTGGTGGGAAGCGAGAACTGTGCGCCTGTCTTGTCGTACCAGGTGGTGTTGATTATGGGGTTCTCGGTGATTCCGCCGGATATGTTGGCGTTGATGGACATGAAGGTCTGTTTATCGGTGTACCTGAACATTCCCCTTGCGTTGTGTGAGAAATAGGGGGTGAGGTTCGGATTACCCAGTCTTACGTTCATAGGGTCGGAGTTGTCAGGAACGGGAACGAGCTGTGAGGTGCTCGGTTGGTTGCTGCGGCCGTTGTAGAAGAAACGCAGGTTGGAATTGTCGTTGAAGTCATAGCTTATCGACGCCTGGGGAGCCCAGTTTATGACGTTGCTCTCGTATGCCTTGGCCCTTGAACTGGTCTTGTTGTAGGTATATGTCGGATTGGCGTTGAAACCAAGCTGAGCCCTGATTTTCTCGTTCTGGTACATTATGTTTGCACCTGCCCTGTGGTTGCGCGACAGGTTGAGAATGTCGTTGGAGTAGACTTCGTTCCTCTGTGTAGCCCTCGGCTGCTCGGGCAGATGCATATTCCCGTTCTTGTCGTAGGTGACAGGCTCGTTCTTGAGAATGTCGTAGGTGTCCTTGTTGGATTTCTGCTCCCTCCAGGTGTAGTTGTAGTTCACCTCAAGGTAGAAATTCTTCCACAGGGGTTCGGTATAGGTCAGACCTCCCATCAGCTGGCTGTTGTTGGAGTTCTGGTCATAATACTGGTTCACGTAGGATGTCTCCGTAACTGCGTCGGTCTTGGACTGGTTGATGCCGTTGAGGTTGTTCTTGCTGAAGTTGTAGCGCAGATTCACGGTAATCGTCCTTCCGGGTTTGCCCAGACGTTGTCTCAGCAGGGCGCGGCCGCTGGCTGTCCAGTTCTTGTTGGCACCGGTGTTGTTGTTGAAACCGGTATTCACCATCTCGTTCACTCCGTTGATGTCGCGGTCGGTGTCGAATTTTGAATATTCGCTGAAATGGCCCTTGCCTATGTTGAACTGGGGTTCGAACAGTATTGAGGTGTTGTCGGAGAATTTTTGGTCAAGTCTCAAGCCAAGCCTGTGTCCGTCCGAGAATGTATTGTTAAGACCTTTGTTATGGTAATTCAGCGTCTCGTTGGAGTTCAGGTAGGTGTTCTTGGTGCTTTCCTCCTGTATGGACTTGTCGCTGCCGTTGTACAGATAGTTGCCGGCAAGCTCCATTCTGTCGTCAAGAAGGTCCCACGAACCGTTCACACCGCCCATCCAGGACGTGGTCACGCCGGCCCCGTTGCCTCCACGGCCCATTCCGCCGCCACCGCCGCCACGCATATTGCCCATCATTCCTCCGGCGAGGTCATTGAAACCGCGGTTGTTCGTGTTGTTGCCGTTGAGGATGACGCTTATCTGCTGTTTGTCGGTGAAGTTTCCTATGAAACCTGCTCCCTGATAGCGCCAGTCGTTCATATCGTTGTTTTTGGAAGGCACGTCGTGACCGCCTCCGGCCATAATGTTGCCGAACCAGCCTCTCATCATTCCTTTTTTGATGCCGAGGTCGATGATAGTCTCCTCTTCGCCGTCATCTATGCCGGTGAACAGCGCCTGCTCGGACTTCTTCTCCACTACTTTTACCTTTTCGATGATCTTCGAAGGGATGTTCTTGGTGGCCAGCTGGGGGTCGTCCAGGAAGAAGGTCTTGCCGTCAATGGTTATCTTCTTGATGGTCTCTCCGTTGGCAGTGATGCTGCCGTCGCTCTCGACTTCGATGCCGGGAAGCTTCTTCAGCAGGTCTATGAGCATATCGTTGTCTGAAGTCTTGAACGATGATGCGTTATATTCTATGGTATCTTTCTTGACCACTATGGGATTCCCGATGTCTGAAACCTTCGCTGCGTCCAGCACCTGCATGTCCGGATCCACTTTCAATTCGCCGAGGTCGATGTTCTTTCCTTCCATCTTCACCGGAAGCGAGAAGGCCTTGTATCCCATCAGCTCCACTTTGAGCGTGTACGCTCCCTTCTTCACTTTCTCCAACAGTACCTGCCCCTCTGACGTACTCAGCACGTATTTGCTCGGCTTCTGTGCTCCGTCTGCAGTGATGTATACCGTGGCGTATGGCAACGCCTCTCCGTTGCTGCTGTCGAGCAGTCTCGCCTTGATATTCTGTGCAAAGGAGTTCAGGCATACAAACATTGTCAGGCCTGTCAGGATTGTCTTGAGATATAGTTTCATTTATTCTTTGTTTTTACCAGATATATGATTATCGATTCGGGTGCAGGTTAACGGGAAAAATTCATTTTTTTATTCTGTCGGGGTTTTCCGAAACGAATTTCTCCCAACTGCTTCTGTTTTTGGCTCCAGCGAGAGGAGAGGATATGTGATAATGGTGGCAGAGGGCAATGCCGAGGGCATCCGTGGCATCCAGGTACTTCGGGTCGAAAGAAACTCCCAATGTCTTCTGTACCATCACGTTGACCTGTTCCTTGCTGGCAGCTCCGTTGCCCACTATTGCCATTTTCGCCTCGCGCGGGGCATATTCGTACACATCCACGCCCTTGTGCGCCGCCGCGGTTATGGCAGCCCCCTGGGCACGTCCGAGTTTGAGTATTACCTGGGCGTTCTTGCCGTAGAAAGGGGATTCGCAGGCCACTGCCGAAGGGCTGTAATAGTCTATCAGCCAGGATACCTTCTCGTAAATCAATCCTAGCTTGCGGTAGGGGTCCTTTTCCTTCCTCAGGTCCAGCACGCCCATATCCACGAAATGCGGACCGTGTGAATCAACCGAAACAACCCCGTAACCAAGCAGATTGGTTCCGGGGTCGATTCCCAATATTGTTTTAGTCTCAGTCAATGACGTCGAAGCCGGTGTAAGGACGCAGGGCTTCGGGTATTATGACCTTGCCGTCTTTCTGGCAGTTTTCCAGAAGAGCGGCCACCACGCGGGGCAGCGCGAGTGAACTGCCGTTCAAGGTGTGGCAGAGCTGGGTCTTGCCTTCGCTATCCTTGTAGCGGCATTTCAGACGGTTGGCCTGGTATGATTCGAAGTTGGATACTGAGGATATCTCCAGCCAGCGCTGCTGTGCCGTAGAGTAGAGCTCGAAGTCGTAGGTGATGGCTGAAGTGAAGCTCATGTCACCGCCGCACAGACGCAGAATACGGTAGGGGAGACCCAGTTTGTTCACAATGCTTTCCACGTGGGCAACCATTTCGTCGAGAGCGGCATAACTGTTCTCGGGCTTTTCGATTCTGACAATCTCAACCTTGTCGAACTGGTGCAGCCTGTTCAGACCGCGCACGTCCTTGCCGTATGATCCGGCCTCGCGGCGGAAGCAGGGGGTGTATGCGGTGAGCTTCTGGGGAAGCTGGGAACTCTGGAGTATCACATCCCTGAAGATGTTGGTTACGGGGACTTCGGCTGTAGGCACCATATAGAACTTGTCCAGACCGGCATAGTACATCTGACCTTCCTTGTCGGGCAGCTGGCCTGTTCCGAAACCTGAAGCTTCGTTCACCATTACCGGGGGCTCCACCTCGAGATAGCCTGCCTTTGCGTTGCAGTCGAGGAAGAAGTTGATGAGGGCGCGCTGGAGTTTGGCTCCCTTGCCTTTGTAGACGGGGAAACCGGCTCCCGTTATCTTCACGCCGAGGTCGAAGTCGATGATGTCAAGTTTTTTGGCGAGATCCCAGTGCGGGAGTGCGTCGGGGCCGAGCTCGGGAATGACGCCGCCCTGCTTGACGACCACGTTGTCCTCTGCGGTCCTGCCTTCGGGCACCAGTTCGCAGGGAGTGTTGGGCAGCAGTACGAGACGGCCTTCCAGAGCCTTGATGTTCTCTTCCGCCTTTGCTGTAAGTTCGGCGGTCCTGTCCTTGAGTGCGGCTACGGCGGTCTTTGCCTTTTCCGCCTCTTCACGCTGTCCCTGTTTCATGAATGCGCCTATCTGGGCGGCCAGTTTGTTCTGCTCGGCCTTCAGGTTGTCGAGTTCCTGCTGGATTTTCTTACGTTCGTCATCCAGGTTGAGAATAACCTTGATGTCTTCTCCGGCCTGATAACCTTTCTTTGCAAGTTTCCTTACAATTTCATCCGTATTTTCACGGAGTGCTTTGAGTGTCAGCATAATATATTACCTTATTATTTATATTCGATTCAATCGCGTTAACAAAAAAGGACCGTGCCCTCATCGGGGTACAGTCCTTTTGATGTTTGTACAAATCCCCGGGCGTTAGTTCTGGAAGGGAACTACCGACACGTACGATTTGCCTTCTGCCTTCTTGGTGTACTGTACAGTACCGTCGATAAGAGCATACAGAGTATGGTCCTTACCCATTCCCACGTTGAGACCGGGGTTGGTCTTGGTACCTCTCTGGCGAACCAGGATGTTGCCAGCCTTTACAACCTCAGAACCGAACTTCTTAAGTCCAAGTCGTTTGCTTTGTGATTCACGGCCGTTCTTAGAACTACCCACACCTTTCTTATGTGCCATAACTCTTGTCTTTTAGATGATTTCGTTGATCTGAAGTTTAGTGAGATACTGACGGTGACCGTTCAGCTTTTTGTAACTCTTGCGACGTTTCTTCTTGAAAACGAGAACTTTGTCTCCTTTGCATTCGTCGCAAAGAACAGTAGCTTTGACAATTGCTCCTTTCACGTAGGGACTGCCGACCTTTACTTTGCCGTCAACGTCCACGAGAAGAACTTTGTCAAACTCGATGGCAGCACCTTTCTTATCCGCAAGGCGGTTAACAAAGATTTCCTGTGAAGGTTCAACCTTGAACTGGTGACCTCCGATTTCTACAATTGCGTACATTGTAAAACAAAAAACTTAAAAGTTTTTGGCAGCAGGCGGACGTTCTGTCGCTTTTTGAGCCTGACAACCTTCTTAATTGGCCCGCAAAGATAATCATTATTTCCCGAAGAATGAAATATTTCTTACATTTGTGGTATGAATACGCTATTCAAATACAATGAACCCGTCACGGGCAGGGACTTCATCGGGCGAAGGAAGGATATAGATTTGATTTGCAATCTGTTGACTTCGGGGGAGAGCCTCGTTGTTTATGGCGAACCGGGTGTAGGCTGCAAATCCCTCATACGGGAGTCGCTTACCAAACTCAAAATGCAGGGAACGGATTTCGTCGTCGCGGACATAGACCTGATGCGGGTGCGTTCGACCGAGGATGTGCTGCTGCGGTTTGCCGACGGAGTGATCAAGGCCTGCGCTTCCTCTCCGGCCCAGTACCGCTCAATCGTCGAACAGTGTCTCCAGGGCACCCATTTCGTATTCGACCAGGATCAGTATGACAGGTCGGGGGCGGTCGTTTCCCTTAACTGGCTGCCTGACGGCATCGATATGGAGAAGGTGTTCCAGTTGCCTTCGGCCCTTTCCGCTTCCAGGCCTTCGAGGCTGATTGTGCTTGTGCGGCAGTTCCAGAACGTTCTTTTCTCCGAAGACGCAGACGTGATTCTCGGACTTCTGGAGAAGGTCATCGAGCGCAGGGATGTCAGATGCCCCTTCGTATTCACCGGATCGCAGTACAACAGGCTCCGGGAAATATTCGATGTAAGGAGGTTCTTCTGGCGCTCGGTCTACCGGCACACCCCTTCCAGAATCGAAGCTTCGCTGATGGCGGAACACGTTTACAGTGTGTTCCAGGCATATGGCAAGGTTCTGCAGAGGGACCTGGTGTCAAGCGCCGCCGAACTTCTCCGTTGCAATCCGATGTACGTCAATCATCTGTTCTCGCTGGTGGACAGTATAGCCAAAGGCTACATCACGCCCAATTCCGTTACGGATTCGATGAACGTGATGCTTTCAATCCACAGGCAGGAATTCCTTCGGAACGTGTATTCCCTTACCGATTTCCAGCTGCGTCTGCTCCGGGCCATTGTGGACGGGGAGACACGCTTCAGCGCAGCCCAGGTCGTCGACAGGTACAGGCTCAGCTCCTCGGCCAACGTGAAACGGCTGAAGGATGCACTTGTGAAGAAAGAGCTGGTATGGTTCGACGAGAAGGATATCCCTCATATTCAGGATCCTCTGTTCGAATATTGGCTCAGAAAAGAATATTTTGCAGATTGAATAAATATATCTATCTTTGCTGCCCGAAAAAGGAGGTGATTCAAAATGATTATTGTACCGGTAAGAGAAGGTGAGAACATCGAGAAGGCGTTGAAGAAGTTCAAACGCAAATTCGAAAAGACAGGTGCCGTGCGCGAGCTCCGTTCACGCAGGGAGTTCACCAAGCCTTCAGTGAAGAACCGTATGGCCAGAATGAAAGCCATATATGTCAACCATCTCCGTCTTGAGGAGGACGAAATGTAATTCATACATATTACAGGCTAACACTTATGCCACTTCGGGAGTTTCGAGTCTTTTTTCGGCCCCGCGGTGGCATAGGTGTTTTGGGACCAGTAATATTTTTTATATTTGCAAATGTGTGAGGATATTTATAAACATTCAATAAATCTGTCTATGAAATTTTTACGTTTTCCTTTTGTGATTGCCGCAACCGTCCTTTTTGCAGGCTGCTGTGGACAATCTGACGTGAACACGCCGTTGCGCGTTCTGTCTCTCGGTGAACCGATAACGGCAAATCCGCTCGGGCTGGATCATTGCAAGCCGGCCGAATCGGCGGATGTCCTGGCTTCCCTGCGTCGTATCGATGACAAGTTCTATTATATGGATTACACCATAGACCTGCAGCTGGATTCCCTGATCGACAAGGACCTGCGCAGTATGGATGATCTCAATTTTGCAATTCATTCAATATTGTTCAACGAGCCCGGGAAAGAGGATTTCGGTGACATCAACGCATTGAGCTGTTCCGGCTTCGCATGCAAGAACCCGGCCGGGCAGACCTTGTTCGGACGCAACTTCGATGGTGGCTCCGGACCGCTTCTGCTCACGTTCAACACGACGAACGGCTATCGTTTCGTGGCATCTACCAATCCCATCTACAACTCAATGAAGATGTATTATGACCCCGAGAAAGGAGGGGACGGAATGCTCAATAACGGCAAGACTCCTTTGTACGGCCTTCTGCGTCAGCCTTTTGCGACTACCGACGGAATGAACGAGTACGGTCTGTGCTTCGGTGCTTTCCAGCTGCCGACTTTCGGCGGGCTCGACAAAAAATTCGAGCCGAATCCCGATATGCTCCAACAGGAAACAGGAAAGAAGGCCATTAATTTTATGCTCATGCACAATTACATCCTTGGCAAATGCAAAACTATCAGGGAGG
>JAKSKP010000037.1 GCA_024401635.1 Bacteroidales bacterium
GCCGCAATTATGGTAACGGCTAGTCCGATTATTGTGGAGGAAATGATTGAAACGATTGTTTTCATGAATTTTTGGCTTTATGATTTTGCAAAATTATTCAATATTTTAGAAATCATCATCGAAATCCGAAATAACGCTCCTTATTTGTTCATCAATTTCCTGTACCTGACCCTTGAAGGCTCAGTCTTCCCCATCCTCCTGATCTTGTCCGCCTCATACTCGGAATAATCACCTTCAAAGAAACGGACGTTGGAATCCCCTTCGAAAGCCAATATATGAGTGCAAATCCGGTCCAGGAACCACCTGTCGTGGCTGATGACTACCGCGCATCCGGCAAAGTTCTCAAGGCCCTCCTCAAGTGCGCGCATCGTGTTTACGTCAATATCGTTGGTCGGCTCGTCAAGCAAAAGCACATTGCCTTCTTCCTGCAATGCGAGCGCAAGCTGAAGACGGTTGCGTTCGCCGCCGGAAAGCACCTTGCAGAGTTTCTCCTGATCGGCTCCTGTAAAGTTGAACCTTGAAAGATACGCCCTTGCATTCAGGCTGCGTCCTCCCATCATTATGTTTTCGTTGCCGCGGGAAATGACTTCATAAACGCTCTTTTCGGGGTCTATGCTCTTGTGCTGCTGGTCCACATACGCCAGTTTCACAGTAGTACCCACGTCAAAGGTACCGGAATCAGGTTGTTCCAACCCCATAATCAATTTGAAAAGTGTGGTCTTTCCCGCACCGTTCGGACCAATCACGCCAACGATACCGTTGCGCGGAAGCTTGAAATTCAGGTTGTCATAGAGAAGCTTGTCTCCGAAAGATTTCGACACGTTGCACGCTTCTATCACCTTATCGCCGAGTCTGGGACCATTGGGGATGAAGATTTCGAGTCTCTCCTCCTTCTCCTTTACGTCCTGGTTGAGCATTGCGTCATATGCATTGAGACGCGCCTTGCCTTTTGCCTGACGTGCCTTGGGGGCCATATGTATCCATTCAAGTTCTCGCTCAAGGGTCTTTCTTCGCTTGGATGCAGCTTTCTCCTCCATGGCCAGGCGCTGTGACTTCTGCTCAAGCCACCCGGAATAATTACCCTTCCACGGTATGCCCTCGCCACGGTCAAGCTCGAGTATCCATCCGGCAACCTTGTCAAGGAAATATCTGTCATGGGTAACCGCAATGACAGTTCCCTTATATTGCTGAAGATGCTGTTCGAGCCAATCTATGGACTCGGCGTCCAGATGGTTGGTTGGCTCATCGAGAAGCAGTACATCAGGCTCCTGCAGCAGCAGACGGCACAATGCCACACGTCTTCTTTCACCTCCGGAAAGGTTCTCGGCCAGGCGGTCCGGCTCCGGACACCTGAGAGCATCCATAGCCTGTTCAAGCCTGTTGTCCAGATTCCACAGGTCCTTGGAGTCAATTTCGTCCTGAAGGGCCGCCTGCCTGTCGAAAAGCTTCTGCATCCTGTCAGGGTCCTCATAATATTCAGGAAGAGCGAACTTTCCGTTAATCTCCTCATACTCCTTAAGGATATCCGTCAGGGGCTGCACGCCTTCGGAAACAATCTCCCTTATCGTCTTTTCTGGATCAAGCTGAGGATCCTGCGGAAGATAGCCCACAGAATATCCGGGAGCGAACACCACTTCGCCCTGATACTGTTTGTCCAGACCGGCAATGATTTTCAGAAGGGATGACTTTCCCGATCCGTTCAGTCCTATGATGCCTATCTTGGCTCCATAGAAGAAAGAGAGGTATATATTCTTGAGTATCTGTTTGTTGTTCTGCTCGATAGTCTTGTTCACTCCCACCATCGAGAAGATAATCTGTCTGTCCTCACCGTTTGCCATATCAATATCTTATGTTGAATATGTAAATATAAATATTTTACGAAAAATAAACTATATTTGACACGATGTATACCGAAACCTCAGAAACATTATGAACAAACGTATTTCCGGTGCAATATTCTGCGCCATACTCACGGCAATGGCATCCCTTCAGGCCTCGGACAAAACCCTCAGGGCCGATTACATATTTTCAGGCGGCACCAGGCCTACTGCAATCTCACTGCACAGGCTCAGCGTCACTGACGGCTGGTACGGCCGGCCGGCGAATCTGGACAGCGCGCCCGTGGAAGGCAACGGCGAAATAAGGATGACTGATGACGCAACAGGCAGGACACTGTACGTGAACACCTTCTCCACCCTCTTCCACGAATGGCTCACGACGGACGAATCCAAGACTCTGGTAAAAGGCTTTGAGAACACTTTCCTGCTGCCGCTGCCGGATGCCAAGGCCACAATCAGCATCAAGCTGTACGACACCCACCGAAGGGTATGCTGCGAATTCTCGCATCCCGTGGACCCCGCTGACGAACTTCTTTCACACAAAGAGCCCTCGTCCGTCCCTTACAGATACATCCACAAAGGGGGTGACAGCAAAGGATGCATAGACGTAGCCATCGTCGGCGAAGGATATACCGCCAAAGAGCGCAAACTATTCTACAAGGACGCAAAGTCAGCCGTGGAATCCATTCTGAGCACAGAACCCTTCACCAGCCACAAGGATGATTTCAATTTCATAGCCGTAGCTGCGGAATCCAATGACAGCGGAGTCAGCGTCCCGCAGGAAGGCAAATGGCTGAACACGCCGGTCGGAAGCCATTTCGACACCTTCTATATTAAGAGGTATCTGACAA
This sequence comes from Bacteroidales bacterium, assembly GCA_024401635.1. GTDB lineage: Bacteria > Bacteroidota > Bacteroidia > Bacteroidales > UBA932 > Cryptobacteroides. The sequence goes on from JAKSKP010000037.1 coordinate 2,690, forward strand.
CATCCAACGTCTTTGACATTCACGATCTGCTGCAGGGTCTCCCCTACGAACATATTGTAATTCTGGCCAACACCGAAGGCTACGGCGGTGGCGGAATATACAACTCATACACCCTCACCACTGCACATCACGAAATGTTCGCGCCTGTGGTCGTGCACGAATTCGGTCACTCATTCGGTGCGCTTGCCGACGAGTATGCCTATGAGAACGAAGACTATGACGACCCGTATTATTTCCCCGACGTCGAGCCGTGGGAGCAGAACATTACCACAAGGAAGGACTTCCCAACCAAATGGAAGGATATGATGGACGCCGGCATTCCGGGCGTAGGCCTGTATGAGGGCGGCGGTTATCTTTTGAAAGGGGTATGGAGACCGGCCGAGGACTGCCGTATGCGCAGCAACAAGAGCGAAGGCTTCTGCCCAGTATGCCGCAGGGCCATTGAAAGAATGATACTGTTCAATACAGGCAAGTAGCCTGGCTTGGGAAAAAGCTACTGGATCTTCTCAATCTGATTGGCCCCGATTTCCGCCGTCGCGGAACCAAGGATGCCAAGACTTACATACAGATAGGTCCTGCTTTTGATGCTGGTCACGCAGCATTCCGTGCCTGTCAGAGGTCCGGAGATGACACGGACTTTGTCACCCGGCTCGAATTCGCCGGACAAGCGCATTTCCACCGGCACTTCGGATCCGTCGATAAAGCGGCGGAAATTCAGCAGCTGCCAGTCTGGAACGACCACCACATCCCTGGTCGGCCTGTCAGTCAGAAATCTTGTCAGATAAGAAACGGTACCGAAAAGCGAGCGTCTTTCCGTTTCCGTACAGCGGACGAAAACCGTCCCGGGCATAAGAAGACGTTCTTTGAGAACCTTCCTGTCAGACCATTGGCGCAATTCCTTACGCACTGGTATATAATACTCTATGCCCATAGAAGCGAGCTGACGGGCAACAGTCCTTTCCTGGCAGGAGCGAACATAAGCCACAAACCAATGCGCTTCCATAAGAACGCTTATTTGTCAAACTTGGTGAATACGCTGTTGTTGCTGACATATTCCGGCACGACGACCTTCATATACTTGACCATTTCGGGTATGTCAACCTGACGTGACAGCACTTCAAGACGGTCTATCGCCGCAGCGGCATCATCATATGAATACTCACGGACTCTGGCCACCCTGATGCGCTGGTGAGGCGTAGGATCGGTGTTCTCCGTAGTGGCAAGAACCTCTTCGTAGAGCTTCTCACCGGGTCTGAGGCCAGTGTACTGTATCTCGATGTCAGCTCCGGGACGGAAACCGGCAAGCTCTATCATTCGTGTTGCGAGATCCGATATCTTCACGCTTTCGCCCATATCGAAGACGAATATCTGATTGCCCTTGCCGAGGCAGGCGGCTTCCATCACAAGACGGCAGGCCTCGGGTATAGTCATGAAGAAACGTGTGATATCGGGATGTGTGACCGTCACAGGGCCACCGTTCATAATCTGTTCGCGGAAACGTGGAATCACGGAACCGTTGCTGCCGAGAACGTTTCCGAAACGTGTAGTCACGAACTGTGTCCTGCCAGCCTTGTTGCCGGACTTGACAGCCAGGCCCAGAGCCTGGACGTAAATCTCTGCGAGACGCTTGGTGCAGCCCATTATGTTGGTGGGATTCACGGCCTTGTCCGTGGAAATCATCACCATTTTCTCCACGTCGTACTCCATGCACTTGTCGGCAACCTGACGGGAGCCTACCGCATTCACGAGCACAGCCTCGCAAGGATTGTCTTCCATAAGAGGAACGTGCTTGTACGCTGCGGCGTGGAACACAATCTGGGGTCTCCAGTTACGGAAAGCATAATCCAGACGTGGTTTGAGCCTGACGTCACCGATGACCGGAACGAAATGCAGATCCGGATATTTCTCCTCCAGTTCCAGACGGAGATTGTGCATGGGGGTCTCGGCGTTATCGAAAAGAATGAGTTTGTGGACGACACCCATCGCGGCTATCTGGCGGCAGAGTTCCGAGCCTATGCTTCCAGCCGCACCCGTAACCAGAATTGTCTTGCCGGTCAAGTCATCCTTTATCTTGTCGAGGGATATCTTGATCTCCTCGCGTCCGAGAAGGTCCTCGATTCTGATTTCGCGGACAAGCTGACGTGCAACCTTGCCGTCCTGAACCTCATCTATCTCGGGAGAGAAAAAGACGGAAACGCCGGCTTTTATTGCATAGTCCACAAGCCTCTTCTGCTCAGTCTGGGCATCGGAGGACACTGCGAAAAGGATGCCGTCAAGCCCAAGCGTATCCTTGAGATGTATGATGCTTCGAGGATTGTCGAAGCTGTAAACGCGATGGTCGGAAATCATAATGTTGGAATCGCGGTCTCCGTAGACCAGAAAGCCCAATATCTGATAATGGCTTGATTTCTGAAGACGCATCAACATCGACACGGACTTGTCGGACACGCCGTAAACCAGGATTCTCTTCAGGTTCTTGTTTGAACGGAAATACAGTCGCAGACGGCCATAGACAAAAATCAGCATTGTCCTCATACATACAAGGATGGTGAAGGACAGCACCGCATCAAGCACGCCGCAGAAAAACAGGAAACGTATGCCGAAGACCGGCCTGAACAGTACAAGAAGCAGAAAATAAGTTACGAGCGACTTCAGCATTACAGCAGTACCGAGCATACCGATATCCGTAAGCGTGGTATGTCGTATAGCCTGCCTGTACGTTTTCAGAATCACGAAAACGGTCACGGACACGATAACTGAAACCGCCAGAATGGTAATGAAATGCAGAGGCAAAAGGAATCGGCCGATGAACCATTCAATGGCCAGGATCGAGGCAACAGTTCCCACAGCGCTGAGGAAGGTATCATTCAGGAGAATGATCCAGGCGCTCAGATACTGGATATTGGCCAGAGAGGCAAGAAAACTGTCAATTTTTCCCTTCATTTTACAAATGTAGCGAAATTTTCCGGCATTTTCACTAGCGTTTCCGATAAATTTTCAATTTTTGGCCGATTCTGATGGTATTCGAATGGATATTGTTCCACATCTTTATCTGGCTGACACTCACACCGTACCTGCGGGCTATCTTTCCGAGCACGTCACCGGACTTGACCTTGTACACCACGTAATTGCCGGAGCCGTAGGGGGACGACTCCTTCATTTTCTTGACTGCGGCTTCTCCCAGATACTTCTCGTATTCGTAGACATAAAGGCTGTCACCGGCATCGATGAAGGCGTTCGTGTATTCCATAGGCAGCCTGAGGACGCATTGATAATCGTTTCCGGGTATCATTCCGTGGTAATACTGTGGGTTGAGTCCCGCTACGGTCGCACTGTCCGCCCCTGTGACGGAAGCAATCTGCGCGATGTGGAGATTCTTGCGGATAATGAATGTGTCCACAGGTACCGCAATGGGCTTGTGGACCGGTGTGATGCCGTATTCCTTGTAGTAATGCGTGGCATACAAGGCTCCTGTGAACGCCGGTACGTATCCTCTGGTCTCCCTGGGCAGATAATCGTAGATCTGCCAGAAATCCCGCTTGCCGCCGCTTCTCCGGATGGCCTTGTTCACATTGCCCAGCCCGCAGTTGTACGAGGCTATGGCCAGATTCCAGTCTCCGAACACGGAGTAGGCCTCCTTCAGATATTTCGCGGCAGCTTCCGTGCTCTTCACGGGATCCATTCTTTCATCCGTCCAGCTGTCTATCCTGAGGCCGTATGACTTTCCCGTCTGGTACATGAACTGCCACAGCCCCTTCGCCCCCATTCTGGAATAGGCTGTAGGTTTAAGATGACTTTCGACTATAGCAAGGGCCTTGAGTTCCAAGGGAATACCATAATGCATAAATATTTCGTCGAACAAGGGCCAGTAAGCCTCGCAGAGTCCCATCACGTTGTTCATCATCCCGTGGAACTTCTCGCTGTACAGTATGCAGTAATTCTTGACAATATCGTTGTACGCCAGAGGAACAGGAGAATTTATGGCCTTCAGTCTCCTTATGAATTCCTCGTCGGAGACGTCAGACGAGAAACGGTCCGTCTCCATATCGTAGTCCATGGAGAAGACCTGGCCCTGGCTGACGTACCAGACGTGGACGAGGCTGTCGCTGAGTTCGAAATCAACGTCCCCCTCAATGCCCTGAAGAATGGAATCCGATACGGACTTCAGGGAATCGATGGAACTGAGGGCAATGTCGTGCGACTGTCTGAGCGAATCGAGGGCGCTGCGCAGCCTCTCGTTGTCCGTCTTCAGTTCCCTGTTGTCCCTGCGCACCGTCCACACCGGCCTGATGCTCTTCACCTTGTCCACGAATCCGGTAAAATCGGGCCCCTCCTGACCAAAGACCAGAAAACTGAACAATATGACGGTCAACATTCTCATAATCAGAATCTCAGGGAGAAATTCATACCGGCGGCCGGCCTGACCATGGCAAAGTTGTTGTCAGGAGGAAGTATGACCGTGGGCGACACTTTCATCGCAAGGTCCTCCGACACGTTGAAATCGTTCATATAGCAGAACACGTTGGCATCTATTATCTGCAGAAGGTAGAACGCAGCAATCGCCACCACGCTGTAGTCGCGATAACGCCTGTACGTGTCACGGTAGTATTTTGCCTGTTCGGCGCTCACAGGGCCAGAGTACCCGGCCTGGGAAGCCTCCCTGTAAATGTCGCGGAAACGTATGAAGTTCTTCTGGTTGACCGAGAAGAAATGGACGGAGCCCACGATACCGCCTATGTAGATGGGTATTTTCCAGTATTCGTGGTTGTAGGCCTGGCCCAGGCCCGGACACAATATGGAATAGATGGTGGCCCTTCCCGGGTGCGGCTTGCGGTCGGACTTGTATGACACCACACCGTCCATCAGTGAGGCGTAGTACATTATCCCGGCCCCGACGAAGCACAGCGTCGAAGCGGTCTTGTCGGAATTGAGGCCACCCGACTTGAACTTGTTGTTGAAAATGATGCCTCCGGTTATGCCGGCCGCCATTCCACCGTAAAAGATAGGCAGTTTCCAATACTGGCCGTTGTATATCTGTGCGGTTCCTGGCAGTATCATTGAAGTACCGAACATTGAACCGATACGCATCGGTCTCTCGTGGGCGAGGCCTCCGAATATCTCCTTGAAATTGATCAGCTTGTCAGTGGAGTCCGCAGTGGCCAGCGAGTCGGCCCTGTCGTTGTAGGACTGCGTGAACGCCTCCTCCTTGAACTGGGCATAGGACTGCGTGCCGTTCAGCAAAGGCAGCAGAAGACAGAGCAGCGATATGATTGTGCCTTTTCTCAACGTTCCTACAGGCCTTTGTTCTGCAATGCTTCCAGAAAAGCACTCATCTGGGCGTCACTTGCAAACCTTACGGTCATCGAGCCCTTGCCGTCCGCCGTCCTTTTGAAAGTCACGTTGTTGTCGAAATAACGGCCAATGATGTCAAGCACCTTGTAATGCTCATCAGGAAGGTCACATTCCACTTTCTGGATCTTGGGTTTGGCGGAATTTCTGGCCACGCCGGCCCTTATTCTCTGTTCGAGGGCGCGTACGCTGAGCCCTTCCCTGATGATTTCGTCGGAAAGCAGTTCCTGCACGGCCCCGTCCTCGATTCCGAGCAGTACCTTGGCGTGGCCGACGCTGATATTGCCGACCTTGACGTCATACTGGACCTTTGCAGGAAGTTTGAGCAGCCTCAGGCTGTTCGTGACGGCCACCCTGCTCTTCCCTATCCTTTCCGCCATGGCTTCCTGGGTCAGATTGCATTCGTCAATCAGCCTCTGATACGACATTGCCGTCTCAATAGGGTCCAGATTCTCCCTCTGGACATTCTCCACGATGGCCATTTCCAGCATTCCGACGTCATCGGAAGACCTGATATAGGAGGGGACGCTGGTCATTCCCGCAAGTTTGCAGGCCCTGAAACGCCGCTCGCCGCTAATTATCTGATAGCCATCATCGGATACCCTGCGCACGGTTATGGGCTGGATGAGCCCGAGCGCCTTTATGCTTTCCGCCAGTTCGGAGAGCGCCTGCTCGTCGAAACTGATGCGGGGCTGGAACGGATTGGGCCTTATTTCAGCGACCGGAATGAGCCTCACCGTACCCTCGGACGGCTGTTTTCCCGAGCCGACCGTTTGATTGACATACTGTACGGGACTGCGGAACTGCGATATGTCCGCACCTTCGCCCAGGATTGAGCCCAGGCCCTTTCCAAGGCCTCTTGCTTGCTGTTTCGTCATAACTGTCTGTTTCTTTCGAGTATTTCCTTGGCCAGGTTCAGGTAATTTGTCGTACCGGGGCAGACCACGTCATAGAGAACGATGGGCTTGCCGTGGGACGGAGCCTCGCTCAGACGTATGTTGCGCTGTATGATGGTACGGAACACCTTTGTGCCGAACCATTCGCGAAGCTGCTGCTCCACCTGGTTGTGAACCCTTGTCCTGCCGTCGAACATCGTGATTACGAAGCCCTCGACCTCGAGTTTCGGGTTGGGCCTGTCCTGCACCAGCCTTATGGTCTGAAGCAGTTTCCCAAGCCCCTCCAGGGCATAGAACTCCGGCTGGACGGGGATTATCACGGAATCGGCCGCCGCAAGGCAGTTGACAGTGACGAGCCCGAGGCTGGGACTGCAGTCTATGATTATGTATTCGTAATTGTCCCTTATGGGCGAAAGGGCGTCCCTGAGTATGAATTCCCTGTTCTCCACGTCGTGGAGCTCGAATTCCGCGCCGACAAGGTTGAGATGCGACGGTATCATCTGCAGACAGTTGAGCTCTGTCTGGAGTATGGTGTCGCCGATTTCGCGCGTGCCTATGAGTACCTCGTAGAGTGTCCTGCCTTCGTCGCTGTTCGGCGAGAAGTTCAGCCCGCTGGTTGTATTGGCCTGCGGGTCGGCATCTATGATAAGCACTTTCCTTTCAAGAACGGCAAGAGAAGCGGCCAGATTGATGGCCGTGGTGGTCTTGCCCACACCGCCTTTCTGGTTCGCAATAGCAATGATTTTGCCCATAATAGTCTTTTTAACTCGCAAATATACAAAAAAATATTACTACTTTTGCGGCATATGAAGGAAATAATCGACACTTGGTTTGCCGTCGTGAACCCTCAGGCCGGTTCGGGCAAAACTCTCGCTCAGTGGCGCGAGGCGGAATCACTTCTCTACGCCAAAAGAATAAAGTACAGATTTGTCTCTCCCGAGTCCAAAACCGACTCGGAATCCAGCATCAGGAATGCCTGCAGACGGGGCTACAGAAAGTTCATAGCCGTCGGAGGCGACGGGACCGTGCACCACGTGCTCAGGAACATTGTGGAATATGTCGCAGAAAGCCTGGAAACAGACGGCGAGGGCGCTCCGAAGCTTGAGGATTTCACTATGGCAGTACTTCCCATAGGCAGCGGGAACGACTGGTTGAAGAGCCACAATATTCCACACGACCACAAGAAGATAATAGACCTTATCTCAAGCGGTTCTTTCAACTGTCAGGACATAGTCAAGGCCGAAATCATCGACCCGGAAACGGGCAGGGTCTGCAGGGTGGCCTATATGGCAAACATAGGCGGATACGCCTTCGATGCCAACGTATGCGACGTAGTCAATTTCCAGAAGACTCACGGAGTGACCGGAAAACTTCTTTACGTCAATGCTCTCAAGAAACTCGCTTTCGCCCACGTCTCCACGCCCGCCAGAGTACTGTGCGACGGGAAGGAAGTGTTTAACGGAGACGTATTCACAATGTCCATAGGAAACGGCAGGTATTCGGGAGGCGGTCTCCGTCAGACGCCGTCGGCCGTTATGGATGACGGACTTATGGATCTTATGCTTTCACCCAGGATTCCCGTGTACAAGCTGTTCCTGAACATCAAGAAACTGCTGAACGGGAACATAGAGAAAGTCAGCTTCCTAATATTCCACCGCTGCAGCACATTGGAAATCATCCCGGAGGGACAGGGCCAGCTCGTGGAGCTTGACGGAGAAATAATAGGTCGCGCCCCTGTCCGCTTCAGTATGATGAAGGATAGGATAAACGTCCTGCACCTGGACCAGGCCTACAATGCCTGATGCGCGGGACGCAAAAGGTCCATCACGGTTTTTACAGGATTGAAAGTCTCAATGGGCACCTCCACGAAAACGGTGTTCCACCTGCTCATGGCCCCGTTCCAGAGTCCCGGCAGCTCGAGGGCCTTCAGTTCGCGTCCCTGATATGACTTGCTGCTGATGAAGCCGGCGTCATTGTCCACGTAATCCAGCAGATTGTAATGGCGTCCATCTCCGTCAGTCAGCACGCATACCAGGTCCACAGGATTGAAATGCGTGCTCTTTTTCAGGCATTCCACAGCCTTGGGATCGGAAGGATTGATCTGGACACCCTCCAGTATCTGCAGGGAAGTGCTGCCGTCCTTTTCCCTTATTACAAAGGGACCTCCCCCGGGTTCGCCTTCATTCCTCACCATACCGCATACGCGCACCGGGCGGTCCAGAAGGGCCAGAAGCGCCCCGGCCTTGGCATTATCGTCAAGACAGGCATAGGCGGAGGGCATCTCAACGCAAAGCTCCTTCGCAAAGAAAGACTCAATCTCGGACAGAAGCGGGCGGTCGGAACCTGAGCGCAGCGCTTTGATATAGCTGTCAACCTTCTCCCTGTATGAAAGCGCGGTGCCAATGAGAACCTTTTTCCATTTTGCGGTCAGAGGCAGGAAACGTTCGACGGCGACGTTGTCAATGTTCTTTATCGAGATCACGTCGAACGGCACCTCGTTGAGGTTGTTTATGAGGGCACCGTGACCGCCCGGCCTGTGCAGGATGCTGCCGTCATTCGAGATGAACGGCTCCCCTTCCGGAGTCACGGCAATCGTGTCCGTCCACTTGTGTTGGAATACGGTTTCAATATTGTATTTCACCTCGTATTTGCGTTCATAGACATCCTTTACTTCGGCAATCGCTGCATCAAAGAGCTTCTGATGCTCCGGAGATATGGTAACTATCACATTTGCATTACCATTAGCATCTTTCATATAATGTGCGGCTTCAACAAGATGCTCAGCGATGGCAGTCCTGGTCTCATTGCCGTAATTATGGAACTTCAGCACCGCTTTTGGCTTGGAACCGTAGCCCAGACCTTCTTCTCCCAGAGTATGGTCCACACAGGCATCCACATCCAGTTTTGAAAATTCTTTTTCGCTGTAAAACGCAAATTTTTCAATACTTGAAACAAATTTGTTAACTATGGTAACATTTTTGTTAAAAAGGTCTTTGAACATTCTGGACGCTGCTCCTGAGGCAGGGACGAATTTCGCAAAGCCGAGTTTCCGTCCGTCAGGGCCGGTACATTTCCCGGAAATGTATGCTTCCGCCTTGCAAACCATATTCCGTGCATCGTCTTCCGTAAAGGACACGATACCCTTACCGACTGTCGCGGGAGCAACGATTTCCATCCAGGGAAAGCCCTTTTTCAATCTTTCGATTTCAATCCTGTCTTTGTCTGTCAACTTTTCCATTGCTATATGAATTTAATTTCTTTTCTGAGTCTGTAGTGACGGCGCAGATTCTCAAAGGAACACGGATCGGAGCGCAAGGCCCTGTCATCCTTGAAGATATCATACACGCCAAGCAGTCTGTCAGCAATGCATTGCTGAGTCAGGTCTTCCGGAGAAAGGCATTCAAACACTTCCGAATCTTCAGTCGGAATTCGGAATGATTGCAGTTCCCCAATGCCGAAATGCTCCGCAAGGGCGCGTACCGCCATTTCCGTTCCGTTGATTTTGCCAAGCAGACTGTAACCGGCTATATGTGGAGTGGCGACATCCGTCATTTCCAGAAGTTCCGCATCGACGGCCGGCTCCCCTGCCCAGGTATCGATTATCAGTGCACCCAGCTTTTCACGAGCCTCCTTGAGGGCATTCTCATCCACCACTTCACCGCGTGAGGCGTTGATGAACACTGAACCGGGGCGCATCAGGGAGAAAAAGGTCCTGTCAGCCATCCCGCGCGTACTCCCGTCCAGAGGTGTGTGAAGAGTGACTATGTCCGACCGGTGCAGAAGCTCTTCCAGCGGCACGAACCCTTCACTTCCCTCCTTTGCTGCACGCGGAGGGTCGCAGAGCAGGGTCTTGAATCCCAGTCGGCGAGCTGCCTTTTCAACACGGCTCCCGACGTTGCCCACACCTATTATACCTATTGTCCGACCTTCCAGATCCAGAGATTTCTGCACAGCAACGCCGTAAAGGGCCGTAAATACGTACTGCATTACGGCTCCTGCGTTGCATCCTGCCGAATTGCACACTTTTATGCCGTGTGACGCGCACCAGGGCAGGTCGATATGGTCCAGACCGATGGTAGCGCTTGCGATGAAATTCACTCCGGTTCCTTCAAGAAGACCGCTGTCGCAGCGGGTGCGTGTCCTGACTATCAGGGCATCGGCGCCGGCAAGGTCGTCGCGGCATATAGACGCTCCGTCCCGGAACACAATGTCCGTACAGGAGCCGGGCACGTCCTTGAGATAAGGAACAAGCTCGTCAGCAACTATCCTTATCCTGACGCGGTTCATCTCAATCGTATGGTTTTGACTTCAATGTCACCGAGGCCGAACATCTTTGCCGACTCATTGTCCTTCAGCGACTTGTTGATTCTATCCTTGAGAATGTCCAGCTGGAAAAGCAGCTGGCTTCTGGCCACGGAACTGCTGATGGTGACGTTCAGCACCCCGTCCCTGAAGAACTTGTTGGTGGAATAGCCGGCGGCGCCTGACACTTCATCCCAGGTGTCGAAGACAAGACGGCTGGCAAGCCCCTTGCCAAGCCCGTTCACCCTCACGAAAGCCGGAATCGCATCCGACAGCGGCCGGGGATCCTGTCTGCTGATCTTTGCCGGTTTAAAATTCGCCATTGTTCGCTGTAATATATGTGGCATCGGGTGCAATGCCGCCGACCACCTGTTCCAGACGTTCCCTGTTGGTGTCCGTCAGGAAAATCTGTCCATAGGGCGAAGAACTGACTATCTTTATCAGATTCGCTATCCTGTCGAAATCCAGCTTGTCGAAAACGTCGTCCAGAAGCAATATGGGAGGAAAACCGTAGGCGGCCTTCATAATGTCGTACTGTGCAAGTTTCAAAGCAACAAGAAAAGATTTCTGCTGTCCCTGCGAGCCGCAGCGTCTTATGGGCTGGCTGTCCATTGCAAAATAAAAATCGTCCCTCTGGATACCCGCAGAGGTATATTTCAGGACAAAATCCTTTTCCAGGCCCCGCTCCAGCTCTTCTGCGATACCAGCGGCATCGCTGCAAACGGAGATATCGGGCCTGTAAGTGACGGATACCGTCTCCATCCCCCCGCTAAGTATTGAATAATAGGAAGAGACGGCCTTGTCCAACTCTTCGCCGAAAGAGCGTCTGCGGTCCATTATCAGCGCGGCGGCCTCCCCCATCTGGGAATCTATTATCTCGAACAGGGACCTGTCCGCCGCCGCTTCCTTGAGCAGGCGGTTTCTCTGGACGAGCAGCCTGTTGTAGCGCTGTAGAGCGGCGAGATAGACGGCATCCATCTGCGAAAGCACGGTATTGACGAAGCGTCTCCTCTCCTCACCGCTGTCACTCACCAGAGCCGAATCCTGCGGAGAAACCATCACCACCGGAAGGGTGCCTATATGCTCGCTGAGCCGTCGGCAGACCTTTTCATCCCGTTTGACGGTCTTCGAGTCCCGTCCGGTGTTCACCACAAAACGGGAAACCGTACCGTCGTGCATGAGATACTCCCCGGCAATAGAAAAGGAGTCAGCCCCGTGACGGCAGCAGAAACTGTCCGGAGTATTCAATGCGCTGCGTGTTATCGATATATAATGTATGGCATCCA
>JAKSKP010000038.1 GCA_024401635.1 Bacteroidales bacterium
GTTACGGCGAGTGACGGGCCCGGAAGGTTCCGAAAAATTTCAGGCTGCGAGCCAAGCCCCGGCAAACAGAGTCATTCGCCGGAATGAATCTTTTCAATGTAAAGCCTTCCGAAACGGTCGGTGACGCGTACCTCGGGATCAACAGCCGAGGGATTGTATTTGCAGCGGAAGAAATTCGGGGAAGGGAAGTAGGCCAGCCAGGAAATCTTATAGACGCTTATGTCGGTGAAAATCTCCTTGGCGTGAGGGTCGGTACCGACGAAGTGTTCCATATCGCAGACCTTGTGTCCGTTCTCCCAGTACTCCACTTTCCACTTCTCGTCCTGGTCCCAGACGTGGGCGATGATTTCTCCCGGGTAGTCCGGATGGTCGGCATATACCTTCATCTGGCAGTCGGCCGGGAGGTTTTCGCCCTTGTAGTACCAGCTCAGTTTTCTGCCGTCGCGCTCGTACACCTTGCAGCCGGGAGGGCAGCCGTCGATGCACACGTCACCGCACCACCAGGCCCCGCAGAGTCCGCCGATATTGTGCTCCACTATGTTGGGGCTGATCGTCACATTGGAGTTTGTGTGCATATGCCCTGTAAGTATCGTGGTATGGTAAGGCTCCAGCATCTTGTAGAGTGCGGTGTTGTTGCACAGCAGGTCGGCTATGTCCGGATATGAGAAATCCTTTACCGCCACCTTGTACAACGTTGTGGGAATGTGCATGCAAACTACGAGCTCCGAACCTTTCTTAACGTTGGCAAGGTCCTTTTCCAGCCAGGAAAGCTGCCTCTCGTCAAGATAGCCTATGTAATACCAGTCCTTTCCCACGAAGAAATTGTCGTTCATCACCACGTAATGGACCTTTCCTACGTTGAAGCTGTAATAAGTCGGGCCGAAAGTGTTCTCGTAATCTGTGCGTGAAGTCTCGAAACTACGTCCCCAGTTGGTCATGTCGTGATTGCCTATCACGTTGCGCCACAATATGTTGCTGCGTTCGAAAATCTTGTTGATGCGGGGATAGAGGCTGTGGTTCCATCCCACCATATCGCCCAGATTGATGCCGAAGCACCAGCAATCCCTGATACCGTCCGTCACGCCTCCAATATCTTCCAGCCGTCCTTTCAGCGGCTCGAGGTCGTCAGGGTCGGAAATCTGCGGGTCAGCCACGACAATCACCTTGTGGCGGGTGTCGTCGAAACTGTTGCGCCTGAGCGTGAAATCGTAAGTGCGGGCACCGGAATCACCGTCCTTGTCCTTAATCATCTTATAGAAACACTCCTCTCCGCCCATAGTCGTGGAAACGTATCCCGAGGGTGTCGAAATGAATACGAACCGACCGGCATTCTCACTATAGGGGAGGCAGTAATGGCCATCCCTGCCGGTAAGGACGACGTTGACTCCGTCAGAAACGGCAACTCCTTCCACTCCCTTGCCTTCGCAGCATACGTTGCCATCGAGGCTGCGGCAGACGCTGCAATCTGCGTTCCCCTTGCGGTTTCCCGCCAATGCGTTGCCGGCAAACAATGTGCACGCCAACGCCATAAGTGTAAGTATTTTTACTTTTATTTTCATTTTCTAACTTCTCCAGAACAGGCGCATTCTGGTACACAAAGTCGTTACTATATACATCAAGGCGGTGATAGCCAGTCCCCTCAAAATGCCCCAGAACGGGGATCCGACGCAAAGCGCGTCGATATGGCCGAGAATGCCGCAACCGTACAGCAGCGGGCTTATCACAAACCAGCAGACTGTGTAGGCAATCATGGGATTCTGGCCGGAAGCGGAAAGGAAGCCGCCTTTGCATCCTTTGTTTTCGAGATAAAGCAGGAAATATGTGACAAGGCAGGCCATTCCTCCGGATGTCAGGAGATAGGAGAGGTTGCAGTGGTCTTTAGCAATGCCTCCGTCCGGGAAGTCGAACAGTATGCCGGCTATCAGAAGAACGAAGCCAAGGACGGCCACGGGCAGATTCCTGACTTTCCCGTTCACGTTCAGCATTGTGAATATGACGGCCAGTGTCAGCGTGACGTACAGATCGATGCCCGTCTGCCTGCAGTACAGGCCCCAAAGCTGGACTGCTGCCGCGGCAAGCGCAACTGCCGCCGCCCATCCTTCCTTGCCCGGGCGCGATGATGCTGAAGGCCTTCTTCGGCTGGCCTCCAACAGCATATCCCCCACGAAAGAGGCGGGTATGATGAGTATGAGATACTGCAGGAATCCCCAGTTGAACACCCAGCTCAACCATTCCGGAATCTCCGGCAGAACAATCCACGACGTATAGGAAACCATTGCCTTCAACCCTATTGCAAGCAGCCACACAATCGAACGCAGAAGCGCGTTGTCACGTGTGAACAGCCAGATGAATCCGCCCCAGAAGGCTACCGTTGACAAAATCATTATGATGATGTCATTGTTGTGCAGGCTCATCGGCACCTTGAACAGGAAGGCCTCTGCGGCCATCAACCCGGCAACCAGGACGTAACCCGCCACGTTGATGCCCTTTCTGTCAGTCCTTATGAGGCTGAGGAACATCCCGGTCCAAAGCAGGATGGAGAAGCCACCCTTGATTATGTCGGAGCCCTGCCAGGCGTATATGCTGCCCGCATTGCCTATGACAAGGGCGAAAAGCACCAGCGTCACCCACCTGCGCAGCAGGAACGCCAGAATGTCCGAATTGCTCTTGCCGCTGTCGAGGCGCTTGCGTATGGCGAAAGGAAAGGCTGCGCCCATACTGAACAGGAAGAAAGGGAACACGAGGTCCACCCAGGTTATTCCCCTTATCTCGGGATGGAATACGTAATCCGGTGGTGGAACCTGGCAGTGGAACATCCACGCGGGAAGCCCGCTGCTCGACGCAATCGCCGCGCTGAATATCATAAGACCCATCGTGAGGCCTCTCAGGACATCGATGGAGATTATACGTTTGTAATTGTTGCCTGACATCTATTTTTTCCAGAATTCTTCGATTTCCTCAAGGGTTTTTCCTGTGGTCTCGGGTACGAGTTTCCACATTATCAGCATATACGGTACGCACATCACCGCGAACAGGAAGAAGGTCCCTGCCGGGGTGAGAGTGGCCATGCACCAGGGCGTGAACTGGCCGATGAGATAGGTTCCGACCCAAAGCACGAGACCGGCAATGCTCATCGCGAGCCCGCGCACCCTGTTGGGATACATTTCGCTCAAAAGCACGAATACCACAGCACTGATGCTGATGGCCTGGCTGAAGATGTACAGCAGGAAGAATACCAGCAGAAGCGTGCCGGCACCTCCGGCGGCGAAGATGATGCCTATGGCGATGAGGCAGATTATCATTCCGCTGACACCGAAATATATAAGCTTCTTGCGGCCCACTTTGTCTATGATGAATACGGCAAGTATGGTCGTAAGCATATTCACCAGACCGACAAGTACGGTTGAGAATGAAGAGTCTTCAGCCGCCAGACCTGCGTCGGCGAATATGTCGGGACCGTAATAGATTACGGCGTTGACGCCCATGAACTGTCCGAGTATGGCTATGGCCGAGCCAATGAGCACAGCGCGTATGATGCCTTTCTCGGTAAGGGCCTTCCATTCGGATTTCACCTCGCCGGCAATGGATTCCCTGGTTCTGCGGCATTCCTCCGCAGCCCCCTCCGGGGTGGCCTTAAGTCTGCTGAAAACTGTCATTGCCTTATTGTCAAAACCTTTGACTATCAGCCATTTCGGACTCTCGGGGATGAAGAATATGATGAAGAAGAAAAGCAACGTGATCACGGCCTCGCTGCCCAGCATGCCGCGCCACAGTTCATCGCTCAACACCCATTTGAAGAAGCCGTTGAAGTGCAGGGTTTCCGAGTTCTTGAGAATGATGAAGTTTATCAGGTAGGCCAGCACGATTCCCAAGGTCACGGCGAACTGGTACAGCGACACCATAGTGCCCCTGATCTTTGCCGGTGACACTTCGGAAATGTAGATGGGAGACACTATGCTCACGATGCCTATGCCTATGCCGCCTATGATGCGGTAGACCACCAGGTCAGTCATCCCGGCGCACAGGCAGCAGCCTATCGCCGATACGCTGAACAGTACGGCCGCTATGAGCATCGATTTCTTTCTGCCCAGGAAATCGCTGAGGATGCCGGCAATCGCGGCCCCGAAAATGGTGCCCACAAGTGCGCAGCCCACATACCAGCCCTTTGACATCTCGTTGAGGCCGAACTGGGCGCTGACGGAAGCCGTCGTGCCGGAAATCACGGCTGTGTCATAGCCGAAAAGTATTCCTCCGAGCGCCGCAACGAACGAAAGGAACAATACGTATGAAAAATTGGACCTGTCTTCCATTCTAATCTATGTTGAAATAATCCTTGTACCTGTCGTAGAGATGCCCGGCCTGCAGGTATGCGCTCTGGGGGCTCATGAAATGGCTGAATTCGAAGGTGATAGCCTTGTCGTAACCGCAGCGCGCCGCGGCCTCGAGTTTCATCCTCAGCTTGTCGAACTTGATGGGAAGGAAGTTGATGGGCATATCGCGGTCGAAACTTTCGGCATTGGTCCAGCACTGCATCCCATAGCGGTCCGCAAGCTTCTTGTTCACGCTGAAGAACGCGTCCAGTTCATCATAGTCTATATGCCCGTCCTGGAAGGCGCAGGCGTTGACTACGTCGTGTATGCCGTCGAAAATCTCGTTCCACTCTTCCTCGTGCTTCTGCACGGACACACCCTTCTTGCTCTTGAGAGAGGTACCCATAATGGCCTTCTTGCCGCCAACCCAGGGCGAAGTGAATGTGGGCAGGTTTCCGGATACTTCCTTGCACATACGTCCCATCTCGTGGAACGCGCCTATTGCCCCCTTTGTGTTACGGCTTATCTCGGTGCTGATGTACCAGCCCTGGAAGCTCTTGTGGTGGCCGTATGCCTCCCATACCTCATCGACTACGAACTTGTTGTATTCCAACTCCCAGCTCATGTCGCGTGTGTCCCAGTAGTGCCCTGTGTCGTACAGACCGAAATAGAATTTCATGTCATACTTGTCGGCAAGGCTCAGGAAAAGTTCCACAAGGTCAATGGACGGCATATAGCAGCCTTTTTTCAGGAGGTATTTGCTCGGCCAGGTGATGAACTTGCGGTATCCGCTGCGTATCATTATCACCGTGTCTATGCCTATGGCTTTCATATTCTGGAAATCCCTGTCCCACTCTACGGGGCCCCAGTTCTGATGGGGTATGTCGTGGGAAATCTCATCCAGGAACGTGCCGGTGATGCGCAGGCCGGCGCCCCTCGGAACTATGAGGTACGAGCCATCCTCGCTGACAGGGGAATCCGGATTGTCTATGTTCTTGTCGGCAACTGCGCCGCCGCGCCTGCAACTGTCGAGTAAGGGCGTCACTGCCATTGCTGCCGTAGCCGCCGCTGCGGTCTTCAAAAATGTTCTGCGGTCTGTCATAATGTATATTGTATCTGGTTATTCTATGGTTTTGAAAGGCATTTCCCATCTGGCAAGGGTGGAAATGTACGGAATGATGCAGCAGGCCACCTTTCTCTGGCCCTTGTAGTTGGGATGGTAGCTGGAGCCGAGGTCTCCGGTGTCGTCGTGCGCGTCCGTCTGTATGTCGGTCCAATGGACATTTGCAACTCCGGAGCGTTCTGCGGCTGTTCGTACGTACTCTCCCATCAGGATGTCGGCCTTGGAGGCTACGCACAGGATGGGCACCTGGACGCCGTAGTTTTCACGCACTTGACGAAGAAGATTCGAATATGCTTCGCACCAGGGCCCTATGGCCGGCTGTTTGCCGCAGCTGAAGTCGTTGGTGCCCAAGTAGATGACTACTATGTCAGGCTTGAATCCGTCTTCGACTGCATTCCATTTCATACCTTTGCAGCCTTCGTCGAGGACGTAGGGATATCTTTCAACCATAGTCCTGCCGGGGTCTCCGTCGCCATAGTTGCGTATGATGCCGCGTCCGGAGTGGCAGATTGTGCGTATCCCGGCATCGAAATACCTTCCCGTTATGGAGGCGTAAGCGAGGTTGCAGTTCTCTTCCGATGCGCGGAACGGCTGGTCTCTGTCAGCGCCTTCGGTGCCGTATCCGCAGGTGTAGGAATCGCCTATGAACTCGATGTGCCTGATGAAGGGGTCCGAGGCTTTCAACAGATTCCCGTCTGTGGTGAAACCGTCTATGGTCAGGCATCCGTTCTCGCCCTCGCTGCGTTTCTGCAGTGTCACGCTGTGCTCGCCCTTCTTCAGCCCGGAAGCCAGAGTGAAACGTCCGCCGTTCTCTGTGGATATGACGGCATCCTGCACCGGGCTCATCTTTCTGTCAATCCATACATTGAAGTAGCAGGTCCCGCTGTCGTGGCAGTCCATTTCAAGAAAGGTTCCGTAGAATCTGACCGTAACTGTGGTGTTGCTCCAGTCCAGACTGACTTTGCCGCCGTCTTTGACAACCCTTCCCTGATAGAATATGTCAGGGTCTGAAGCGCTGTGGAAAACGGTTTTGGCGTGGCACAGCGCCACGGGGAACAGGATAATGAATACTGTAACTGCTAATTTTTTCATATTCAATCATTATGATGCTATACAAATCTACGAAAAAAAACCTAATTTTGTATTGAATTGCAATAATATGAAAACTCTGAACGTACCCTATGCGGAAAATTTCGGCGCGCTTGCCGGGTTCGCGGTATTGAAACTTGAAGAAGTCCCCTGGGCTGCGGAATTCCCGTACAAACCTGAGGTGACGCTTTCGGCGGCCCACAACGCCGGTTCGATACTCCTGCGTTTCGATGTGGTTGAGGAAGACGTCCGGGCGGTATGCCTTGAGGGAAACGGCCCGGTATGGGAGGACAGCTGCGTGGAATTCTTCGTGAAGTCCCCTGACAGCCCGTTTTATTTCAATTTCGAGACCAACTGCATCGGGACCGGGCTAGCTGCAAAGCGTACGGACAGGAGTAATTGCACTCATTTCTCTCCGGAGTTGATGGACAGGATTGTGCGCAGGTCAAGCCTTCCGGCAGAAAAGGCCGGGGGCGGAGAAGGGAAGTGGAACCTGGAACTGGAAATCCCTTTCGACGTGCTGGATTGCGGCCCGAGGCCGGAATCGCTGATGGCAAACTTTTACAAATGCGGTGACAGGACCGCCCGTCCTCATTTCGTGAGCTGGGCCCCGATAGACACCCCGTCACCCGATTTTCATAGACCCGAATTCTTTGGCAAACTCAATTTGGAATGGTAGACAATGCAAAACTTGCGGCGATAGCCGGAAAATTCTGCCTTGAAGGCAAAGTGACGGACGTGTGTCCGCTTGGCGAGGGTTTCATAAACGATACTTTCGTGGTGTATACCGATAATTCGCAGGAGCCGTCGTACATACTCCAGCGCAAGAACCATCTGATTTTCACAGATGTTCCCGCAATGATGGAGAACATCTTCAAGGTGACGGAACATATAAAGAAGAAAGTTTCCGACCCTTTGCGCGACACACTCACTCCGGTAAGGACAGCGGAAGGCAAATTGTACCATAATGATGCGGACGGGAATTTCTGGACCGTATGCCTGTTCATAGGCGGTACCAGAAGCTACTCGGTTGCCGATACGGAAGAACTTGCCCGGCAGGGCGGCCTTGGGCTGGGAGAATTCCACCGTCTTGTCAGCGATTTTACCGAACCTCTCACCGTGGTCCTCAAGGGCTTCCACGATATGCGCTTCCGCTTCAGCCAGTGGGATGCAGCCGTGAAGGCGGACAAGGCGGGCAGGGTGGCTTCCCTGAAGGAGGAGATAGGATGGATAGAGTCCAGGAGGCAGCTTATGATGGAATTCTGCGAAAAGATTGAGAAAGGGATTTTCCCGGTCAGAGTGACACATAACGACACGAAAATCAGCAACTTCCTTTTCAATGCCTCCGACGGCAGTCTGCTCTGTGCCATCGACCTCGACACGCTTATGTCAAGCACGATACTCAATGACGTGGGAGATGCCCTGAGGTCCTACACCAACACCGGTGCGGAGGATGACACGGATCTTGACAAGGTGGGAATGAGCTTCGGAATGTTCAAGGCGTATATCGGCGGATACCTTTCGAAGATGAAGGACACCCTCACCGGGGCGGAATTGGACGCGCTCGCCTTCAGCGGTATCTACATAACATACGAGCAGGTGCTCCGCTTCCTTATGGACTATATAGACGGCGACACCTATTACAAGATTGCATACCCCGAACACAATCTGGTCAGGACCAGGGCTCAGTTCAAACTGCTCTGCAGCATGGAGGCGCAGCTTGACCGGATGAATGCGTACGTTAAGTCCCTTACTTGCCCCACTTTGCCTTGAGTATGCGGTAGGGGTACTGGTCCAGCAGGCGCGCGGCATTGGGACAGGAAATCCTGTGAATCTTGATGCCGTCGAAACGGGTCACGAAGCCGAAGATGTCATCTCCGAAGGTGGGGTGGCAGCAGGCTGCCAGCTTGTAGTCCATATTCTTGATGTGCTTTGCATCTATTATCAGCACGCCTGAGGCGTCCCCGCTTCTGCCGGCGCCCTCCGGTGCGGCATCAGCCGCGACAGGTTCCTGAATGTCAATGTGATGGGCCTCGTGCCTGAATTCCACGAACTTCTTGATGTCGAGGGGGTCGATGCGCCCGTCTCCTACGGCTTCGTAGAAGGAATTCAGCGTTTTCTGACGATACCTCTTCATAAGGGCCGCAAGGTCCTCGTCGCTTACCTCGAACTTCCATTTCCTGCACTTCGATGCCAGAAGCTCCTTCCCTTCGTTGGACCTCTGGTATTCCTCCTCCTTGAGGAACAGCTTTATCTTGCTTCTGGCCTTCGAGGTGACCACGTAGTTCAGCCAGTCGGCCGAGGGTTTCTGGTTCTTGCCCTTTATTATCTCGACATAGTCTCCCGTGTGCAGTTTCTCCCTGATGGGCACGGCCTTGCCGTTGACCAGACCTCCCGTGCATTTCAGTCCAAGACCGCTGTGAATCTCGAAGGCGAAGTCCAGTACGGATGCCCCGAAAGGCAGCTTTCTCAATTCCCCGCTGGGCGTGAATACGAATACGTCATTGTTGAGTACCGCTGCGCTGTCTCTTACGCTTTCCAGGGTATTCTTCTTCTCCAGCAGGCTTCGCACCGAATTCAGCCACATATCCAGGGTAGCTTCCTTCTTTATGCCCTTGTATGACCAGTGCGATGCAAGTCCGCTTTCCGCAATCTCGTCCATCCTGCGCGTGCGTATCTGCACTTCCAGGTAAGCCCCGTCCCTGTTTTTCACGGTGATGTGCAAGGACTCGTAGCCGTTGGCCTTGGGGTTGGAAATCCAGTCGCGCAGACGGTTGGTGTCCGATTCGTATTCCTCCGTCACGAGTGAGAATACCTTCCAGCAGAGAGCCTTCTCGCTGTCCCTGTCATCGGGACTGTCTATGATGAAACGTATCGCGAATACATCGTACACACCCTCGAAGGGCACTTTCTGCACCTGCATTTTCTTCCATATGGAATAGGCCGCCTTTGTCCTCACCTTCAACTTGTACGAAACGCCCTCCGCCTCGAGCCTGGCCTTCAGGGGGCCGATGAACTCGCGCATCAGTTTCTCCCTGTCCCTCTCGCCGGCCTTGAGCTTGTTGGTGATGGCTCTGTATCCGTCCGGGTCGGCATATTTGAAATATATGTCCTCCATCTCGGACTTTATGTTGTACAGGCCCAGCTGGTGGGCGATGGGGATGTACAGGAGCAGACTCTCGAGGGACTTCTTCTCGCGGGAGGCCTTCGGGAACAGGTCCAGCGAACGCATGACCTCCAGCCTGTCAGCAATCTTTATCACTGCCACGCGAGGGTCCTTGGAGTAATTGACAATCAGCTTCTTGTAGTTTTCCGCCTCGAGTCTGGTGTCCTTGGGGTTGATGCGTGATATGTTGTTCAGCCCCTCTACCATCGTAGCTATGTCGGGGCCGAATTCCTCGCGTATGGACGGCAGTATCTCCGGATGCATACGCGACGCTTCGTGGAGATATACCGCTGTCTCGCATTCAGAAGTCAGACCTATTTCGTCCCTGACTATGGCTGCCACCTTGTCGGGGTGCTCCAGAAAGGCGTGTCCGTTGCCTCGCGCAAGCCCTTCCAGATATTCAGCCGCGATTTCACGCGCTCTTGCTACTTGTCCTTCCATACCTTGAGATATTCGTTTAATGCCCACATTTCGTCCCTGTATCTGGCGGCCGCCTGGAAATCCAGTTCAGCCGAAGCCTTCTTCATATTGTCCTTTGCGGCTGCCGCGGCTTTCTCCACCTGACTGCGGGACATCGAGCGTATGACGGGATCCTGCAAAACTGCTGCCAAATCGGCTGCGACGTAGCCGTCCACTCTGGCGGAATTGCTTTCCCTGACGGAATCCTGGCCCAGACCCACGCTGATGCGACCCTTGCCGAGTTCGCTCGGGCTGGGGATGTATCGAGGGTCGTCGTACGAGTTGGCGGCTGACACGTGCCCTCCTCCCACCGAAGCGAGACTGTTGTGGCTGGTGCTGACCTGCGTGGGGGTGATGCCGTTCAATTTGTTGTATTCCATCTGTTTGGACCTGCGTCGGTCGGTCTCGTAGATGGTCTGCTGCATGGAGTCGGTAACGGTGTCGGCATACATTATGACCAATCCGTTCACGTTTCTGGCAGCTCGTCCCGCCGTCTGTGTCAGAGACCTGGCGCTGCGCAGGAAGCCTTCCTTGTCGGCGTCCAGAATTGCGACAAGGCTCACTGTGGGGATGTCCAGCCCCTCGCGCAGCAGGTTCACTCCCACAAGCACGTCGAAGAGACCGTTCTTGAAGTCCTCGATGATTTCCACGCGTTCCATAGTATCCACGTCGGAATGGATGTAGCGGCATCTGACGCCCATACGGGTGAAATATTTCTCCAGTTCTTCGGCCATCCTCTTCGTCAGGGTGGTCACCAGCACGCGCTCGTCCCTTTCGGCCCTGACAAGTATTTCCTCCATCAGGTCATCCACCTGTCCCTCGGTCGGGCGCACCTGTATGGGCGGGTCCAGAAGCCCAGTCGGCCTTACAACCTGCTCTATGACAAGTCCCTGTGATGCTTCCAGTTCGTATTCGGCCGGAGTCGCCGACACGAATACGCGCTGGCCGGTGACCTGCTCGAACTCCTCGAATTTCAGAGGCCTGTTGTCGGCTGCCGCCGGAAGACGGAAGCCGTAGTCTATCAGCACGCTCTTGCGGCTGTGGTCGCCTCCGTACATCGCCCTTATCTGGGGGATGGTGACGTGCGATTCATCTATGAAGGTGATGAAGTCGGAAGGGAAGTAGTCCAGCAGGCAGAACGGCCTCATACCCGGCTTGCGACCGTCGAAATATCTGGAGTAGTTCTCTATGCCGGGGCAGTATCCCATCTCCTTGATCATCTCCAGGTCATATTCCACCCTCTGCTGCAATCTCTTGGCCTCCAACGGCTTGCCTATCTCGTTGAACCAGTCGGTCTGGGCTTTCATATCGTCCTGTATCTCGCTCACGGCCCTTATGCTGCGGTCTTTCGTAGTCACGAAATTGCCGGCAGGATATATGCTGATCTGTGCAAGGTCCTCGTAAGATGCTCCGGAAACCGGGTCTATTATGGATATCCTGTCCACCTCGTCACCGAAGAATTCTATCCTGACACCCCTGTCGCTGCCTCCGAGCCCTATGTCTATGGTATCCCCCTTCACGCGGAAGGTGCCGCGTTTGAGTTCGAATTCGCTGCGGGAGTAAAGTCCCTCCGACAGGGAATAAAGCAGAGCGGTCATACTGCGGTTCTCTCCGACTTTCACGTCCACGGTCTGGGCGTGGAAGTCCTCGGGGTTGC
Source organism: Bacteroidales bacterium (assembly GCA_024401635.1). GTDB lineage: Bacteria > Bacteroidota > Bacteroidia > Bacteroidales > UBA932 > Cryptobacteroides. The sequence goes on from JAKSKP010000038.1 coordinate 11,805, forward strand.
CTATTCCGTACAGGCAGGACACCGAACTCACCACAATCACGTCCCTTCTGCCCGAAAGCAGGGCTGACGCCGCGCTCAGACGGAGTTTCTCTATCTCGTCATTGATGCTCAAGTCCTTCTCGATGTATGTGTCGGTGGAAGGTATGTAGGCCTCCGGCTGGTAGTAGTCGTAGTATGATACGAAATACTCCACTGCATTGCCCGGAAAGAAATTCCTGAATTCTCCGTACAGCTGTGCCGCCAGGGTCTTGTTGTGGCTGAGTATGAGCGCGGGACGCTGGAGTTTCTCTATGACGTTTGCCATCGTGAAGGTCTTGCCGCTGCCGGTAACTCCGAGCAGCGTCACGTTGTCCACCCCCTGACGCAGGGCGTCGCAAAGGCCCGCTATGGCTTGCGGCTGGTCGCCCGAGGGCTTGAAATGTGAGTCCAGCTTGAATTCCATACTCATTTCCTATAATGCAAATTTGCTAAAAATTCCGCAATAATTTGTGCTATCCGGCGAATATTTGTAACTTTGTTAGGTTTAAAGCCATTTTCTAAAGCTATGCAATATTCAAAGGAAGTGCAGCAGATGTGCTGCGTCAAGAAAGGCCCCAATCACGGCCCGGCTCCCATTCCCGAAGAGGGCAAATGGGTAAAGTCAAAGGAGATTAAGGATGTTTCAGGTTTTACTCACGGTGTGGGTTGGTGCGCTCCCCAGCAGGGTGCCTGCAAACTCAGCCTCAATGTCAAGGAAGGCGTAATCCAGGAGGCTCTCGTCGAGACTCTCGGTTGCTCCGGAATGACTCACAGCGCAGCTATGGCCGCCGAGATTCTTCCCGGCAAGACCATACTCGAGGCACTGAACACTGACCTTGTATGCGATGCCATCAACACCGCAATGCGTGAACTTTTCCTGCAGATCGTTTACGGACGTACCCAGAGCGCATTCAGCGAGGGCGGTCTCGTGATAGGAGCAGGTCTCGAGGACCTTGGAAAGGGTCTTCGCAGCCAGGTCGGAACCCTTTACGGTACACTCGCAAAGGGACCCCGCTATCTTGAAATGGCAGAAGGCTACATCAAGACTCTTGCCCTTGATGAGAACGACCAGATCTGCGGCTATGAATTCGTCAAACTCGGCGTGTTCATGGACCTCGTGAAGAAAGGCACTGACGCAAACGAAGCTTTGAAACAGTCAACTTCAACCTATGGCCGTTTCAAGAAAGAGGACGGTGCAGTTAAATATATTGATCCCCGTAAAGAATAAGGAGGCACGCCATGATCAGAGAAGTCAAATTCGAAAGCCAGGATCGCCGTATCAAACAGATCAACGAGGCGCTCAACGCCAACGGCATCAAATCTATAGAAGAGGCTAACCAGATTTGTGAACAGTACGGTCTGGATCCCTACAAGACCTGCGAAGAAACCCAGCCCATATGCTTCGAGAATGCAAAATGGGCTTATGTCGTAGGTTCTGCAATCGCTATCAAGAAGGGCTGCAAGAACGCCGCCGAGGCTGCCGAGGCCATAGGTATCGGCCTTCAGGCATTCTGCATCCCCGGTTCAGTGGCCGATGACCGCAAGGTAGGTCTCGGACACGGCAACCTCGCCGCCATGCTCCTCCGTGAGGAGACCAAGTGCTTCGCCTTCCTCGCCGGCCACGAGTCTTTCGCAGCCGCAGAGGGCGCCATCAAGATTGCAGCCAAGGCTGACAAGGTGCGCAAGGAGCCTCTCCGCTGCATCCTCAACGGACTTGGAAAGGACGCTGCCCAGATTATTTCCCGCATCAACGGTTTCACCTATGTGCAGACCGAGTTCGACTACTTCACCGGCAAACTGAATGTCGTGAAGGAGATCGCCTACAGCAACGGTCCCCGCGCAAAGGTCAAATGCTATGGTGCAGATGACGTGCGCGAAGGCGTCGCCATCATGTGGCACGAGGGCGTGGACGTTTCCATCACCGGAAACTCAACCAACCCCACACGTTTCCAGCATCCCGTTGCCGGAACATACAAGAAAGAGCGTGTCCTTGCCGGCAAGCCTTATTTCAGCGTTGCTTCAGGCGGCGGTACGGGCCGTACCCTGCATCCTGACAACATGGCCGCCGGTCCCGCTTCCTACGGTATGACCGACACTATGGGCCGTATGCACAGCGACGCCCAGTTCGCAGGTTCCTCATCAGTTCCCGCACACGTGGAGATGATGGGTTTCCTGGGAATAGGCAACAACCCTATGGTAGGTTGCACCGTTGCCTGCGCCGTCGACGTGGCTACTGCACTGAGCAAGTAATCAACTACTTACATAGATTTATATGATGAACCCCTGCAGGAAATTGCGGGGGTTCGTTTTTGTTTGTTGGCGGTGAGATTCTTCTTGTGTGGGAGGGGAATTTCCGGGCACAATCGCTGTTCTTCCAGGTTGCAGAAAAGGCCTGAAAATGCATAAAAGACGTCGGTAATCTGTGAAGGTATCAATATGCAGGAGAACTCCTCCTCCAGCTGGTCAACGCGGCGCAGAATGTGATCGTTATTGA
>JAKSKP010000039.1 GCA_024401635.1 Bacteroidales bacterium
TAGCCGGGGCCTTTTAAATCCTCTATGCACTCATCGGAGTAACCCCTCCCACCGCTGGCGCGGTGGGCCCCCAAGCTGCCTCCGGCAGTCCCCCTGTCGGCAGGGGGGTACCAGACCTCTGAGGGGTATCCCCCTGCCGCACCAAGAATGAACGGCACCACCTGTGATTTCTCGGAAGCTCCGAAAACACGGACCACTCCTTCCAGACCTTCGATGTCCTGCCTGCGGAGCTGTGCCGAACAGCCAGTCACTATTATGCCCGCGTGCGGCGCCACCCTGTGCAGCTTGCGTATGATATTGCGCGACTTCTTGTCAGAATGTTCCGTGACCGAACAGGTATTGACCAGGAAAAGGTCTGCCGACGCGTCTGTCCAGGGCACGACGGTCCATCCCGCTTCGACCAGCGAACGCTCATAAGTGCTGGTCTCGGCATAGTTCAGCTTGCAGCCCAATGTGACGAATGCTATCCTATTCATCCCTGTTCCATTCAGTTGTTATGCGCGACCATTCGCAAGGCCCCGCTACAGGCGGATTCTTCTTGCCCACGCTCACCTTGATATGCAGAAATTGAGGAAATGCGGTTCTGACTTCCTCCATAATGCGTGAAGCGAGGGTCTCCAGCAGATTGCAGCGTTCCCCGCCCATCACCGAGGCAACCAGCTCATACACCTTGCCGTAGTTGACCGTATCCTCAAGGCAGTCGGTATTGCCGGCGGTGGATACGAATTCCCCGCTGAAATCCACGCTGAACGTGTTCCCGTTCAGTTTCTCGTCCTCCCTGCATCCGTGGAAGGCCCTGAAGGTCATCCCTTCCAGGAATACAGAATAAACACGCTCGGACGTTTTCCTATCGTAATCTGCCTTTTTTTCCATTCCGCTATCGTTTTTGTGTGTATTTCTTCATCCGGAGCCGTAACGTCGGTGGCTATGCAGAGCAGCGTCTCCGGATTGCAGCAGTCGATGATGTCTGCAAGCATTGAGTCGTTGCGGTAAGGGGTTTCTATGAAAATCTGGCTTTGGTTCAGCCTGGACGACGTCCGTTCCAGTTCCTGCAGGGCGTGCCTGCGCTCGGCCGTCTTCGCCGGAAGATAACCCCTGAATGTGAAACTCTGGCCGTTGAGCCCTGAGGCCATCAGCGCCATCATAAGCGACGATGGACCGGCCATAGGGACAACTTTGATGCCCTTGCGGTGGCACAGGGCCACAAGCTGGGCGCCAGGGTCCGCAACTGCCGGAAGACCTGCCTCGGAAAGCAGTCCTGCGTCGCACCCGTCACGGAATATGCCTTCCAGTTTCTCTACTTCGACGGCGCTCGTGTGTTCGTTCAATTCGTACAGCTCCAACTCGTCTATGTGTCCGCGCAGCCCTGCCGCCGAAAGGAAGCGTCTGGCTGTGCGCAATTCCTCCACCACGAAGCGTTTCAGTGACGAAATCACTTCCAGTTCCGCCGCCGTCAGCAGCCTGGCCGGATCGCCCTCCGAAAGGGGAGTGGGCAGGAGATACAGTTTGCCGTAATTGCTATTCATCCAAAATGATTGTCTGAGTCGTTATTTCTTTCCGAACCTTTTCGGAGAACAGGTTCTTTATCCATTCGGGAAGCCGGTCGAACTCCTGCTGCCAGGTGATGCCGACTCCGTTTTTCTGTGAATCGTCGAGCGAATTCGTGTATTTGTCCGCCGCGTGCGAGAAAAGGTTGAGGCGCAGTGAACCCGAACGGACGACCTTGTACTGTATGTCCAGGTCGCCGAATATGGTCTGACCGCTGGAACTTATGTTCTGGCGGTTGCCGAAAGTACCTCCGATCAGCACCCTGTTGTTGAAAAGCTGTGTGCTTAGGGCCACGTCGAAAAGGCTTCTGGTGCCGTCGTCGGAAGGCTGGTAGTTGAGGCCGAGGTCAAGGGGAATGTCAAGTCTGGTGAATATGGAGTTCACCTGATTCGCCATTATCTCCGATACGTTGGAGAACAGAAGGGAGTTGTTGTTCACTATGCCGCTCTGCTCATCGGGCAGGAAGTTGCCTGACAGCAGCAGCGAAAGGAACTGCCTCTGCACCTTGTCGTCAGTGCTGAGGGCAGCATCCACCTGCGATTTGGCCGACGGGCTCAGGTCTGGAATGTCTATGGAGAACTTGATGTCGGGATTGGTCAACTTGTTCTGGATATGTATCCCGCAGTTCACCGTGCGCCTGTTTGCAACCGCATTCTTGTCGGCGATGAGAGCTTCTATAGATGCCTTTGTCTGGTATGTGGCGTCCAGGTTGACCGAGCTTTGCATCACGTCGCCCCCGAATTTGATGGAGCTGCCGTCTGCAATGCTGAAGTTCCTGTGCACCAGATTGCTGGCGTTGACGTCGAACTGGCCTTCGGTCAGCACATAATTGCCGGTTATCCCGAATTCCGACGGCTCGGTGTCCAGGGAGAGTTCTATGCCGCCGTTGCCACGGCCGGTAAGACCGGCGGCGAAGCCCTGGCTGCCCAGGTCAAGCGATACCGACATCGTGGGATCTGCTACCGCGTGCATCTTTATGCTGAAATTGCTCCTGCTCTTCTGTTCCTGTTCGTCGAAATTCCTGAGCAGGGCGAGATATGGATCCTCCTGCTCTTTTTCCGGGGACACGAATGTCAGCAGGGTCCCCTTGGTAGCCTGAGCCGATCCGGAGATGACAATGTGGAGGTCCGAATTCCCGACTGTCCTTATGTCCGTGCTGAGGGTAAGACCGTTGAAAGGCCCGTTGATGCCTACGTTGCCGCTGGCGAAAACATTGCCGTACACGGGACCCGCAGCCGCACCGGCACCCTTTCCAAGGCCCTTCATGTTGTCGACGTCTATGCTGAGGTCCATCCCTGCATTCTTGAAACGGTTCCAGGTGATGCCGCCTTTCATAGTGCCCCTGCCTTTCAGCCCGTCAGATATTTTGATTCCGTCCAAATTGACACCTTCGCCGTCCAGCCTGAACGGGCCTTCCACGCTATAAGGGACGCCGGTGAAGGCTATCTGGAGCAGACCGTCGTCAAGACGCGTGCCTTTGCTGCCGAGTTCGATATTGTCCATCGGCCCCTTGATGCTGACACTGCCGGACAGCTTTCCGTCCACGTCGCTGAATACAGTAGGCAAAATGTTTTTCACGAAGCCTACGGGGAAGCCGTTGAATCTCACTCCTGCATCAATGTTTCTTTCATAAGGCCTGTATACGACGTCTCCCTTGAGTACCCTGTGTCCGTTGATATCTTCGGTAATGAGGGCATTGAAACTCTTTCCGTCGCTGTCTGCCACGCTCTTTACTTCAAGGTTCCCGAGTTCTGTTGTCCCTATGCCCAGCCCCTCGGCGAAGGTCTCGGTCTCCAGCAGCGGAAAGTCCTCTCCCAAAGGCGAATACAGGCGGCAGGTCGAGTTTATAGTCCCTCTGTAATTCATATCCTTGTCCGTGAACCTGTTCAGTGTGCCGAGGTCCATATTGTGCAGAACAGCCTCCAGAGTCCTGTCTTCCGTAAGGGATGTGCCGCCGTTCACACTTATCCAATGGTCGTCGCTCCGTATCAGAAAATCCTTGACGTCAATCTCCCTGCCCTTCACTCGCGCCGAGGATTCCGGCAGCTGCCAGTCACGTCCGTTAAGGTTTATCTCCGAGGGCTTCATATCGAAATGAAGGCTCCTGTCCTGCCCCACAGCCATTCCAAGCGTGACGTTTCCGTGTCCGAGTTCCTTTTCAACATCCATACCGGTGTTGTCGAAGGCATAGTCGAAAGTGAAAAGGCTGTCCTGCCTGGAGACTTCCAGGACATTGTTGTTGAGGCTGAATCCGAGCAGATATATCTGTGTGGATGAGAGCGAGGCCTTCAGACTGTCCAGCTTTCCCGAGATTTGCATTTCCACGTCCTTGACATAGTCCCTGCCACGGGCAATGCGTCCCGAATTGACTGTACCCGCAACGAAATCGCAGGAATCCTTCGATATTTGCAGGTGGGTGCCGTTCTCCACGTACAGACCCGGCATCAGATAGGCCAGAAGGGCGGACGTGTCGTAGCTTTCCAGCTCTGCGCGGAAATCTTCGGAGTTTCCGTTGAAGGTGGCGTGGGCCATATCCGATTCGAGAAGCACGTCATATCCGCCGTCTGCTTCAGTTGCTGACAGCGTGATGTCGGCGACTTCGTGGCGGCCCTTGTCGTTGACCAGTTCGATGCTAGAGAGATTGGCGTTACCCTGCAGCCTGTCAAGATTCTTGTCCAGGCGTCCATATGCGTTCAGGGATATGGCGGAAGTCCCTCTGCTGTCGAAATTTGTGGCATTCAAATCCGCGTTTCTGAGGATGATTGCCCCGTTGTACGAGTATTTGTCAGACCATACGGTAATGTCCGCATCAGCGGCTTTGTCGCGTGACTGTATGTCTGCCGTGAGGTCTTTGTCCTGCAGGTATAGACTTCCGGCTATGTCGTTGTAGGTGTATCCGTTGTAGTAGAAATTGTCTATTCGCAGCGAGTCGATGCGTGCATCTATTGGCGTGTCCTTGAACGGCAGTGCCACGTCAAAGGTCGCCGAGGCTGTGGTGAATCCCAGTTTCTCGTTGCCAAGCAGGGCCTTGAGGTTCAGGTTGTCGGCGTTGATGAAGCCTTTGAATGACTTGCGCCCTCCTCCAATCAGGTTTTCTGCGTGGACCGCCAATCCGGCATCATAATCCTTCTGGTCCTGATCCAGCTTGAGTTCGGCGTTCAGCTTGCGCAACGTTCCTTTGGCACTGGCAACGGCGGTGAAGAGCCCGGTCCCGGCCAGTTTGCCGGCATCCATCCGCGCCCGGGGAGCTATGGCGTTCACCAGAGCGCAAAGGTCTGTCAGCTTGAACCTTATGGGGTCGAGCTTCGCTTCTATGTTCATGGCGTTCACGTCGGGAAGGCCTGTGACCTTGCCGTTCAGCGTCATTGCCACGCTGCTTCTTTCCACCTTCATCACAAAATCCTTTGCGGTCAGGTCCCGTACGGGTCCGTAGACGTGCCCGTTGGCATCCAGACAGACTCCGGGCGTCGGAGCAAGGGGCGGAATGAAGCGTGACAGCATTTCGAGGGAGAACTTCCCTTTGCGTATCCTTGCGTCCAGAACCACCTTGTTCACGAAGTCCGAGAAATCTTCGGAGCTGCCTGTCATACTGAAATCGAATTTGGCATCCGTGACTCCATCGTATAGTTCGACACCGCTGATCAGGGCCCTTCCTTTGCCGGTTACGGTGCTGCATTTCAATTCTTTCACTGTCCACCCCGTACGTTCCTTGAATTCCAGATGGTCCACCATAGCGGAGAAAAGTCCGTGGCTTATCGTGAATTCGCGGGCTCTGAGATTGATTTTGTCCACTCCCATATCCGCCCAGTCTATTGCGTTGGCGGGCAACGTCTTCTTTCCTACGTTGAAGTTCTGCATGGAGAAGCTGAGATTCTCCGCAATTATGTTGTGGATGGTCAGGACGTCAGCTTCCCTCATCGGGGTCTTGTTCTCTTTTTTTATCAGTTTGAACATCCTCTTGAGGTTGTTGCCCCATTCTCCTCCTTCTATCACGAAGTTGAACTGAGTGTCCTTCAGTTTCACCTCCTTGATTATGACGTCATCGTGAAGGGGGCTCAGCAGACTGCTGATGGAAAAACGTATGCCAATGCTTCCGGCATAAAGGAGGGTGTCCCTGGCGCTGTCCGTGCACGGCTTGATGTCCACTATGCTCAGACCTTTGACAAGCAGTGTGTTGACAGGTTTGAAGTGTACGCTCTCCAGCTCGATGTCGGCATCGAAGCTGTCCTCGAGAGTGCTTATCACCTTGGCCGTTATGGCTGTCTGGACACGGGGGGTCTGCAGAGCCGCGAATACCGCCATCGCGAGCAGTATGAGCGCGAACACCGTGTAATGCAGTATGTTTGTCAGCCTCCCCATTGTAAACTTACAAAATTAGCAAATATTTTCGTAAATTTGCACCACGAAAATTACTTTGCGATGGCCGATATAATTCTTGGAATAGAGTCCTCCTGCGACGACACTTCGGCCGCCGTCATCAGCGACGGCGTGCTTCTCAGCAGCGTCATAGCCTCGCAGGATGTTCACAGGGCCTATGGTGGTGTGGTTCCGGAACTTGCATCCCGCGCCCACCAGGCCAACATTGTCCCCGTTGTGAGTGAGGCTCTCGTGAGGGCGGGCGTCGGTGCGGAAGATGTTTCGGCGATAGCCTTCACCCGCGGCCCGGGTCTTCTGGGCTCACTTCTCGTCGGCACCTCTTTTGCCAAGGGGCTGTCCCTCGCTTTGGATTGTCCGCTGGTGGAAGTCAATCATCTTCAAGGACATATATTGGCCGGATTCGTGCGCCAGAAAGACGTTCCTTTCACTCATCCCGAGTTCCCGTACCTTTGCCTTCTGGTGTCCGGAGGCAATTCCCAGATTGTGCGCGTGGATTCTCCCCTGAAATTCGAGATTCTCGGTCAGACCATAGATGACGCGGTCGGGGAGGCCTTCGACAAGTGCAGCAAGATGATGGGACTGGGCTATCCCGGAGGACCTGTCGTGGACAGACTTGCCAAGTCCGGCAACCCGGCCCGTTTCAAGTTCGCCAAGCCGCATATACCCGGCTACGATTACTCGTTCAGCGGCATCAAGACCTCGTTGCTGTATTTCGTGAGGGATGAGATGGCCAGGGATCCGCTTTTTATGGAGAACAACAAGGAGGATATATGCGCATCTTTCCAGCGCGCCCTCATCGATATACTGATGGACAAACTGGTCAAGGCCGCCAAGGATACCGGAATTAGGGAAGTGACGATAGGAGGCGGTGTATCGGCCAATTCAGAACTCCGCGCCCGCATTACCTCGGAAGGTCAGAAACGCGGGTGGAACACTTATCTTCCTGAGTTCAAGTTCACGACCGACAATGCGGCCATGATAGCAATAGCCGGATATTACCACTATCTGGCAGGCGAGAGGACAGCGCTTGACGTCGCCCCCGCCGCACGCGCAGCAGACCTTTAACCGACTATTCTTGGAAATAGAATGTGCGATGGCAGAAAGTTTCGCAAGACACCGTAACATTCTGATTAACAATAAACATTGAACTTGCGAAACTTGAGTGATGAAAGAGATAGAGATTTCAATACCTCTTGGGCGGGAATTGGACTCAGCGCAGGTCAGGGCCGCTGCGGCCAGGGCACTGGGTGTCCGGGAGGACGGCGTAGGTGACTGCAGGGTCGCAAGACGCAGCATCGATGCCAGGAAGGATGTACTCTGGAAATACAGGATACAGGTGTGCCGCAAGGGGGAGGAACCTGAGGACCGGTATGCCGTCCCTGAATACAAGGACGTTTCCAATGCTCCTGAAGTCATAGTCATAGGCAGCGGTCCTGCCGGGATGTTCGCAGCCCTGCGCCTTTTGCAGCAGGGACTCAAACCCGTAATACTGGAACGCGGCCGTGACGTCCATTCGCGCAAGAGGGACATAGCGGCTCTTTCCACGGGCGGCAAGGTGAATCCTGATTCGAACTATTGCTTCGGAGAGGGCGGCGCAGGCACGTTCAGCGACGGGAAACTCTTCACAAGATCCTCCAAACGCGGTGACATACGCGAGGTGCTGTACCAGCTGGTGCGTTTCGGAGCCGACCCTTCGATACTCATCGACGCCCATCCTCACATAGGGTCAGACCGTCTGTCCACCATAGTGGAGAAGATACGCGAGTGCATCATCGAGCACGGAGGAGAATATCATTTCGACACCCGTGTTACGGATATCAACCGTAGCGGAGACGGCAGCATTGAAGTCTCCTGCCTTGCAGGCCGGGAGTACCAGTGCCTTCAAAGGTCTGGTACCCCCCTGCCGACAGGGGGACTGCCGGAGGCAGATTTGGGGCCCGCCGCGCCAGCGGTGGGAGGGATCCCTTTGAAGACAGCTGGTACTCCCGGCGCAGGTACGGAGGTCAAATACAGTGCCGCCTCGGTGATATTGGCCACAGGACACAGCGCACGCGACATCTACGAACTGCTCGCTGCGAAGGGATGGGCGCTGGAAGCCAAGGGTTTCGCTCTCGGTGTGCGTGCCGAACATTCCCAGGCCCTCATCAACAAGATACAGTATCACGGCAAATACCAGCCGTATATGCCGGCTGCGGAATACTCGCTCGTAACCCAGATAGAGGACAGGGGAGTGTTCAGCTTCTGTATGTGCCCTGGAGGCGTCCTGGTGCCTTCTATGACCTCGGACGGCGAAGTCGTGCTCAACGGTATGAGCAACAGCGGACGCAGCGGCAAGACTGCGAACAGCGGCATTGTGGTCAGCATAGAACCTGAGGACTTCCCTGAATATATGAAGGAAGGCCCTCTTGGCCTTATGCACCTGCAGAGGGATGTGGAACGGGGGATGTTCCGTTACAGCGGCAGCATCAAGGCGCCCGCCCAGAGGATGATGGATTTCTGCCGTGGTGTGGAAAGCCGCGATTTGCCTCCGAGCACCTACCACCCTGGAACCGTTCCGGCGCCCCTTTACGAGCTGCTGCCCCAGCACGTGGCAAGACGCCTGAAGTTCGCCTTCCCCTACATAGGCAACAAACTTATGCACGGATATTATACGAATGATGCGCTGCTGCTCGGCGTGGAATCACGCACCAGCAGTCCCGTCCGTATACCCAGAGACCCGGAGACTCTTCAGTATGAGAGTCTTCCGGGTCTCTATCCCTGCGGGGAGGGAGCGGGCTACAGCGGCGGCATCGTAAGTTCCGCCCTTGACGGGATACGTTGCGCCGAAGCTATTGCTAGAAGCACATCGCAACGTTGACGGTAACCATTGACTGATACAGCTTATTGCCCAGATTCTTAAGGTCACCTTTGTAACGGTTGAGCACGCCCCAGTCATAGCCGAGTGACAGGCGGAAATGTTCGCCTATATACATTCCTCCACCCACGCCGAGCATAAGGTTGAAACGTGAGTACTGCTGTTCGGTGTCTCTTGCATACCAGTTGAAGTTCAGGTCATCCGTGCGGAACTGTGACCTCAGTCCGAAAAGGAACTTGGGACCCGCGAACAGGAAGAAGTCGCAATTCTCCGTGTCGAACAGGTAGGTGAAACGTACAGGCAGCTGGAGATAGCTGTCCACCTGCTGGCCTTTCATTTTAAGATCCTCGTCATAGGTGTTTTTCTTTCCGAACATATTCACGTACTGCAGGCCTGTGGCGATGTTTACGTGGTCTCCTACAATCTCGCGGAAAGTGTAGCCGACGCCGACGTTGAAACCATTATAAATATCGGTTGAACGCGTACCGTTCCAGGTCTGTTTGGCGATTCCGGTGTTGTAGCCGGCTGTGATGTTGAGCCCTCTTGCATCGAGGACGGATGCCGCCAGGATTATGGCTGCAATCGTGAGGATAATCTTTTTCATATCGATGTTTTGTAATCTCCATAAAAAAAGGCCGCCCTGTTCAGGCAACCTTTTCAATAACTTGCCCCTGAGGCAATTATGGTCTTATTCAGCGGCCTTTTCAGCCTCTTCCTTGACCTCCTCTTTGGCAGCCTCGGCGACAACTTTCACCTTGACTGTACCGCAGATAGTCTTGTAGCAGCGAACTTTGGCCTCGAAGGCACCGAGCTCCTTGATAGAGGGAACGGTAATGTCCTTCTTGTCAATCTCATAGCCTTTCTCTGCGAGAGCCTCGGCAATCTGGGCAGCGGTAACTGAACCGTAGATTTTGCCTTTCTCACCGACCTTGGCGGCGATTGTCAGCTCAACTGCAGAAATCTTCTCGGCTGCGGCTGTGGCGTCAGCGACGAGTTTGGCCTCTTTGTGAGCCTGCTGCCTGAGATTTTCGGCGTGCACCTTCTTTGCAGAGGGAGTGGCGAGAATAGCAAAGCCCTGGGGAATCAGATAATTGACAGCATAACCTGTCTTTACGGTAACCACGTCGTCCTTGTATCCAAGGTTCTGGACGTCTTTCTTAAGAATAATCTCCATATATCTGTCCTCCAATTATTTCAAAAGGTCTGTTACGTAAGGGAGAAGAGCGAGGTGACGCGCACGCTTGATGGCCTGTGACACCTTGCGCTGGAACTTCAACGAAGTACCGGTGATGCGGCGGGGAAGAATCTTGCCCTGCTCGTTGAGGAACTTCTTGAGGAACTCGGGATCCTTGTAATCAACGTACTTGATGCCGGCTTTTTTGAAACGGCAGTATTTCTTCTTGCGTATATCAACTTTGGGAGGGTTGAGATAGCGGATTTCATTGTTCTGTGCCATAATTATTCCTCCTTCTTTGATTTGTTTCTACGTTTTTCGGCATAAGCAACGGCATTCTTGTCCATTGCGAAAGTGAGGAAGCGGATGATACGCTCGTCACGACGGTACTGAGTCTCAAGGGTGGCTACGAACTGAGTGTCAGCCTTGAACTCGATCAGATAATAAAAACCTGTGGTTTTTTTGTTGATTGGGTAAGCCAGTTGTTTCAGGCCCCAATTCTCCTCGTTCACGATCTCTCCACCATTTTCCTTGATGAGAGATGTGTACTTAGCAGCCGCTTCCTTCATCTGGCTATCAGACAAAACGGGAGTTGCAATGAAAACGGTCTCGTACTGTTTAATCATCTGTTAATAAATTAGTTAAATAATATGGTCCATTCCACAGCGCGTGAAATGGACCGCAAATATAGTGATTATTACCGAATTACGCAAGAATAATCAGTGAGTTCTGTTGCTGTGTCGTTAATGCGGCACAGGTGCTTTTGCATATCGGGTAATCTGCATCCAATAATGTTGCAATATAATTCAACTTTCGCTATATTTGCGATATGAAAACGAAACATCTTGTTGACGGATATGAGTTGGATGGTCTCAAGACGTCCTGGCTGAAGGATATAGGCTCAGGCATTAGTACATATCGTAAGACAAAATTGTTGACTCAGGAGGAATTGGGGGAGATGTTGAATCTGGACAAGTCCCAGGTATGCAAACTTGAGAGGGGAGGCAATCCCACCATCGGGACATTGGTAAATGTCTGCAAGGCAATGGGTACTTCCATCTCATATGAAATCATACCTGATGTCGCGGTTTCAGAGGATATATTAAATGATCTGGTTCTTTGTCTTTTCGAATTCGCAGAGCGTCACGGCCTTTCCGTACGTCAGTCTTTTGCATACCTGAACCGTTTCGGAGGCATAGATTATTATCTCTCCAATGCAGATGCAATGCTATCTTTGCCGTTGGAAGATACGTTGGATGATTTGACAGTCTTGTGCAGGAGAAAGGGAGGTGGGCTATGATATTGTTTCATGGGAGCGATGTTGCGGTGAAAAAAGTCATTTTGCAACAGTGCAGACCATATAAAGACTTCGGACGCGGGTTTTACCTGACTCCCATTAAGAGCCACGCAGATAAGATGGCCGCAAGAACTGCTTTGAGAAACGGATCATCCCCTATTGTGAGCAGATTCTCCTTTGACCAGGACCAGGCAGTTAAGTGCGGACTGAAAATCAAGATATTCGAGACAGAATCAAATGAGTGGGCAGAATTTGTATATAGAAATAGGGAAGATCGAGATTTTAGCCATGAATATGACATCGTGATGGGACCGATCGCAGATGACGGTTTGAGATTCCGTTTCAATCAGTACAAGAAGGGTATAATCAGCGTTACAAATCTTATCAAAGGATTAAAGTTCAAGGAACGGACATTTCAGTATTGTTTTTTGAGCGAGGCATCTTTAAAATTGCTTGTGCCATATGAATAAAATTCAACAGGAAATCATAATGGATCATACCGTTGCCCTTGTTGAGGCGGCGATGAAAGAGTTCGGTCTATCGTTCAAAGAGGCCCTTTCGCTTGTAATCCAATCGGACACATTCGCCCTGCTGGAAAATCCGGCGAGCGGAGAATACGAAAACGGCTTCCTGTATATCCTTGATGATTTTAAGGCTGAAATCAAATACGGCAAAATACAATAAGCAAAAGTGCCTGTGCCGCTTCGGGAACCTTATACCTTTTTTCCAGGTTCCAGAAGCGGCACAGGTGCTTTTGCACTAACGCAATTATTTCGTGGCGCCCTCGACTTTCTTCATAATGGAGAACATTACGATGGCGCTTATAAGGCAGAGGGCGATGAGTATGCCCCAGTTTGCCATAAGGGGAATCCTGTTCCACAGCATTGAGGGGATGGAACTGAGGTAGTTGCCTATGGCTGTGGCTCCGAACCAGCAACCCATCATCAGGCCTTTGTACTTGGGAGGCGCAACCTTGCTGACGAAACTGATGCCCATAGGAGAGAGCAGCAGTTCGGCGAAGGTGAGGGTAAGATATGTGCTTATGAGCCAGCCTGGGCTGAGTATGCTCTGGGTGCCTTCACCTAGATCCTTGGGTGAGGTCAGCCCCATTGAAGCCAGAGTTATGATTACGAAACCGAGAGCCGCTACAAGCATACCGAGAGCGATTTTCTTGGGTGCTGAAGGCTCCTTGCCCTTCTTGGCGAGGGCTCCGAAGATGGCTATTGATATAGGTGTAAGCGCAACCACGAAGAAGGGGTTGAACTGCTGGAAGTCTGAAGGCTGGCAGGCCAGGGGCTCGGGCATTGCTGAATAAAGGGCATACGCACCTCCCCACAGAAGCAATGTAGCGGCTCCGCTGATGGTCTTGCCTTTTGCCGTTGCGCTTTGGAAAGCTCCGAAAAGGGTATATACGGAAGCGGCGATCAGGGCGAGACTCCAGATGTTGAAGCCTATGCGAAGGCCTCCGCTTACGCTGAGGTCAGTGTACTTTTTGGCGAAGAAGGTCAGCGCTGAACCGTTCTGGTGGAAGGCCATCCAGAAGAAGATGACCACTGCGAACACCAGGAAGAGGGCTGTGATGCGGCTCTTGGTCTGTGCGGGGGTAAGTTCCTCGACAGGCTCAGTGGCAACGGCCTTGGCCTGTTTCTCGTTGACGTCGGCGTGTTTCCACCAGCTGCGTGTGCAGAAATAGATGGCCACCGAGAGTACCAGTGAAACGCAGGCTACTCCGAAGCACAGTCCGTAGGCTCCTGAAAGGGCCTCGAGATAGTCGGGGGAAAAGTTGGCTGCATCATATACGAAGCCTGATTTGCCAAGCTGCCAGTTTGTGATGGCCTTTGCCATTGCGGGGGCGAACATTGCGCCTATGTTGATGGCCATATAGAAAAGGCTGAAGGCGCTGTCGCGCTTGTCGGCATATTTCGGGTCATCGTAAAGATTGCCCACCAACACCTGCAGGTTGCCTTTGAAGAGGCCTGTTCCGGCTGCAACGAAAGCGAGACCTGCGAACATCGTTATCTTTCCGACGAGATCTGCGCCTGTAGGCATGGCCAGGGCCAGATAACCGAGGAACATCACGGAAATACCCACCGTGACACATTTTCCGTAGCCTATCTTGTCGGCGATAAGGCCGCCGACCATGGGCATAAAGTAAACGGCTGCCAGGAAGATGGCGTAAACCTGTCCTGCAACAGCCTCATTCCAGCCGAACTTCGCCTGCATGAACAGCGCGAAGATGGCGAGCATCGTGTAGTAGCCGAACCTTTCACCGGTGTTGGCAAGTGCCAGCGCGAAAAGTCCTTTGGGTTGATTCTTGAACATATTATTATGATTTGATTTGTTTCGTCGGATTGCAAAGTTAGCAAATAATCGTTACATTTGTCAAAATGTGCAAATTCTAATACTATAATATTATGGCATCAATTAAAGACTTACAGCCTGCAGTTGTCTGGAACAATTTCTACCAGCTGACTCAGATTCCCCGTCCTTCAGGACACGAGGAGAAAGTTTCCAAATATCTTTATGACTGGGCTTTGGCTCACGGCCTTGACGCCGAGCGCGACAAGGTGGGCAACGTCATAATCCGCAAACCTGCCACCAAGGGTTATGAGGACCGCAAAGGCGTTATCCTCCAGGG
>JAKSKP010000004.1 GCA_024401635.1 Bacteroidales bacterium
GTATAGTCTTCTTGTTGCGGTCGTGGGCATGGAGGGTCACCTCGCGGGGCGGGTCGCAAAGGTGATAGACACCGTGTTTGTTTATAGCTGTGTTGCACAGGTCAAGGGCTTTCTGATAGTAGCCTTTGGCGTCCGCAGGTTTACGGTCAGCCTTGGGATAGGTGTCAATATTACCGGGGTTCTCGTTCCACCAGCCGTATGTCAGGTATGCCTTGGCAAGTACGAGACGTGCAACGTTCTTGGTGACACCGCCGACTACCCTGGGAGCATCGGGAAGTTCCTTTACGGCTTCCTCGAGGTCCTTGAAGATGGCTGTGTAGACCTCGGGAACGGTGTTGCGGGTTGAAGTGCGGACAGGGGTGCTGTTGAACTTCATCTCGCCTGAGCCCAGATCGAGGGGAACGCCTCCGAAAGTCTGTACGAGCTGGAAATAGTAGAAAGCGCGGAAGAACTTCGCCTCTGCCACAAGGCTGGCGGGAATCGACTTCACGGCAGTGGCATTCTCAATGATGCCGCTTGCAGTATTGATATAGGTAAACGCCATTCCCCAAAGAGCGTCGCTTCGTGATGAAGAGGGGTTGAGCGAACCTACACCTGAAAGGTCGGCGTCCTTGAAGTTGCTGTCAGCGCTCTGGCCGTAGGTGGCTTCATCTGTACCGGTGGTGTTGATGTTGTAGTAGTAAGCCTGTCCGTAAACATAGCGGAGAGACGCATACAATGCGGTGATACCGCCTTTTACACCGGCTTCAGTCTGGAAGAAACCGGGCTCGAAGAAGGTGCGGGGCTGTTCCTCAAGAACCTTGTTGCAGGATGCCAGGGACAGGGCCGCAACTGCGATTGTTATGATATATGTTAACTTTTTCATGTTCGTATCGGTTTAGAAAGTGAAGTTTACACCGAAGATGAAGTTGCGGGTGTTGGGGGTGTTGGTACCGACAACCCTCTGACGGCCGAGATAGCCTGCGCTGGCCTGGAATGCACCGTCGCTACCTGAAGCGTTGGGCTCGGGATCGAGGCCAGACATCCTGGTGTACTCAGAGCATATTACGAAGGGGTTCTGGGCAGTGGCGTAAACGCGGAGTTTGCTGATGCCGGCTTTCTTGAGAGCCTTCAGGCCTTCGAAGTTGTAACCGAGGGTGATGGTGCTGAATTTCCAGTAACCGCCGTCGAAGTAGCTGAGCGTCGAGCCGTACTTGGGGTTATCGTTGGAAGTTGCTCCACCCGGACGGGGGAATCTTGCTCCTGTGTTCTGAGGAGTCCAGTAGTCGACGTCAACCTGACCGCGACGACCGCTGAGCATATTGAGGTAACCTGATGAGCCGTAGAGGGTTGAGATCAGGATACCGCCGCACTGGAAGTTGCCGAGGATAGTGAGGTCTAGGTTCTTCCAGGTGAGGGTGGTGCTGAAACCTCCGAGGAACTTGGGATCGGCGTTGATGGGCACTTTGTCGTTGTCGTCGATGGCGCGTTTGGGAGAGCCGTCGGCGTTGTACTCACCGTGGTATTTGACTTTGATGTCACCGGGGGCTGAACCGGGGTCGAGGATGTCGATATATTTGTCGCCTTCCTGCCACAGACCGTCATTTTCGAAGTCATAGATGCAGTTGATGGGATAGCCTACGAACCACTGGTTGCCCTTGTCTTCCTTTGAACCTGAGGCAAGTTCCTCGAGGGTGTTCTTGTTGGAATAGATGTTGAGGCCTGCGGTCCAGGTCCAGTCACCCTTGCGGATGATGGTTCCGTTCACTGAGAACTCTATACCCTTGTTGCTCGTGCGGCCGATGTTGGCTGTGTAGCTGCCTACACCTGCGGTTGAAGGCAATGCAAGGTTGAGAAGGATGTCGTGTGTGTTCTGTACGTAGTACTCGATGGATCCGTGCAGACGTCCCTTGAAGAAGCTGTAGTCGATACCGAAGTTCCAGGTCCTTGAATATTCCCATCCGAGTTCGCTGTTGGGAAGGGTGGAAACATAGTAACCTGTGTCATATCCGGTTTCGCCGAAGTTGTAGGGACGGGTTCCGAGGGAACCGAGGGTCTGATAAGGGTTGATGGCCTGGTTTGAAGTCTCACCATAGCCTGCCCTGACCTTCAATTCGTCAACCCACTGACGTGAGTTTGCCATGAATTTCTCGTTGGCGATGTTCCAACCGATTGAAACGGCGGGATAAGTGTGCCACTGATGTCCTTTGGCCAGACGTGAAGATGCGTCTGAACGAACTGCTGCTGAAATCATATACCTGTCGGCGTATGTGTACATCGCACGGAACATATATGACTGAAGACCTGCCTGCCAGTAGTTGAAGTTGCCGGGAGCCACTGTGATATCCTCGGCGTTGGCTGTACCGATATTGTAGTACAGGAACTGCTCGTTGGGGATATTCTTGGCTGACATACCGTTCTGAACATAGGTTGTCTGCTCTACGGAGTACATTCCTACAACGTTCACGTGGTGCTTGCCTGCAAAGGTGTGGTCATAGGTAAGGAGGCTTTCGAGAGCCCAGTTCTTGGTCTCATTATTGCTCTGGCTTGCGCCGTTGGGATTGGCTTCGGTGTAGTTGTTCACACCTACGCCCGTGAATGAACCGCTGGTGCTCTTACGGTAGTTCATACTTGCCGTCTGCTTGAAGGAAAGACCTTCGACCCAGGGGCAGGAGAGCTGGATGTAGGCGTTGTTGTAAGTGGCCAGACCGTTGTTTTCGCTGACCCATTTCTCGCCGAGATTCTCGAGGGTTTTCCTGGTAAGCACGTAAACGTTGTCGTTGGGCATTGACTGACGGAGAAGCAGTTCGCCTTTTGAGTCATAGGGGCTCAAGAGAGGGGTGAGCTGGAGTATGCTGTACAGACCCAGCTGGTTACCGTGGCTGCGGTTGTAGTTGGTGTTGGTGTTGAAACCGAGCTTCAACCAATCTGTGATGTTCTGATCCACGCTTCCGTTGATGTTGAAGCGGTCATAGTCCTGTGTGGGAATAACGGCCTGATCCCTGTAGTAGTTGACGCCTACGCGGTAGCCGCCTTTCTTCGTACCGCCGGAAACTGAGAGCTCGTGGCTCTGAACCAGACCGTTGCGGTAGAAGAGATCCTGCCAGTCAGTGTTGTTGGTGTCGCTTTCGAAAGCTGAATTGGTGTATTTGCCTGCAGCCTTGCGCATCTCGATGTATTTGCTTGCGTTCATCATCGGGACCTTGATGGCTTTCTTCACGCCAACATAGTTGTTGAAGCTGACTTTTGCTTTCTGGCCTGAAACACCCTTGATTGTGGTGATGAGGATCACACCGTTGGCACCGCGTGAACCGTAGATGGCTGTTGCGGATGCATCCTTGAGTATGTCCATGCTCTTGATATCGGAAGTTGCGATGTCTGACAGCACACCCATGAACGGAACACCGTCAAGAACGATGAGAGGGTCGTTGGATGCGGACAGTGACCTTGTACCGCGGATGCGGATTTCCATTGAGGCGCCCGGACGTGATGAAGTCTGTGTCATCTGAACACCGGCGATACGGCCGTTCAGGGCGTGGGTGATTTCTCCTGATGCCACCTGACGGAGGGTCTCTCCTTCCATTGAGGCGATGGAGCTGGTTACGTCCGCGCGTTTTGCCGTACCGTAACCTATGACCACTGCGTTGTCGAGCATTGCGGCATCGGACTCAAGCGTTACGTTGATTTTGCCGTTGCCGCCGACTGCGATTGTCTGGTCCTTGAAACCTATGCAGGAAATGAGGAGTGTTGCGTCGGGAGCAACGCTGATTGAATAACTTCCGTCAACTTCGGTGACGGCGCCGGTGGTTGTGCCTTTTACCATAATGGCCGCGCCGACAACGGGTTCTCCCTGGTCATCGGTGATTGTGCCAGTTACGGTATGATTCTGGGCAAAGGCTGTAAGGGACAGCGCCATTCCCAGGCACACCAGCCATGAAAACTTTTTGAAAACTTGTTTCATAAGCATTTTGATG
The DNA here is from genome assembly GCA_024401635.1 of Bacteroidales bacterium. Lineage (GTDB taxonomy): Bacteria > Bacteroidota > Bacteroidia > Bacteroidales > UBA932 > Cryptobacteroides. The sequence goes on from JAKSKP010000004.1 coordinate 3,954, forward strand.
TTATTGGTTAGTAATGTAGTGTGTATATGCACTTTTTCATAATGCAAATTTAGACGATGCGGAACTATGCTGGCGACAGGTTGTTACATATTGTTTGCTCGCCGTAACCGAATTTGCACTTTTGAAACATTTTTAGTTAAATTTGTAAGCATAATGCTCTGATATATGGAATTTGTTGCAAAAAAAGCTCTTCTGAAAGTTTCCCTGCTCGCCGTATCTGCAATGCTTTCTTTTGTGGCCAACGCCCAGAAGGCCCGTCTCTATGATTCTCAGAACGGACTTCCCAACAGTTCGATCAACAGGATAAGCCAGAGTGGGGACGGCTTTATCTGGATATGCACGCAGAACGGGCTCGTGCGTTTCGACGGCAGGGAATTCTCTTATATAGGGAAGGAAGATATGTTCAACAACTCGGATGTCCAGATATTCCACGAGGATTCCAAGGGGCGTCACTGGGTGGGAACTTCCAGAGGACTTTTCTATTGCGACAACAACAGGTTGAAGTTTCGGAAATTGAATCTGGACGGTGACGGTGGAAGCACTGCTGTGCACTTCGTTTCCGACCTTGCGGGTGGGGGAGGTTCGCTGACAGCCGGCTTATCCGAATACCTTTTCGTCGCCACTTCGGGTGACGGGGTATATCCCGTCGACCTTTCCTCGATGTCCGTGAATCCCGCATTGAGGTCGAGGATACAGGAATCTCTCATCCATCAGTACGTGAAGAGGCTGTTCCTGGACAGTGTGGGCCGTCTGTGGATATGCTATGAGCAGGGCGGCATCACCGTGGTCAGCGGCAGGACGGGCAGACAGCTGGATGCCCTCCACTTCGACAATTCCGTTCCGAACGGAGGCAGAGATCTGTATATCAACGACATAATAGAGGATGAGACTGAAGGAAGGATGTATTTTGCGGCGTCTGACGGCATATATGTGCTGGAATCCTCATCGATGTCCATGCGTCGGGCGGCATTGCTGGGAAAGGCGAATGCATCCGCAACGTCGTTGCTCCTGTGCATTGATAACGGCAGACGCTATTTGACAGTAGGTACGGAGAACAACGGTTTGAAAATCTTCGATATGGAGCAGGAATGCATCAGGGACGGGCTTTTCCCCAACGTTTTCTACGATTTGAGCCATTGGAAGATACATTGCATCCTCAGGGACAGCCAGGGGAATGTATGGGTGGGGGCCTATCAGACAGGCATACTGGTTCTTCCGAGAATGGTTTACGGCTTCTTCTCCTACGAATTCCCGTCCTGTGTGACAAGCTTTGCCAGCGACGGATCGGTTGTCTGGATAGGCACTGACGGCGCCGGTCTGTACAGGCTGAAAGATGGATATCCGCGGGAGTCGTTCACGTCCTCCAACTGTGGTCTGACGAATGATTCGATAATGGCCGTTTCCCTTGACGGCCAGGGCCGGCTGTGGATAGGTACGTACCTGGACGGCATCTTCATCAGACAGTCCTCCGGCAGCATTGTCCCGTATCGTTATGCCGACAGTCTGCCCTCTTCCAAAATAAGCCTTCTGCGGTATGATGCGGAGAATGACGTAATGTATATAGGTATGTTCGGCGGCGGCGTGGCCGTCGCGGATGCCTCTTCCGGCGCAATAAGGAAAATCATTGATGATGACGGCGTGAAGTGGCCGGAAGACGTGTCACTGCAGGGCAGCAATCTGTGGATAGGCTCGGTGACGGGGCTGTACAGGTATAATATCCTGCTGGACGAACTGGAGGGAAGCGCCGTGAAGAATACGGTTATCCTGTCCTGCATACAGAGGCAGGGGAAGATATTGGCCGGTACCAGGCAGGGCATAATATCATATGATCCGAAGACGGGGCAGGTGGGCCATATCGGAGTGGAGAACGGGCTCGTCGACAATGTGGTGATGGGCCTGGTGGAAGGCTTCGACGATGACATATGGGCTACCACAGCCAACGGGCTGTCGCGTATTTCCGACGGTGAGATAATCAACTATTATTCCTATGACGGGCTGCAGGGCAACGAGTTCAGGAGGGCTGCGGTGTACAGGACGGACAGGAACGTATATCTCGGAGGGATGAAGGGAGTCACCGTCATATCGGATTCGCATTTCGGAAATACGGATGAGAGCCCGCGGAGTCTGCGGCTGACAGGACTCGACATTATGGACAGGCAATGCGATTCGCTGCTTCTGACGGGGAATCCCGTAAAGATAAGGAACAGGGATAAGGTTTTCTCCATTTCCTATTCCGCGATGGAGTACACAACCCCGCAGAGGGTGCGTTACCGTTATATGATGAAAGGCTTCGACAGGGACTGGGTGGAGGATTTCGGTACCCGTCGGGCTTCCTATACCAATCTTCCATTCGGCAAGTACGAATTCTGTGTGGAGGCTTATTACGAAGGTGGCAGAAAGTCGTCTGGAGTGTCGCTGGGCCTGTACGTCCTTCCTCCGTGGTTCCTTACCTGGTGGGCCATGCTCATATATGCGCTGATTGTCGTGGCTATGGCAGTGATGACTGTGTTGTGGAGGCGCAGAAGTGCAGCAAGCACGCTCAACCGTATGAGATTGGATATGTTCACCGATTTCACCCACGAGATACGGACTCCCCTGAACCTGGTTATGAGCCCGCTAAAGATGATGAGGGAGCAGACGGATGATCCGGCACTCAAGGACAAATATAATCTGATGTATCGCAACTGCTTGCGTATAAACAGGATAGTGAACCAGTTGATGGATATACGCAAGATTGACTCCGGAAAGCTGATTCTGAATTTCCGTCAGACAGACATAATCCCTTTCATAAGGGACATCATGCAGCCCTTCGAGCAGCTGGCCCAGTCGGAAGGCGTGAATTTCACGCTGGAATCGCCTTTGGAGGAGAATGTGCTTTGGGTTGACCAGGGCAATTTTGACAAGATGCTCTTCAACGTAATATCCAATGCGTTCAAGCATACCCCGGAAGGTGGCGAAATACGCATCAGTGTCTCCATTCCGATGCAGAATGACGGCCTGCTGCCCTCTGCGGTAGCCGAATATGTGAGGATAGGCGTGTACAATTCCGGCAGCCATCTGGATCCCAAGGACCTGGAGAGGGTATTCGAGCGTTTCTTCCAGACGTCTCCACAGGAGGCTGTGAAAGGCACCGGAGTCGGATTGAACCTTGCAAAGATGCTGGTGGAGAAGCATCACGGCAGGATTGTGGCCGAGAATATGGAGTCAGGAGTCTGCTTCTCGGTATATTTGCCTTGCGGCAAGGACCATCTGAGCAGACAGGAGCTCAACGAGACCCTTCATCACAAAGACCTGTACGTGACCGGTCCCAGGGATGTGGCTGACTTGGAGAAGGCCGCGATGGAGACTCACAAGAGCGTCAGGAACAGGAAGACCATAGTCATTGTCGACGATGACGCCGATTTCCTTGCATATCTTAACGGGGAATTGTCCCGGCAGTTCAATGTAATAGCCTATTCCGATGCGGCCAAGGCGCTTGCAGCCGTGGAGACCGTGAAACCGGATGCCGTGCTTTCCGACCTTGCAATGGAAGGTATGGGCGGCGACGAACTGTGCAGGAATATACGGAACAACCCGGATACGGCCCTGATACCCGTGCTGATCCTGACCGGGAAAATGGAGGAGGATGCATCCGTGAAGAGCGTTGTGGACAGCGGGGCGGACAGGGTGCTCACGAAGCCGGTGTCAATGGATTATCTCAAGAGCAGCCTGACTCAGGCGATATCCATAAGGCATCAGATCAGGGCACGCGGAGACAACAGCCTGGTCTATGATTTTGCCGGAATCAAGATAAGCACTGCTTCCGACAGGCTTGTCTCGAAGGTGCTTGAGGTCATAAAACAGAACATAGACAATCAGGACCTGTCTGTGGAGACCTTGTGCAGGGAGGCCGGCATAAGCAGGGTTCATCTCAACAGGAAGCTCAAGGAACTTGTCGGAACGTCGCCGAGCGTGCTTATCCGCAACGTCCGTCTCAGACAGGCGGCTTATCTGCTCGCAAAGAACAACGTCAACGTCTCGGAAGTGGCATTCCGCGTCGGTTATTCGTCGCTTTCCCATTTCTCCAATTCGTTCAGGGAATATATGGGGATGTCCCCGAGGGAATTCGTTTCAAGGTATCAGGGGACCGATGATGTGTCATTTCTTCAACAATTTGAGCTGAATTCCGATTCATAGTTCATTCCTAAACCTTATATTTGTGTCATTATGCTGAAGAGAACCATACTTGCACTGTCTTTTTTCCTGTCGTGTTTCCCTGTCCGGTCGCGCGACGCTCTGGTTTGTGGCTCCAGTTGCGAAGGCTCCTTTGCCGTTCATTCGACATCTTCCCCTGCCGTGATATTCTGTGGCAGCGACGATTGGGAGGGGGTCAGGATTGCGGCTGGCAATCTCGCACGTGATTTCGGCCGTGTCTGCGGAAAGGATGCGTCCCTGTGCGATGCCGGGGAATGGAATGTTGCGGTCGGAAGTGTGGACAAGGGACAGACCATACGCTCGCTGCTTTCCAAGGATGAACTTTCATCTCTTGCGGGATGCCGTGAGAAATACCTTATGATTGCCCGTGACGGCAGGCTTATCATCGCCGGGTCCGACAAGCGGGGCGCCATATACGGCATATATTCGCTTTCGCGTCAGATGGGCGTATCGCCCTGGTACTGGTGGGCCGACGTGCCCGTTGAGCACAGGGATGCTGTCTGTGTTGTTCCGGGATCGTTCACGGAAGGGGAACCTGCGGTCAGATATCGCGGGATTTTCCTCAATGACGAGGCTCCCTGCCTTACTTCCTGGGTGAAGAACACTTTCGGCACCGATTACGGCGGACACGAATTCTATGAGAAGGTTTTTGAACTGGTACTGCGCCTCAAGGGCAATTTCATGTGGCCGGCGATGTGGGGCTGGGCGTTCTATGCGGACGATCCGCTGAACAGTGCCACCGCCGACAGAATGGGCGTGATAATGGGTACTTCGCATCACGAGCCCATGGCCCGCAACCATCAGGAGTGGGCCCGCCACCGCGACAGCTACGGTGCCTGGGACTACACGACCAACAGGAAGGTTCTGGACAGGTTCTTCGCCGAGGGGATGTCCAGGGCGAAGGATACCGAGGATCTGATAACCATAGGAATGCGCGGGGACGGTGACACTGCAATGGGGGCCAGGGAGGGACACGACAATGAATTCGTCCCGAACGATTCCGCTACAATAAAGCTGCTTGAGAGAATAGTTGCCAACCAGAGGCGTATCATAAGCCGTATCACCGGCCGTCCGGCTGCGGAACGCCAGCAGGTCTGGGCCCTCTACAAGGAGGTGCAGCGCTATTATGACAAGGGGATGAAAGTTCCCGACGATGCCATCATACTGCTCAGTGACGACAACTGGGGCGACATACGCCGTCTGCCGTCTGCGGAAGAGCTCAAAGGGCATAAAGGTGGCTTCGGAATGTACTATCACGTGGATTACGTAGGTGCTCCCAGAAACACCAAATGGTTGAACGTCACCCCGATACAGCATATGTGGGACCAGCTTGAACTGACCTGGCAGTACGGAGTCGACAGACTGTGGGTGTTGAACGTCGGTGACCTCAAGCCTATGGAGTATCCCATATCCCTGTTCTTCGATATGGCCTGGTCACCGGACCGTTACTCCGCCTCCAACCTTCTTGACCATACGGAAGCCTTCTGTGCCGAACAGTTCGGAACCGGATATGCCGCCGAGGCCGCCGATATCCTGAACCTTTACAGCCAGTATGCGGGACGCGTGACTCCGGAGATGCTGGACCGCAATACCTATAATCTGGAAACAGGGGAGTGGCGTGCGGTACGTGACGAACTTATGTCCCTGGAGACAAGGGCCCTGCGGCTTGACAGAGTTTTGCCCGATGCATATGCGGATGCGTATGCCGAGCTCATTCTCTTCCCTGTACAGGCCCTGTCGAATCTGTACGATATGTATTACTCCCAGGCGATGAACCACAAACTGTATTCGGAGAACAATCCTGAGGCAAACCTCTGGGCGGACAGAACGGAAGCCGCTTTCAGGCGCGACGCCTCATTGTGCCGTTCGTACAACAAGGATATAGCCGGAGGCAAGTGGGACGGTATGATGACGCAGAAGCATATAGGGTATACCATTTGGAACGACTCGTTCCCTGCCGACACCCTGCCCGAAATCTTCCGCTTCGGTGATATCTCCGGAATGAAAGGGGGCTATGAGTTCGAAAGCCGTGACGGTGTGGCCGTCATCGATGCCGAACATTACTGGTCCGCCGTCGATGCCGCCGGCGCCGCCTGGACTGTAATACCCTATATGGGGAGGACTCGCAGCGGAATCAGTCTGCAACCCTACAACGCGGAGGTTGACGGCTCGTCGATAAGCTACAGGGTCAGGATACCTGAGGGGGCGGGCACCGCCGAAGTGCACGTCATATGCTCCTCCACGCTTGCCTTCAGCAGAAAATCCGGCCACAGGTATGTGGTGGGCCTTGAAGGAAGCGATGGTGTGGAAGTGAATTTCAACGGGGAGCTGAACGAAGAGCCGGAGAACATCTATCGGCTGACTTACCCTACTGTGGCATCACGCGTGATAGAGAAGGTCGTGAGACTGGATATGACGGGAGAAGGGGAGTACAGGGACATTGTGATACGTCCTCTGGACCCGGGTCTGGTCCTCGAGAAAATAGTGGTTGATTTCGGCGGTTTCAGAAAAGAATATCTTTACTCCCGCGAATCCCCAGGCAGAAGACATTAATTGCAGAATATGAAACGCATACTTTTGACATTTTGTTCAGTCCTGATGTTTCAGGCTGTACTCGGAGCCCAGGAAGGGGAATTGTGGCTCTGCTCCGGTCAGTCCAATATGGAACTTCCCGTGAAGCGCTGCATGGACGTCGTGGCTTCTGACGTGAAGGATTACACCAATCCCTCCATCAGCTATATGAAGGTTCCGATAGCCTACAATTTCAATTGGCCTCAGAAAGCGCTGCCGGCTTGTGAATGGGAGATACTGGACAGTCCCGCGAAGGCTCAGTCGTGGGGTGCCCTGTGCTATTTCGTGGCCAAGGGTCTGGCGGAGGCTGACGGCAGGAAGGTCAGGATGCTGAATTCGTCTGTCGGAGGTTCTCCCGTCGAGGCCTGGATGAGAGCGGAAGACCTTCCGGATTATGCCCAGAAGGAACTTCTGGAATGCAGGGACAGCGCCTGGATGGCCAGGACGATTTATCATAACGCCCATCTCTACGTCGACTGGCAGGCCGAGCACAACGCCCTGCCCGCAAACGCCGATGCCAGGTGGGAGGAAATAGACATGTTTTCGGACTGGGGCTATGAAGACGGCCACGAGGTGTTCGGCAGCCATTATCTGCGCAACACTGTCAGGCTGACCTCCGCCCAGTGCAAGGGTGATGCGGTTCTGCATCTCGGCGCAATGCGCGATGCGGACTCCACGTTCGTGAACGGACATTTCGTAGGCAACATAACCTATATGTATCCTCCGCGCAATTACAGGGTGCCCGCCGAATACCTCAAACCCGGAAAGAATGTGGTGGAGGTGCACCTGTACGCAGCGGAAAACGGTGCGGCTTTCGTTCCCGACAAGCAGTACTGCCTTGAGACAGTGAAGGGCAAGGTCAGCCTGCTGGAGGGATGGCAGCACAAGGCGGGCAGGAAGATGCACCGCCGCGACAACCAGATATTCCTGCAGTACAAGCCTTCCGGCCTGTACAATGCAATGATAGCTCCCATCACCGAATGCCCCAAGGGCGTAATATGGTATCAGGGAGAATCCAATGCCGGCCGTCCTGACAACTATGCAGAACTGCTCAAGGCTATGATACTGTCCTGGCGCGAGCATTTCCACAACCCGACGCTTCCTTTCTATATAGTTGAGCTGGCGGCTTTCGAGCATTCCGAACTTGAAACCGCCGCTACCAGCGGATGGGTGAAACTGCAGGACCTGCAGAGGCAGCTCGCCGAGGAAATGGACAACGTATATCTTGTGCCCAACCGCGACTTGGGAGAATGGAACGACATTCACCCCCAGGACAAGAAGACTCTTGGAGAAAGGGTGGTGAAACTCATACTTGAAAACGAAGCCAAAGGAGTGCAATGAAAACCAAACTGATTGCCGCATCGCTTCTCCCGCTGCTGCTCGCAGGCTGCCGTGGAGAAAAGGAAGGCCTGCTGTGGCTTTCCTGCGGCGTTCCCGAGCCTGAGGGTGAACCTGCCTGCAAATACCGCATACTTGATCACTGGGACAATCTGGACGACAGTGTGGAACGTGGCTATGCCGGCCACAGCATATGGCAGTGGACCTCGGATGAGATTCCCGTCGGAAAGATAGAGGACTATGGCCGGCTGAACCGTTCCATAGGCATCAACGGAGTGGTGCTGAACAACGTGAACGCCAACCCCGCCATACTGGACAGCCTGCATCTGGAGCGTGTCCGTGCGATAGCCGACATACTGAGACCTTACGGAATGAGGGTTTACCTGTCCGTGAACTTCGCCTCTCCGCTTGCCCTGGGTGAGCTTCCCACGGCCGATCCCCTCGATGAGTGCGTGGCTGACTGGTGGAAGAGCAAGGCTTCGTACATATATGGCAGGATACCGGATTTCGGAGGTTTTCTGGTCAAGGCCAGCAGCGAGGGCCAGCCGGGTCCGCAGAATTTCGGCAGGACCCACGTGGACGGGGCCAATATGCTTGCAGATGCGCTTGCCCCTTTCGGAGGCATCGTGATGTGGCGTTCCTTCGTATACGCTCCCGACAGCCCGGACCGTGCCTGCCAGGCTTATGAGGAATTCCAGCCTCTGGACGGCCTGTTCAGGGACAATGTGATAATACAGATCAAGAACGGTCCCGTGGATTTCCAGCCGCGCGAGCCTGTCAGCCCTCTGTTCTGGGCGATGGAAAAGACTGCGGTTATGCCCGAATTCCAGATTACCCAGGAATACACGGGACAGGACAAGCAGATGTGCTATCTTGCTCCTATGTGGAAGGAGTGTCTGGATACGCTGCGCAACAACGGTCTGAAGGCTCCATTCCCGGCCTTTGCCGGAGTTGCCAACGTAGGTGATTCACCTCTTTGGTGCGGTCAGGTGTTCGCCCAGGCCAACTGGTATGCGTTCGGACGCCTTGCCTGGGACCCCACGCTTGACAGCGATAAAATTGCGGAGGAATGGATACGCGGCACCTTCCGTAAGCCCTGGTGGTGCGGCGAAAGACGTTTTACCGTGAAATTCGTGGAACCTGTGAAGGGGATGATGCTGTCCTCCCGCGAGATGGTTGTGGATTACATGATGCCTCTCGGGCTTCACCACATCTTTGCCGGCGACCACCATTACGGTCCCGAACCCTGGTATGCGCCCCAATGGTGCCGTCCCGACTGGACTCCGCCCTATTACCACAAGGCATCCGCAGAAGGCATAGGATTCGACCGCACGATGAAGGGAAGCGGTAACGTTGCCCAGTATCCCGAGGCTCTGTGCAGGCAGTATGACTCTGTGGAGTCCTGCCCCGAGAACCTGTTGTTGTGGTTCCATCATCTTCCCTGGGATTATGTGATGAAATCGGGCCGCAGCCTTTGGGATGAACTGTGCCTCCACTACGACAGAGGATGCAGACAGGCCCGCTGCAACGTTGAGTTGTGGGAAAGTCTGAAACCCTATGTGGAAAAGGAACTGTGGGAGTCTGTGATGCAGACTCTGGTGACGCAGGAAAAGGATGCGCGCTGGTGGCGTGACGCGTGTCTGCAGTACTTCGGTGAATTCTCCGGACTGGAGGTCCCGCAGGATGTGCAGAAACCGGAAATACCGCTTGACTCGTTGAAAAGGATAAAATTGAAACAAACAATACACAGTTGATGGAAAAAACTTGGAGATGGTTCGGCCGCAAGGACAGGATTACCCTTGCGATGCTGCGGCAGATCGGCGTGGAGGGCATAGTGACCGCCCTGCACGACGTGCCCAACGGAGAGATTTGGACTGAGGAAGCCATACGCGACCTGTGCTCATACATAGAGAGTTACGGGATGCGGTGGTCCGTAGTCGAGAGTCTTCCCGTTTGTGAGGCCATTAAATATGCGGGCCCGGAAAGGGACGCTCTGATTGAGAATTACAAGGTCAGCCTTGCCAATCTCGGAAAATGCGGTGTCAAAACGGTATGCTACAACTTCATGCCGGTGCTCGACTGGGCAAGGACCGACCTGGAGCACAAGTGGGAGGATGGCACGACTTCGCTGTACTTCGATTATGTGCGCTTCGCCTACTTCGACATCAAGATACTCGCCCGCGAAGGCGCTGCCGCGGATTTCCCCGCTGACATAGTCGCCAAGGTAGAGGAGCTGGACAAGGTTATGACCGACGGAGACAGGCATACCCTGGTGGAAAACATAATAGTGAAGACGCAGGGCTTCGTGAACGGAAACATCAGCGAAGGGGACCGTGAGCCCGTCCGCAAGTTCAAGTCCCTGCTGGACCTGTACAAGGGCATAGACCGTGACGCGCTCAGGGAGAACCTGCGTTACTTCCTTGCCGCGATAATGCCCGTCTGCGACGAGTGGGACATAAATATGTGCATACATCCCGACGATCCGCCTCTGGACAAGGTGTTCGGACTGCCGCGCATAATCACGTCCAGGGATGACATCAGATGGTTCCTCGGCGCTGTGGACAACCCTCACAACGGCCTGACCTTCTGCGCCGGTTCGTTGTCGGCCGGTTCCCGCAACAATGTAGTGGAGATGGCCCGTGAGTTCGCCCCGCGTACCCATTTCGTGCATCTGCGCTCCTGCAACGTGCTGGACGGAGGCAATTTCATCGAGGCTCCTCATACGGCAGGAAGGGCCAACCTGGTGGAACTGTGCAGGATTTTCACCAGGGAGGAAAGACGCCGCAACGCCAATGGCGGCATAGGACTTCCGATGAGGGTGGACCACGGAAAGAACATACTCGGGGATGCCGAAGGCGGCTACAATCCCGGTTACGGTTTCTACGGAAGGATGTGGGCTCTTGGCCAGGTTACAGGAATGATGGCCGCAGTTGAAAACGAATTAAACACAAAATAAATGAACGAAATGTATTCAGTTGCCGGAAAGGTGGCCGTCATAACCGGTGCCGCCGGCGTTCTGGGAGGTTCTCTTGCACGCCATTTCGCCTCACAGGGGGCTGACGTGGTGGCATTGGTCCACAGGCCCGAACAGGCCGGCCCCGTGGCGGAGGAACTCAAGGCTCTGGGCGGCAAGCCTTCTGCCTATGCCTGCAACGTTATGGATACCGGAGCGGTATCGGAGATTGCAGATGAAATCGTCAAAGCCTACGGCAAGGTGGACATACTCATCAACGTGGCCGGCGGCAACGTAGCCGGCGCTAATGTGATGCCCGACCAGAATTTCTGGGACATGAAGCTCGAGGACTGGGACAAGGTGCTCGACCTCAACCTCAACGGCACGGTTTATCCCTGCCACGTATTCACGAAAATCTTCGCCGCTCAGGGTTACGGCTGCATACTCAACATATCGTCTATGGCAGCCTATGATGCTTTGAGCCGTGTAGCCGGGTACGGAGCGGCCAAGGAGGGCGTTTCCAATTTCACGCGCTGGCTGGCTGCGGAAATGGCAGTCAAATACGGAGAGAAGATACGCGTGAACGCTCTTGCTCCCGGTTTTTTCATCGGGAAGCAGAACCGGGCTGCGCTCCTGAATCCTGACGGTTCCCTTACCGACAGGTCTGTCAAGGTGCTTAACAAAACCCCGATGAAAAGGTTCGGCGACATCACGGAGCTGAACGGTGCGGCACAGTTTCTGTGCAGTGACGCTGCAAGCTTCGTGACCGGTGTCATACTTCCGGTAGACGGAGGATTCAGTTCATTCAGCGGAATTTAGAACTTGTTTTGAAATTATTAACCAATCAATTAAACGGCAATGAAAAGAATTTTGTTTTCTGCAGTCATTCTCGCATCAACTCTTGTCGGAGCAAATGCGCAGGAGGTTCACACCGATTGGTACGATGTGGACAAGGTTGAGGTTTACAACAGCATCAACCTGGACGATTATACCCAGCTTTACATTCTTCCTATCAAGGAGTCAGGCCTGGTCATCACCGGCAAGGACAATGAGGTCGCCAAGATGCGCAAGGCAATCAATGAGTTTCCCGAGCATATCAAGCATCAGATTTCTGCCAGGTACAAGAATTTGGAAATCAACATTGTAAAGGCTCTTCCCGCAGGTTTGACGGACAAAGCCCTCGTCCTGGATCTGGACATAGTGTCCTTTGACCAGGGCTCTCGCGCTGCACGTGCCTGGGGAGGATTCGGTGCCGGCGCACAGTCCACGGAACTGGCCGGCACCTGCAAGGACGGCAAGGGAAAGAAGATATTCCATTTCCAGCACCGTCGCGTCAACAGCGCAATGGGGCAGCTTTCAAACGATTACTACCCCGTCATCAGCAAGACTGAAAGAGTGCTTGGCAGTGATATCTGCAATATCTTCAACGCAATGGCCGGCAAGAAGCAGACCAAGGCCGTTAAATAGCGTCCATAGCCTGGCAGGCGGTGATGGCTACCATCTTGTAGATGTCATCCACGCTGCATCCGCGGCTCAGGTCGTTTACGGGACGCGCAATACCCTGGAGAATGGGGCCGATGGCCTCGGCATCTCCGAGACGCTGCACGAGTTTGTAGGCGATATTGCCGACTTCCAGGTTGGGGAATACCAATGTGTTGGCCCTTCCGGCGATTTCAGAGCCGGGGGCCTTCTTTGTTGCCACTGAAGGAACGAGGGCGGCATCGGCCTGGAGTTCACCGTCAATATTGATGTCGGGATCCAGCTCCTTTGCAAGGCGTGTGGCTTCCACTACCTTGTCCACCACTTCGTGCTTTGCAGAGCCTTTGGTGGAGAATGAAAGCATTGCAACTCTGGGCTCCTTGAAGCCACCCACGCTGCGTGCCGTACGTGCCGTGCAGACGGCTATCTGGGCAAGCTGGGCTGCATCGGGGGCCGGGGTTACGGCTACGTCACCTATGACGAGGACACCGTCTTCGCCGTATTGGGGAGTCTTTGTTATCATAAGCATCGCTCCGCTGACACAGCTGATGCCGGGGGCGCATTTGATTATCTGCAATGCGGGACGCAGGGTTTCGCCTGTGGTCGAGAGTGCACCGCTTATCTGTCCATCGGCATCACCGTTCTTGATAATAAGGCATCCGAAGTACAGGGGGTTGTTGCGTACGAGCTGCTCTGCCTGCTCGGGAGTCATCCCCTTCGCCTTTCTGAGTTCATACAGCAACTGTATGTATTCCTGGGTCTTTTCGCTTGTAGCGGGGTCGATTATCGTGGCCTTGCCTATGTTTTCAAGTCCGAGGCTTGCCGCCTTTGCGAGAATCTCGTCCCTGTTGCCAATGAGTATGATTTCTGCGATTCCGTCCGCTATCGCTTTGTCAGCGGCGGTTATTGTCCTTTCTTCCAATGATTCGGGAAGCACGATGCGCTGTCTGTTGGACTTTGCGCGGGAAATGATGTCATCAATCAGTGCCATAATCTTTATTATTTACTTTGTTATCGTTCTGTAACACAGCTCGGCCGCTTCCCGATCGGGGAGACAGCTCAGAGCCCAGCAGGGTATGGATTCCAGCAGGCCGGAAATTGAATCGTTGATATCGTCCGCCATCTTCCACCGGCCGTTTTTCAGCCCGCTGACGGAAGACAGGATGGACGCATAGCCGTCCAGGACACCCATCCTGCATATGGAGTTCTCAGGAGCCTGCTTTATCTGGACGAAGGCCCCGACAGGCGCGCTGACATTCTTGTAGCAGGGGGTCTTGCCGCTCCAGGGCGAGCCGTAGGCCATAATCCTTCCGTCGGACCACAAGCGCACTACGGGATTGTCGTCGTTCATCAGCGAACTCCTGTCTATGTGTTTGAGCCACAAACTGCTGTGTGTGCTCTTGCCTGTGCCGCTCTTGCCCAGGAACAGGTACGCGCGTCCTCCGTTCTCTATGACGGAAGCGTGAAAGGCCAGTGTTGCGTGCGGGGCTGACGCGAATGCAAAAAGGAGCATCGCCGCGTTGTTGACGCAGAACAGGACGTCGGCAGGAGTTTCCGACTCGAGCTTGAGGCGGGAGTTTCTGAAATCAGAGTCCGTTATTACACTTGCGCATACCGGACTGTCGCTGTCTTTCATTATCTCGAAAATCCATCCGGAATCAAGCCTGAAAAGACGTATGGCGGTCTCGCCTTTTTCCGTAGGCACGTCATACACGCACTCCCTTTTCCCGCCGGGTATGACGTCCGTCAGACCCAGGCTGAACAGGAGTTTTTCCTGCGGGCATACGGCGGCGGTTGCTTCGAACGGTCCGTACTGTTTGGCCAGGAACTTCCACAATGTACCTTCCTCCGGAAAACGCAGGCTGAACGTATGTCCTGCGACTTGAAAATATCGTGTAATGTCCATATCAAAAGCAAATTTAGCCAATAATCCGCAATATCAAAAATTTTGCTATATTTGCAGGATAACTGAAACCGAAATGTCTGTATTAGAGAACAAAAGATACAGGGACCTGAAGCTTGAAGAGGGCGTTTACGTTCCGGACATAGGAATGGAGTATCCCGAGGACGACCCCGATGCCCGTCTGGTCCCCGCCGTCAAGGTAAGGGACCTCAAATTCGACGAGAATTACGCTTTCATCGATGACAGCTTCCTGTTCAGGATTCAGAGGGGTTTCGTGTATTTTATGATACACACCGTATACGGACTTATCAACCGTTTGCGCTTCGGACTCAGATTCGAAGGCCGTGACATTCTCCGGAAGTACAGGAAGGAATTTTCCGACGGCATAATGAGCGTGGCCAACCACTGTTATGTCTGGGACGGTATGGCCATCGCGCTCTGTCTCAATCACAGACTTTGGATTCCTATGCTTTCCGACCATATCAACGGCAAGAGCCATTGGCATCTTACCCATTTCGGAGGCATACCTCTCGCCGACGGCACCATCAGCGCCACCAAGAAATTCAACGAAGCGTTCGATACCCTGCATGCCAGGAAGGACTGGGTGCACATCTTTGCGGAAGCCAGGAACTGGCACTTCTACAAGCCCCTGCGCCCCTTCCAGAAAGGCGCCTTCACAATGGCATACAAGTGGAATTGTCCCATCCTGCCCATTGCCTTGACTTACCGTCCCCGTACCGGTTTCTTCCGTTTGACGGGCCCCGCCAGGCTGCCGCTCATTACGGTCAGGATCGGCGAACCGATTTTCCCCGACGCGACGAAGCCGCGCAGGGAAGAAGTTGACAGACTCCTGCGTGCAACCCACGCCTCAATATGTTCACTTGCCGGAATAGTTGAAAACAGCTGGCCGGCTTCAAGAGATTAAACTCCCCCGATGCAATACAAAGCAGTAATCTTCGACCTTGACGGTACGTTGTACGACAACACCAAGCTTGCCAGATATGTAGTGTTGAACAGCCTCTGCCATCTTCGTTATCTGTATTCCGAGCGCCTGTGCCGCTATCATATGTCAGGCCGTTACTACGGAACCAAAGGTTCCACATACAAGGAGCTCTTCCGAAGGATGGCCGCCACTACGGGCAAGTCCGAGGACAAGGTGTCAGCCTGGTACTGGAGCAAGTATATGCCTCTTCAGGTAAAGATGCTGCATCGTCATTTCCACAAGAAACCATGGGTGGACAGCACCCTCAGTTCCCTGAGGGAAGAGGGTGTCAAACTGGTCTGTTTCTCCGAGTACAGTTTCATACGCGAGAAGCTCAAGGCCATAGACATTTCGCCGGACTCGTTCGACCTTATTGTGGATGCCCCCACGGCAGGCGGCTGCAAGCCCTGCCGCAAGGCTTTCCTGTATATTGCCAGGAAGCTGGAACTCGAGCCTGAGCAGATACTTATGGTGGGTGACAGGGAAGATACCGACGGGGCCGGTGCCGAAGCTTCCAATATGAGCTTCTTACTGGTTCCAAAGAATGATACAAATGAATTGAACTTATGCGCTTGAGTCCTAAAGACAAAGGAATAGGCCTGGTCGTAAATACGGGCATAGGGGTCAAGGGCGGCCCGGAGATAAGCCGTCTTCGTCAGGCGTGCACTTTCCCGAGACTTGCGCAGACGCGCACACTCAGATCCATACTTGAGAATGCCAGGGAGACTGAATATGGAAAGGAGCACCATTTCGACAAGATATTGGAAGCCCGCTCCGAAAAAGAACTTTATTCGCTCTACCGCAAATACAACAAGCCGGCCGAGTACGAGGATTTCCGTCCGTACGTGAACCGTATGATGCAGGGTGAGGCTGACATACTGTTTCCGGGACATCCGCTGCTTTACGCGACCACGTCCGGCAGCAGCGCTTCTCCCAAGTTCGTCCCCATTTCCGACCTTTACCTGAACGGCATCTACAGGAAGATGTCGCTGGTATGGATGTACAGCTTCATGACCTGCAGACCCAGGGTCTTCTCCGGCAAGGTCTTCACGGTGGTGGGCAAGCAGACGGAAGGACTGGCTCCTGACGGCACGATGCTCGGTTCGGTGTCGAGCTATACCAACAAGAGTACTCCTACACTGGTTCAGGACAGATACGTAATACCTTCCATAGTCTATACAATAGATGATTATGCGACACGCAACTATGTGCTGATGCGCCTGGCGATAGAACAGAATGTCACACTCTACGTCACCCCGAACCCTTCCACCGTGGTGGAACTGCAGAACGTGGTGGACAAGTGGCTGGACGAATTCATCACCGACATAGGCGGCGGCACGCTGACCGGCAAGGTCGATGTTCCGCCCGAGGTGCGTGAGGCCGTGGAACCTTTGCTCAAGCCCAATCATACGAGAGCATTCGAGCTGCGTGCACTGCAGTCGCAGTACGAAAGGGTCCTTCCCAAGCATTTCTGGCCGGACCTGCAGATCATATGCACCTGGAAATGCGGCAACACCAGCATATATCTCAAGCAGATGGCCGATTTCTTCCCGGAGAATACCTGCCATCTGGAGCTGGGGTATTTCTCCACTGAATGCCGTGCGGGACTTGCCATAGAGGAAGGTATCGACAGCGTTCTGATGCCGCATATGCATTTCTACGAGTTCAAGAAGGAGAAGGATATGGATAACCCCAAGGCTCCCTTCTATTGCCTTCACGAATTGAAGGAGGGCGGGAGGTACTGCCCCTTCGTGACCACCTTCAGCGGCCTTTACCGCTACAGCATGAACGACATAATCCAGGTGGGTTCGAATTTCATCAAAAGCCCCCGTGTCCATATGGTGCGCAAAGCCAACGGCATAGTCTCCATTACGGGCGAGAAACTTTACGAGGAGCAGTTTATCAGCGCTGTGGACAAGGCTCAGGAGTCCACCGGAATGAAACTCAACTATTACACCGGGTACGTGAATCTGTCAAAAGGATGCTATGACTGGTATTTCGAGTTCGAGAACGGTAGGGTTACACAGAGGAAGGCGAATGCTTTCGCTGCCATCGTGGACGAGAATCTGAAGAAACTGAACATTGAATACGAAAGCAAGCGCAATAGTTTCCGTCTGAAGAATCCGGAAGTGTTCCTGCTCCAGAGGGATTCGTTCCAGAAATTCAAGGAGTTCATCCTGAACCGCAACCATCGCGACGCTTCGCGCTTCAAACCCAACGTGCTGGCCCAGAACGAGGAGCATCACGACGTCATACACCATCTTCGTCAGGAAGGCAACCAACAGGAAAACTAAAACCAATTCAATATGAAAGTAAACCAGGATACACATTCGGCATTCGTTCCGAACTTGCTGCTCGGGATGGCCGGGGGAATACAGTACCTGAAGCTCAAATGCGCAAGCAGGGATCCCCGAAAATCACAGGAGAAGACGCTCCGTGCCATTCTCGAATATGGAAAGGATACGGTTTTCGGCCGTGAGCACAAGTTCTCGTACATTCTCGAAGCCGCTGATGACGTTGAGTTGTACAAACGTTACCAGGAGTGCATCAAACCCTCCGAGTACGAAGATTACCGCCCTTACGTGAACAGAATGAAGGACGGTGAGGCTGACGTTCTGTTCCAGGGACGTCCCATGCTCTACGCCACCACCTCCGGCGCGACCGGCGAACCCAAGTGGATACCCATTTCAGCCGCATATCTTGACAAGGTGTACGGAAAGATGAACAAGGTGTGGCTCTTCAATTTCATCAAGAACCGTCCCAAGGTTTACCGCGGTTACATCGTGTCCGTCGTGGGCAAGCAGATTGAGGGTTATACTCCGGACGGCACCATCTACGGTTCAGTATCAGGTTTCACCCAGGCCCGCTGCCCCGGTTTCGTGAGGGCTCTGTACGCTTCCCCTTCCGCCATATTCAACATTGATGACTATACGGCACGCAACTATGCCATAATGCGTATGGGCATAGAGAGGAACGTCACTCTGGTCGTTGCCGCCAACCCTTCCACCATGGTGGAGATGCAGCACAACGTGGACGTATGGTGGGACGAGTATGTCAAGGACATTGAGAACGGAACCCTGTCCGACAAGGTCAGCATTCCCGATGACATCCGCAAGGCTTGCGCCCCCTATTTCAAACCCAATCCCGAGCGCGCTGCCGAACTACGCGAACTGAAGGAGAAATACGGACAGGTCCTGCCCAAACACTTCTGGCCCAACCTCCAGCTGCTTACAACCTGGAAATGCGGCAATACGCAGATTTATCTCGACAAGCTGAAAGGCTGCTATCCCGATGCAATGCTGCACCAGGAATTCGCCTATTTCTCATCCGAGTGTCGTGCCGGACTTGTCCTCGACGACACCATCGAGACGGCGCTTTTCCCTCATATGCACTATTATGAGTTCAAGAAAGCCGAAGAGTTTGACGATCCAGCGGCTCCTTTCTACCAGCTGCACGAGCTGAAGGAAGGCGAGAAATACTGTCCTTTCGTGACCACATTCTCCGGTCTGTACCGCTACAATATGAACGACATCCTCCAGGCCGCTTCGCCCTTCGTGAACACGCCCAGGGTGCATATGGTGCAGAAAGTGAACGGAATCGTCACAATTACCGGCGAGAAACTGTACGAAGGCCAGTTCATCAATGCCGTGAACGATGCCTCCAAGTCAACCGGTCTGGCCCTCAACTATTTTACCGGCTACGCAAATCTGAAGGAAAGCCGTTATGACTGGTATTTCGAGTTTACGGACCGCAGCGTATCGCAGGAACAGGCTCAGGCTTTTGCCGAGGTCGTTGATGCCAACATCAAGAAGTCCAATATCGAATACCAGGCGAAACGCGACAGCTTCCGTCTGAAGGATCCTGCCGTATTCCGTCTCCAGGAACAGGCTTTCGACAAGTTCAAACAGTATATCATCAACGCTACCAAGCAGGATGCTTCACGTTTCAAACCTAACGTACTGGCCCAGAATGAGGAGCGTCACGAAGTGATAGGAAAGTTCGTCCTGTAATTTTCCGTGTTATAGCGGCAGTGCCATCACTTCAGGGGGCATAGACCATCTTCAGGACTCGCGCACTATGTGCGCTCGGCCCCTCCCAAGTTTCACTTGGGCCCCTCCCCCTATACCTGTCCGGGGGTCGCGAGGGTGTTTACAGCAGGCATTTTTATGCCTGCGGCCCGAGCAGAAGGGCTTCAGCCTGCCGGAGACAGGCCTTCAGATGGTCTATGCCCCCTGAAGGGTAGTCTATCGCAGAATCGCCACCGCCTTCTCGACCGTTGCGGCGTTTTCCACCCGGAAGGCGCCGCAAGCGCTTCTTTGGAGGCTGCAGAGGAAGGCCCCTGATTCGAGCCGTTCTCCCATATCTCGTGCAAGGGCCCTGATGTAGGTACCCTTGCTGCAACTGACACGTATCGTGGCTACGGGAAGACCGTCGGGCAGTACGGCCACATTGATACGGGATGACGCCCCGCTGCCTTTCCCTTCAGCAGCGAGTGCCGGTGCAATGTCCGTGCTGGAACCGTAGGACTCCAACTCAATGGAGTTTATGCATATATGATTCATCTGAAGCAGCTGCGATGCGGCTTCGTCCAGCGCTTTTCCTTCAGCAAGCATCCTGCGTGCCAGTTCGTAGGCCCTTCTGCCGTCAACCTGTTTGGCACTGAAAAGCGGCGCAACCTGGTCCTGTTCGCCCAGAAAGCCGGGAAGTATAGCCCGCACTGAGTTTTCTGTCACCTTGTCGATAGGGAAGGTCCTGTCAATATCCTTCTCCATATCGTATGAAGGCGTCGTGGCACCGAAGCATACTCCCGCAACATATTCCTTGTCGCCGGCCTGGAATTCCATAGCCTTTTTGCAGGCATTTCCTATGCATACCAGAAGCACGCCTGTCGCCAGCGGGTCCAGCGTTCCCGCGTGCCCCACTTTCAGATTCTTCTTGTTGAAATGCCTTATGGCAGCGAATTTGACCTTGCGTATGACATCGGCGGAAGTCCAGCGGTAGGGCTTGTCCATTACCACTACGATGCCTTCGGGATAATCGTTGATATCCCGCGAGAGCGTTCCGGAGAAATTGCCGTCGACAACAGTCATCAAAGGCTTATCTTGTCTATGCGGCGCTGATGGCGTCCGCCTTCGAATTCAGTGTCCAGCCAGGTCTGTACGCAGGCAAGGTTTTCCTCTTCGGTGGTGAAACGCTGCGACAGCACAAGCACGTTGGCATTGTTGTGAGCCTTCACGAGTCCAGCTATCTCCCTGTTCCAGGCCAGGCCGGCACGTATTCCCCTGTGCTTGTTCAGGGTGATGGCCATCCCGTTCCCGGTGCCGCAGGCGGCTATTCCCAGATCGGCCTGCCCGCTTTCCACCCTGGCGGCCAGTGCGTGGGCGAAATCGGGATAATCCACGCTTTCAGGTCCGAACGTTCCGAGATTCTCGAATTCTATACCTCTGTCCTCAAGCAGTTTCCTTACAGGTTCAGCCAGCAGATATCCGGCGTGGTCGCCGGCGAATGCTATTTTCATAACAGTGCCTTCTTTATGTTTTCAATACGTTTGCTGAACTCACCGACACCTATCAGTGATACTATGTCGGCTATTCCGAGACCTGATGACGATCCCACCAGGGCGAGACGTATGCAGTTCATTATCTTGCCCATAGGCCATTGCCTTTCGCGTATCTGCTCTTCTGCAGCCTCCACGCCCTTTCCGGCGATGATGTCCGCAATCTCGAAGGCGAGGGTGTAATTCTCCTCTTTCCAGAATTTGGCCACATCCTTTTCGTTGTACGAAGCCGGAGCCACGAAGAGATAGGATGCTATATCCCAGAAGTCGGCTACGAAGGTGGCTCTTTCCTTTATGAGTCCGCATACTTTCACAACGTAGTCGTGATCCGCCCTTACGTCGTGCGATGCGAGTATGGGTTCGAACAGCGTTGCGAGCTGCTCGTCGGACTTCATACGCAGGTATTCCTTGTTGTACCACTTGGCTTTGTCAGGGTTGAACTTGGCTCCCGATTTGCTGACGTGTTCCACGGAGAAGGCTTCAATCAGCTGCTCCATGGAGAATATTTCCTGCTCCGTACCGGGATTCCAGCCCAGCATTGCCAGAAGGTTTACGAAGGCATCGGGGAAATATCCGTCCTCGCGATAGCCGTGATACGTTTCTCCTTCAGAATTCTTCCAGTTGAGGGGGAATACGGGGAAACCCATCTTGTCTCCGTCCCTCTTGCTCAGCTTGCCGTTGCCGACGGGTTTGAGCAGCAGCGGCAGGTGCGCAAAGCGCGGCATTGTGTCAGTCCATCCGAAAGCCTCGTACAGAAGATAGTGCAGGGGCAGGGATGGCAGCCATTCCTCGCCGCGTATAACCTCCGTGATTTCCATAAGATGGTCGTCCACTATGTTTGCGAGGTGGTAGGTGGGCAGTTCGTCTGCGCGTTTCCACAGCACCTTGTCATCAAGCGTGTCGGTGTTGACCTCCACATGCCCGCGTATCATATCGTCCATAGCCACAATCCTGCCTTCAGGCATCCTGAACCTGATGGTCCAGTCGGTGCGGGTATCCAGCATATTCTTCACTTCTGTCTCGGGGATGGTCAGCGAGTTCCTGAGCTGTCCCCGTGTGGATGCGTTGTATATGAATGTGCGTCCCTCGGCTTCGGCCGCGGTCCTTGCCGCATTCAGCTCTTCTGAAGAGTCGAATGCATAATATGCCCATCCCGCATTCACAAGCTGCTCGGCATAGGCACGGTACAGTCCGCGTCTCTGGCTCTGGCGGTAAGGCGCGTGAGGGTGCTTTGCGGATGCCTCCTCCACGACCTTTCCGGTAGCCATATCGACACCCTCGTCAGGGATGATGCCGCACCAGGCGAGAGCTTCGATGATGTAAGCCTCGGCACCCGGCACGAATCTCTGTGAGTCGGTGTCCTCGATCCTTATTATGAAATCTCCGCCTCTCTTCTTTGCATAGAGATAGTTGTAAAGCGCGGTGCGCACGCCTCCCATATGCAGGGGACCTGTGGGGGAGGGCGCGAACCTTACGCGCGTTCTTCTTTCATCAGCCATAATAATCTAGTGTTTTATTCTCTTGATGGATGCCGTCTGTTCCAACTCGGCGATGGCGCCTCCTTCATAGTTGCAAAGGACGGGAGCCTGGGTGAAGTTGAAGCGTCTTTCGTTGCGTGCGTCGCTGGGGCCGACCTTGATGTTGTCCACGACGTCGTGGATGATGTCAGGGTCAGGGGTGTATTCGTAGTCTGTGGTAAGTTCGATGAGGTTGCCGAGACTCTTGTCGGTCACGCCGTGGAGGCTGTCCATGGCAAAACCTGTGGCTATCACCGTAATGCATACCTTGTCACCGAAGTCCTCGTCCATCTCGTACACTATGCCTCTCTTGAAGCGGCTTGCGCTGCCGGTGTAGCTCTCTATGAGCCTGTCGATCTGCGCCAGGTCCTTCATCAGAAGTCCGTTCTCGTTGTAGCCGGAGGTGACGTTGACGAGTATGTTCTTGGCTGTCTTGAGGTCGAAGTCGTTGAGCAGAGGTGATATGACTGCGCCCTTCACGGCATCCTCCAGACGTTTTTCACCGGTGCCCGTGCCTATGCCCATCAGGGCCACGCCGCTGTCGCGCATCATCGTCTTGACGTCTTCCATATCCACGTTGACATAACCCTTCTTCTTGATAATTTCGACTATGCCGCGCACGGCGGTGGCCAGAATTTCATCCGCCTTGGGGTAAGCGTCCTTTGCGAGCATATCTCCATATACGTCATAGAGTTTTTCATTGTCTATGACCAGCAGCGAATCGACGTTCTTTTCCAGTTCGCGTATGCCGCTGATGGCTTTCTGTATGGATTCCCTTCCTTCATTCTGGAAAGGTATGGTGACCACGCCTACAGTCAGTATGCCACGCTTCTTGGCCATTGACGCGATGACGGGTGCGGCGCCGGTGCCTGTTCCTCCACCCATTCCTGCGGTGATGAACAGCATCTCGGTGCCCGTATCGAGGACCTTTTCGGCTATTTCATCCACGGCCTCCTCCGCTGCATTGCGTCCCTTGATGGGGTCGCATCCTGCGCCGAGGCCCTTGCCGAGGTGTATCTTTATCGGGACGTTGCTGTTCTCGAGAGCCTGCGCATCCGTGTTGCACACTATGAAGGTACAGCCCTCGATATGTTGGTTGTACATATATGTGACGGCGTTCTGTCCGCCACCGCCCACTCCTATGGCTTTGATGTTGGAGTTCTCGGGTACCCAGTTTTCGGGTATGAATCTAATGTCGTTCATAGTTGTCGTCAAATTTTATTGTCTTCATCGTCATCCGGTCCGAAGAGCAGGGTCTCAAAACTTCTGGCCCAGGGACGTCTGGGCTCTTTGGGTGCTTTTTGCGGCTTGGATGGTTTTGCAGGCTTTGGCTGAGGCTCCTGAGGCTCGGGCTGCTCCGTGAACAGTTCGGTCAGATCGGGGGTGCTTTCAGGAACCGTTTCTTCGGCCAGTTCCGTGCAGGCGTTGGCTTGCTCACCCATGAACTGCAGTATGAGTCCGGCACTTGCGCTGGCTCCTGCAGTGAAGAAACTGCTGTCCGCGTCGAATTTCTTGCGTGAAGGGGCTCCCACCCTGGCGTTGTAGCCTGAGATTTCCTTAATCATATTGCAGATATTCAACGTGTTGGCGCAGCCTCCCACTACCACGACGCCGTTCTTGAGCTTGTCTGCGTAGCCGCTCAATTGTATCTCATACAGCAGGGCATCCAGAATTTCCCTGGTGCGCGCTGTGATTATCTCGGAAAGATATTTGGCTGTGATTTCCACCTTGCTGCCGCTGGCGATGTCGGTTATCTTGAGGGTTTTCTCTCCGAGCGATGCCAGTTTGTCCGGCATCAGCCCGCCGTATCCCATCTTGATGTTCTCGGCCAGGTGCTCGTCGATGCCGCACAGGTTGCGAATGTCGCCCGTGATGCTGTTGCCTCCGAAGGGTATGGCTCCGTAATGCCTCATTGTGCCGTTGTAGAAGACGGATACGGAACTTCCACCCGCTCCTATATCCATCAGGGCCACTCCGCTTTCCATCTCGGCAGGGGTGAGAACGCACTCGCCGACACGGGCCGGTATGAATACGGGCCGGACCACTTTCACCCCTGCGGCGTTGAAGGCCGCCTCGATGTTGTTGTGGTAGCTGCTCCTGCCCAGATATGCCTTGTAATGACCGGAAAGATGTTCGGCCACCATACCCACTATGTCCTTGACGCCTACGCTGACCTCATCGTTTGTATCGAAGGACTGGGCCACGACTCCGAGCACATCCTCACCGCTTTCTGCATTTTCCCTGGCGTCTGACCACACCATATTCTCCAGATTGTCTATGTCTTCGGCCGTTATGCATCTTCCTTCGCTGATGTCTATCCCGGACTCTACGCTTATTTCACGTATGTCGTACTTCTGGATATTCACCATGGCTTCGTTTATCTTGAGTTTCAGGAAGCGTTCGGTATCATCGACGGCTCTTTTCAAGGCTGCTCCCAACTTGCTGGGATTCAGTACCTTGCCTCGGCTGATACCGTCAGAGGGGAATTCGTTGTAGCATAAGATTTTGATCTGCCCTTTCCCTTCGTCCGTCGCTACGGAGAGACCAAGTTTCTGGGTTCCCAGATCGATTGTGACAATGTTTTTTCCTTCCATAGGTGCTATTTTATTTACATACAATCTGACCGTAATACTTCACGTTGACATACCCGTATTCCCTGCAAGTGCTGTCCGATGCAATCTTTTCGATGTATCTGTCAATCTTCCTGAACTTCGCCTTTATCTTGACAGGCTGCCCTATCAGGAAACGCTCGTTCCTGTCTTCCAGCCTCAGGGTGAGTTCGCCGTTCGGAGTGCAGGAAATCCTGGACACTCTGCCTTTCCACTTGTCTTCGTTCTCCAGCCAGGTGGCCATTCCCGCCACCCTCGACGTCCATTTCCTGTCCCGTATGCGGGGGCTTCCCTTGACTGAGAGTATGCCCGAGCTCCAATCCTTCATTATCGGGAAACATTCGCCCTTCCTGTCCAGATACCATTTCGTGCTGTCCGTTTCCAGCTTTATTACTGGCGTACACTGGCGTACTTCCATATGGAGCATTCCGTCAGGCGTGAAATAGGCGCAGCATTCCTCTATGTACTTGTGCTTTTTCATCAAACTTTCAAGTCTGTGCAGATTGACGCTGTCCACAAGGCGGTTGCGGTAGCCGCCGAATTCCTCATTCAGGATGCGCGAAATGTTTTCCCTGGTAGTGAACATATTGCTGGCACTGTCCAGAAGTTTGATTTCGATGTCCTTGCACCGCAGGTTGTCACGGCCTGCACGGCTGCCGGTAAGACCGATGGCCGTGACTGTGACCGCAGTTGCGGCGATACAGCAGGAGATTATATTTGCAAGCCTATTTTTCAAGCAGTTCGGTTATTGGTTCGATGAATCTGTCTATGTTGCCCGCACCGAAGCTCACGAGTACCTCAATGTCCTCCTTTGCAAGGGTGTCCATCAGTTCCTCCTTCTTTATGAGCATCTTCTCCTTAGCGGTGATGTCCCTGTATATTATCTCACTGGTTACTCCGGGTATGGGTTCCTCGCGGGCGGGGTATATGTCCAGAAGTATCACCTTGTCCACTGCGCTCAGCGCTGCTGCGAACTCGGCCGCAAAGTCGCGCGTGCGTGTGAAAAGATGTGGCTGGAATATTGCGGTGATCCTGCGTCCGGGGAACATACCGCGTATGCTGCTGATGGCCTTTGCGAGCTCTTCCGGATGGTGGGCGTAGTCGTCTATGTAAACAGTCCTGCCGTTGTTGACGTGGATGTCGAAACGCCTTTTTACTCCGCTGTAACACTCTATCGCTTTCTTTATCTGCTCGTGAGGCACCCCGTAGCAGATTGCGGCGGCGGCAGCGGCTATGCTGTTCTCCACGTTAACCCAGCCGGGTATGCCGCAGCGGCAGCCCTCTATCTTTCCGTCAGGGTGGTTAATGGTGAAGCTGTAGTGCCCGAATTCGTCACATACCATATCGGAGGCATAGAAATCGGATTCGGGATTGTCGTAGCTGTAGTGAAGCAGCCTGGCCGGGGTGTCCTTTGCCTCAATGGGCAGTCCCGTCTTCGTTATCAGTACGCCGCTCACCTGGGATGCGAAGGCGCGGAACGCCTCGTGCACGTGTTCGATGTCACTGTATATGTCCAGATGGTCGGCATCCATCGCCGTAATCACGGCCACTTCGGGATGAAGCTGCAGAAAACTGCGGTCGAATTCGTCGGCTTCGGTTACGACAACATCGTTGTCGCTCAGCAGCAGATTTGTGCCATAGTTCTTGCTTATGCCTCCAAGGATTGCATTGCAGCCTATGCCGCTGTTATGGAATATATGTCCCAGAAGGGTGCTTGTCGTGGTCTTGCCGTGGGTCCCGGCCACGGCAAGGCAGTGCTTGTCCCCGGCAATCTCTCCGAGCATGCGGCTGCGCTTTATGACGCGGTAGCCGTGCGCGTTGACATATGTCAGTTCCCCCATATCGGAAGGTATTGCGGGGGTATAGACCACGAGGGTGTTGCTTACGTCCTTGGGCACATAGTCGACATTGTCCTCGTAGTGGACGGGGATACCTTCGCTCTCCAGCGCCTGCGTGAGTTCCGAGGGAGTCCTGTCGTAGCCGCTGACTCTGAATCCCTTCGACTTGTAGTAACGGGCCAGGGCGCTCATACCGATTCCGCCTATGCCTATGAAATATACTTCCTTCTTTTTTTCTGACTTGCAGCCGAGCATCTTTTCTATCTCGTCCACAATGCGGTCGGCGGCGTCCGTCACGCCCAGAGGCGCAATGTTCTTTTCCAGTTCGGTTATGGCCTTGGGGCTTCTTGCCAGGGTTATGGCCTCTGTCATCAGTTTCTCTCTGGCCTCGGCATCCTTCACTATGCGCGCGGCTCCCTTGTTCACAAGACTCATCGCATTGAAGGTCTGGTGGTCTTCGGTGACATTTGGGGATGGAACGAAAACAGTGGCTTTGCGGCATACGCAAAGTTCGCTGATGGATGATGCTCCGCTGCGTGATATCACAACGTCTGCGGCCGAATAGGCAAGGTCCATACGGGCAATGAAATCGGTGTGATGGATGAAGGGCAGTTTTCTCCCTTCCATAAACTTGTCCACGGCGGCCTTATAGTATTTGCCGCACTGCCACAGTATCTCGATGCCGTCGTCACCAGGGCATCCGTCCTCTATCCATTGCATCATGCTCTCGTTCAGCGTCCTGCTGCCGAGGGAACCGCCCACTATGAGTATCTGCTTCCTCTTGCCGTCCAGCCCGTAAAACGACAGGCCTTCGGCGCGGCTTTCAGCTGTAGAGGGCTTTATACCCTTGCGTATGGGGTTGCCCGTGAACACAGTCTTGTCGGCCGGGAAGAACCTTTCCATATTGTCATAGGCCACGCATATCCTCCTCACGCTTTTCGCAAGTATCCTGTTCGTCAGCCCGGCAAAGGAATTCTGTTCCTGAATGAGGCAGGGAATACCCCTGTGCGATGCATACCAGAGGGTCGGCGCACTGGCATATCCGCCCACGCCGATCACGACATCAGGCTTGAACGCCCTGATGGTCCTTCCGGCCTTGACATAGCTTCTGAGTACCTTGAAGGGCAGCAACAGGTTCTCGGGGCTGAGACTGCGCTTCAGGCCCGCTACCGGCAGACCCGTTATCCTGTACCCTGCTGCGGGCACTTTTTCCATCTCCATCCTGTTCTCGGCTCCAATGAACAGTATCTCTGTCCGGGGATCCCTTTCCCTGAGTTTGTCCGCTATCGACAATGCCGGAAATATATGTCCTCCGGTTCCCCCTCCACTGATTATGGCTCTCATATTACAATGCATTTTTGTCCGGTTCATCCGGCTCGTCATCAATGTTTCCGTTCAGTATCTGTTCGTCAATGGTCTCCAGGATGTCCATGGACATTCTGACCTCATCCTGTTTCATCAACTCCTCTTCCTCCCTGCGTTCCTTCTTTATTTTGTTGTATGCCATCTTGCTTATGCTGAGGATGACTCCGAATGCTATGCTGAAGCAAAGGAAGGAGCATCGGCCGTGGCTGATCAGAGGCAGGGTCTGGCCCGTTAGCAGGCCAATGTTGCAGTTCACCACTATATGGAAGAAGGCCTGGAAAGTAATCAGGAACACAAGTCCTCCCACACAGGCCTGCGCATATCTGTTACGGCAGTTCTTCACTATTATCGCACCCCGCGCGAAGAGGCTCATGAACATCACTATGATGAGGAAGCCTGTGAGCAGGCCGTATTCCTCGACAATGAAACTGAACATATAGTCCTCGAACATCACCGGCACGACATATTTCTGCGTGCTGCGTCCCGGACCTTTGCCTATTATACGTCTTCCTCCCTCCACTATGGCGATTTCCGCCGCTTCAGGCTGACGTATCTCGTCCAGATATTTCCTGAATTTCTCTGAGCCCGGCTCCAGGGTGGCGGGGTCGGTTTTTTTCAGTTCTATGGCTTGGTGCTGCCGTTCCCTGGCCGCGTGGTCAGGGTAGGGAAGTTCAATCTTTACGCGGTTGCAGAAAGTCTCGAAGCGCGGCACTATCCTGCCGCTGCTGGCTATGTGCAGTGCGGCAATCAGGCAGAGACCGCCCAATGCCACGACAACGGGCCCCAGCAGGTCGCGTATCTTTATCCCGCCTATCAGTATGGTGACGAACATCACTATGCCGGTCAGTGCGGCGCTGCCGGTACTTCCCGGCATTATGAGCATCATCACCGTCATCATCGGAATGAAAATGTAAATCCAGCGCTGGGCCCTGGCATCCTTCATCCATCCGAGTACCGTGGGGAATGCCGTACCCAGGAATATGGCCCATTTGAACTTGCCGCTCTCATAGGCCTGCACGGCCCAGGCCAGATACATCACCATCGCTATCTTCACCACCTCGAATACCTGCAGATTGAATCCGCCTATCCTGATGGCCCTGGTGGCATTGTTCACTGTGACTGACTTTACGAAATCGCCTATGCTCAGATGCAGGTCGAGGAATATCAGAAGTGCGGCCGACACTATGAAACCGTAACGCGAGACAAAGCGCAGGAATTTGATGTTGGGAAGCGCGGACAGGAGCACGAGTATCAGACATCCTGCAGCCACTATCTTCAGCTGGCCCCAGAATATGCTCACCCGGCTGACCTTTTCCCTGATTGCGAGCAGGGAGGTGGAAGAGAAGATGGCCACTATGGAGAACAGCATCAGCAGAACGACGATTATCCAGATAACCCTGTCGCCGTCCTTGATGTTCTGAGCCAGAGACCCAAGCAGACCTTTTTTCTTCTTGTCCTCCATAATCCTACAGCTTTCTTACCGCATCCTTGAATTGTTTGCCCCTGTCCTCGTAGCTCTTGAACAGGTCGAAACTTGCACAGCAGGGGCTGAGCAGTACCACGTCACCGGCACTTGCCAGACTGGCGCTGGTCCTGACCGCATCCTCGGCACTGTCCGTATCCACTATCGTGTCCACGACGCCGCTGAAACTTTCGTGTATCTTCCTGTTGTCGACTCCGAGGCAGACGATGGCCTTGACCTTATCCCTGGCAAGGGGAACAAGGGGAGTGTAGTCGTTGCCCTTGTCCTTGCCCCCGACTATCCATACCACAGGCCTTGTCTGGCATTCAAGAGCGTACCAGGCGGAGTCCACGTTGGTCGCCTTGCTGTCGTTTATGTACAGCACGTCCCTGATGGTCAGCACTTTCTCCATCCTGTGCTCTATGTTCTGGAAGCTCCCCAGAGCCTTGCGTATGTCTTCGTTGCTGATGTCCATAACCTTTGCGGCTATCGCAGCGGCCATCGAGTTGTACACGTTGTGGCGTCCTCCGAGGGCCAGCTCCTTGAGGAATATGTTGCAATCTTCCTTCTGCGGAACCTTGACGATTATCTTGTCGACATCCAGGTATGCTCCCTGATTGACGGGTTTCGTCTGGCTGAAGGGCAACTCCTTGGCCTTGATTATTATCTTGTCCAGATGCTTTATCGTTATCTCGTCATCACTGCAGAATATGAAGCAGTCGTCCTTGTCCATATTCTGGGTTATGCGGAACTTCGCCTTCACGTAGTTCTCCATATTGTAGTCGTAACGGTCCAGATGGTCGGGCGTGATGTTGGTTATGATTGCGATGTCGGCTTTGAAATCATACATATTGTCCAGCTGGAAGCTGCTGAGTTCCAGCACGTAGGTATCGAAATGCTCGGTGGCTACCTGATAGGCGTAGCTCTTGCCTATGTTCCCTCCCAGTCCGACGTTGAGGCCGGCCTGCTGCAGAAGGTAATATATCAGTGAGGTGGTCGTTGTCTTGCCGTTGCTGCCGGTGATGCAAATCTTCTTCGCCTTGTCGTAGCGGCCGGCGAACTCTATCTCCGAAATGATGTGTATTCCGCCCTCGACGGCCTTCCTTACCAGTGGAGCGTTGGACGGTATGCCGGGACTCTTTATTATCTCGGACGCATTGAGTATCCTGCTCTCGGTATGACCTCCGGATTCGAAGGGGATGTCCCATTTTCTGAGTTCCTCTTCGTATTTCGGTGCAATCTTTCCGCTGTCGGAAAGAAATACGTCAAAGCCTTTCACTTTGGCCAGCACGGCGCTGCCTACTCCGCTTTCGCCGCCGCCTAAAACTACAATCCTGCTCATATTATCTGACTTTTAACAATGCAACTGAAAGTACTGCCAGTATTATCTGTATAATCCAGAACCTGGCAACTATCTTGGATTCCGGCAATATGCCCGAAGGCGCCTGGATCAGAGCCGGCACGCCTTCCTTCTGGAAATGGTGGTGCAGGGGAGCCATCTTGAACACGCGTACTCCCGTGCCGTATTTCTTTTTGGTCCTTCTGAACCAGAAACGCTGTATCAGAACGCTCAGGGCCTCCACGAAGAACACACCGCACAGTACGGGCAGCAGCAGTTCCTTCCTGATGAGGATGGCGCACACGCCTATGACACCGCCCACGGCAAGGCTGCCTGTATCCCCCATGAATACCTGTGCGGGATAAGAATTGTACCAGAGGAAGCCTATCAGGGCGCCTATCAGCGCGCTCATGAACACTGCTGCCTCTCCGGCTCCCGGTATGAACATTATGTTCAGATAGTCCGAGTAGATTACGTTGCCCGAAAGATATGCGAACACCAGAAGCACGACTCCGGAGATGGCGCTGGTACCGGCCGCCAGTCCGTCCATTCCGTCAGTAAGGTTGACGCTGTTGGAGCAGGCCGTAATCACGAGAACTATCATTACGAGGTATATGGCCCATTTGCTCCACCATCCCCACTTGCCCTTGAAGGGACTCATCCATTTGTAGTCGAATTCGTTGTCCTTGACGAAAGGAATGGTAGTCTTGGTACTCTTGACTATGTCCTCGGCCACAGTGGTGGTGACTGTCTGCATCTGGCCCTCGTCATCTATCACATATTCCGTCTTTTGTTTTACGGACACGTCGTCACGGACCAGTATCTTGGGGCTGTAGCATATTGTAAGGCCGATAATCAGTCCGAGGGAAATCTGACCGATGAGCTTTGCCTTCTCGCTCATTCCTTCCTTGTTGTGCTTGAACACCTTTATGTAATCGTCGCAGAAGCCCAGGGCCCCGAGCCACAGCAGGGATATGCACAGCAGAATCGTGTAGATGTTGCTCAAGTCCTCCCACAGGAGCACTCCGGCAAGTGTAGACAGAATGATGATGATTCCTCCCATCGTCGGCGTGCCTTTCTTGGCCAGCTGGCCTTCCAGACCGAGATCCCTTATCTCCTCTCCTATCTGACGGCGCTGTATGGCGCGTATTATCTTCTTCCCGGCAAACAGAGCCACAAGCAGCGCCGTGAGAGCCGCCATAAGCGACCTGAACGAAAGATAGCCGACAAGACCGGCTCCCGGGAGGTCGTACTCCTTCAACAATTGAAACAGATAGTATATCATAATCAGTCCTTTATTTGCTCCAAACATTCCCTGACAATCTCGTGCTCGTCGAAATGACGCTTTTCGTCGCCTATTATCTGATAGTCTTCGTGACCTTTGCCGGCCAGCAGTATTGTCTCATCCTGCACCGAGGTCAGAATCGCGGTGCGTATGGCTTCGCGTCTGTCCTCCAGGGCGAGAATCTTGCGTCTGTCCTCCACGGCTATCCCTCTGCGTATGTCGTCCATTATGTCTATGGTCTTCTCCGTGCGCGAGTTGTCTGACGTTATTATCACCTTGTCGGCCATCGATGCGGCTATGGCACCCATTTCAGGCCTCTTGGTCCTGTCCCTGTCTCCGCCGCAGCCGAACAGGCAGCTGAGCTTCCTTTCCGGAGCGATTTTCCTCAAGGTCTGCAGCACGTTCTTCAAGGCATCCGGCGTGTGTGCATAATCTATGACCACGTTTATTCCGTGCGGGCCCTTTATCTGCTCCAGCCTTCCGCACACCTGTCCTATCCTGCTGAGCCCGACAAGGGTCTCTTCGCTTCCTGCACCGAGTTCGACGGCCGCACTGTATATCGCCAGGGCATTGTAGGCATTGTGCTGGCCAATGAGCGGACACCATACCTGGGTGCCGTCAATCTCCAGCAGCATTCCGTCGAAAGTCTCCTCGAGCACCCTGCACTTGTGTGTGGCCATACGGCGGCAGGAATATGTCACAACCTCCGCCCTGGTGTTCTGCACCATAATCCTTCCGTTCCTGTCGTCGACGTTGATTATTGCTTTGGCGTGTGCCGGCAGGTCGTCGAAGAAGAGCTTCTTGCACCGCAGATATTCGTCGAAGGTCTTATGGTAGTCCAGATGGTCGTGCGTGAGATTGCTGAAGATGCCTATGTCGAAATCCAGAGCATGCACCCTGTCCTGTTCCACGCCTATGCTGCTCACTTCCATGAAGCAGTATTCGCAGCCCTTGTCCACCATTTCCCTCATAAGGCTGTTTATGGTAAGGGGGTCGGATGTAGTGTTGACCGCAACGTGGCGTTCGCCGGCTACATAGTTGGCTATGGTGCTCAGCAGCCCGCATTTGTATCCCATTGCCGTGAACAGGTTGTAGAGCAGCGTCACCGTTGTGGTCTTGCCGTTGGTCCCCGTTATTCCGACCAGCTTGAGCTGCCTGCTCGGATGCCCGTAGAACTCGTCGGCCAGTTCGGCCACGGCCTTTCTGCTGTTCTCAGTCTTTATCCACTTCACGCCACTTCCGGCCCGGTCCTCGAATTCTTCACGTTTCCTTTCGTCTTCGTACACTATGGCACAGGCTCCCTTCCCTATGGCCGTGCCTATGTAGTCGTGACCGTCGGAGCTGTAGCCCCTTACCGCCACGAACAGACTGCCCGGAATAACCTTGCGGCTATCCGACGTTACAAGTGTATAATTCTCAATCATCATTCAGACAATAAATTTTATCTGCAATTTCCCTGAACGGAGGAGCGGCATACGAGGCTCCGAAGAAGTTGCTTGCGGAGGGTTTGCTCCATATCACGACTATTGCGGTGTATTCGGGATCATCCACAGGGAAGAACCCCACGAAACTGCCCTGCTGACTTTCCACACCGTTGTCGTTGTATCCGTATCTTCCGTTGCTCATCCTGAACACCCTCTGTGCGGTTCCTGTCTTGCCGGCTATGGGACAAACTGCGCCGTGAAGCTGCCAGTATGCCGTACCGCCCTTGTCAGAAGTCACCATGCTCATCACTTTCTTCAGCGTGTCGGCCGTTGCCTTGCTGCAGATATGCCTGTGCAGGACTTCCGGCTTGAATGACTCGATTTCGCGACCTTCCTCCTGAATGGCTTCGACCAGGTATGGCCTCATCATCACGCCGTCGTTCGCTATGGCATTGTAGAAGGTCACAAGGTTCAAAGGGCTGAGCTCCATACCGTAACCGATGGCAAGTCTGGGGAATGTACCTCCGTCCCAGAAACCTTTCGCCGTTCTTTTTTTCATCGAAGGCTCGAGGATGAATGGAGGCGTACAGCCCTTGAGGTCGAAATCCAGCGTGTCAATCAGTCCGAAGCCCTTTATCCTCTCTATGAATCGTGCGGGATTGGTCCCGTAGTGGCTTGTATCGCATATCAGCTGGCGGAATGGATTGTTTGCGGACATCTCGAATGCTTCGCGGAGCTTGACCTTGCCGTTGGGGAATCTCTGTTTTCCGACGTGTTTGGTGTCATCGTAGTTGATGCCGTTGTATTTCCAATGTCCGCCGTAGGTCGGGATCTCGTGTTCCAGCGAGGTAATGTACCCGTCTTCAAGAAGAGCCATCACTACGGCTCCCTTGAAAATGGAACCCGGGGCTTCGGCCGTGCGCACCGCATAGTTGTCCCATTCGCCGATGTTTCCTTCCCTGTCCCTTCCCAGATTGACCATCGCCCTTATTGCTCCGGTTTTTGTCTCCATGACGATGACGCAGGATTTCTCAATGAGCTCGCTGCGGCCTATGGCCTTCCTTAGCGCTTCGTCGGCGATGTTCTGTATATCGACGTCTATCGTGGTCCTTACATCCACTCCGCTGACAGCCCTTGTGTTGCCCTTGTCGGTGACGGGAATCATACCGAAGTCGCTCCGCCTCATCAGCTGCCTGCCGTCCTTGCCGTGAAGATAATCGTTGTAGTTGCCTTCCAGACCTATCATCCTGCTGTTTGCGCTGTCGACGTTGTCGCGCACGTAGCCTATGGTCCTGCGGGCAGACGAGCCGTAAGGATACAACCTCTTCTGGCTGCGCTCTTCCAGATATCCTCCGTGGTAGCGCCCGCTGCTGAAGATGGGCATTTTTCTTATACTGTTGATTTGCAGCTGCGTAAGGTCTTTTCCTATGAGCAGATACCTGTTTCCGTTGCTGCGGCCGCGGCGCAGGATGGCTTCATATTCCTCAAAAGTCCTGTCACCGAGTTCCGTCGCCAGCCTGTAGGCGAGGCGGCTGACATTGTTGTTCCACAGGGAGTCCTCGGGAACCGTGCAGTCCAGACGGACCTCATATGCCAGCGTCGATGTCGCCATTATCCTGTTCCTGCAGTCGAGTATGTCACCGCGTACGGGGGTTATGGGAGCATATCTGTTCTGAGGGACCAGGTAACGCCCGAACTTGCTGTCCTCCCTGTATGAAACGACCTTCCAGAGCAGGAGAACGCATAGCGCCACTCCCGCCAGAATGAACAGCCCCCAGAGCCACGCCATAACGATGCTTGACCTGTCCAGCGGTTCCAGTCTGTTTCTGTCTTCAGCCATTTCCTTACTTTATCCTTTTTGCCTTGTTCTGCGGAATCTGTACCGGACTCCCTTTTTCCTGAAGCATGTCCTCTACCTTACATACGCTGTTGAGACTTGTAAGACGGCAGGTGAGCTCGGTGTGTACGCTTTTCAGGTTCTCTATCACTTTCTTGTTCTGCTCCTTTCTGTGTATGGTGCTTTCGATGCCGAGGTTGATTCCTATGGTGGCGGTGGCCATTGCAAAGAAGAAGATTATCTGGGGTAGATACCTGTCAGCTCCGAGGCGAAGCAGGAGCTTCCCCTGGAATACCGGTTTCAACTTCTCTATCAACTGCACGATTGACATACACTTCAAATTTTTTCCGCGACACGGAGTTTGGCGCTCCTTGCCCTCGTGTTACTTTCAATTTCCGTCTCGGACGGCTCGACAGGTTTTCTTGTCACTGCCTTCAGGACATTGTCGGTGTTGCCGTACAAGTCCCTTTTCTGTGTGCCGTCGATGTTGCCGGCCTTGATGAAGTTCTTCACCATCCTGTCTTCCAGGCTGTGGTAGGTTATGACCACCAGCCGTCCCCCCTTCCTGAGGGAAGCTGCCGCTCCGAACAGGAATTTCTCCAGATCCCTCATCTCGGAGTTCACCTCTATCCTCAGCGCCTGAAAAATCTTGGCCAGCGCCTTGTGCTCCATTCTGGGCGGCAGCACAGGTGCAAGGGCTGCCTGAAGTTCTCCCGTGGTGAGGATGCTTCGCCCAGAGCGTGCATGCACGATGAGCGAAGCTGCCTTGCGGCTTCCTTCCACTTCGCCGTACACGCGGAGAAGCCTTTCCAGATCTTCTTCGCTGTACGAATTAACAATGTCAGCTGCGGTCTTGTCCGCATTTGTGTTCATTCTCATATCCAAAGTAGCGTCAAAACGGAATGAGAAACCCCTTTCGGGTGTGTCAAATTGATGGGAGGATACACCGAGATCGGCTATGACTCCGTCAATGCCGTCGGAATAGCCTTCCTTCAAGATGAAGTTATGAATGAATCTGAAATTGTTTCTTACAAGAGTGAGCCTCGAATCGGAGAAGGCGTTGTCGATGGCGTCCTGATCCTTGTCGAACGCAATGAGCCGGCCCTTTGCCGACAGCTTCGACAGGATGTGACGGCTGTGCCCGCCCCCGCCGAAAGTGGCATCGGCAAAAACGCCGTCAGGACGGCCTGCAAGCAGGTAGTCCACACTTTCTTCAAGTAAAACGGGATTGTGGTATTCGCTCATTCTTCCTTACCTCCGCTCTCTATTTCAACGAGATGCTTTCGGTAAGGCTGATGAACTGTTCACTGCTGAGGCTGCTGTTCTCAAACTGCTCTTTGCCCCAGATTTCGATTTTGTGATCGCATCCACAGAAGACGAGTTCCCTGCCTGCCCCGATAGACTCCAGTAGCGTCTTCGGAATAGCCATGCGCCCGAGTTTCGCTTCGGGCTCCGCTATGCAGCGGTGGCGGGTATACTCCCTCCAGAATGCTGAATGATCTCTGTTCAGAGGATTGATTTTCGAGTTTATCTCCTCACTCTGGCGTTCCCACTCGGCAAGAGTGTACATCTCCAGGCAGGGCTCCCAAAGGTCTTTCTTTATGACGAAACGCAGATCTGCAGGACCGTTTCCTTCCTGCATCTGGGCCTTCAGGGCGGAAGGGAACACTACTCGTCCCTTGTCGTCCACCTTGGCCGTATATTCGCCGATAAACTTGATCATTATTCCATTTTGACGCTTGTGTGCAAAGATATGATAATTTTTCCACTTTGTTACACTTTTTTACATTTTTTTCCACTTTCCTGTTGTAAGAACGCTTTTTGCTTATTGCTGACAACAAACGGTCCGACCGGTCCCGCCAATGGCAAGGACCGGTCAGGCCATAATATGCAATTATTTGAATGTGAATTATATCTCCTCGCAGAGGAGGGTGGCGGACGTGCTGCCGACCACGCGTACGTCCGCGTATCGGCCCTTGCGGTCGACTCCTGGCTGCAGGTCAGGGAATACGCACATCATATTGTTGGAAGCCCTGCCGCACAGGTCAGAGGCGCTCTTGTGAGACGGGCCTTCTATAAGCACCCTGTGCGTGAGACCTATCTGGGAACCGTAGCGACGGGCTGAGGAACGTACCTGGTGACTGATTATCTCGTTCAGTCTCCTGGTCTTTTCTTCCGCCGGTACGTCATCAGCATAGTGCCTGGCTGCCAGTGTACCGGGCCTTTCCGAATACTGGAACATGAATGCGCTGTCGAAACCCACCTCGTCCATAAGGGACAAAGTTGCAAGGTGATCTTCCAGGGTTTCTCCGCAGAATCCGGCTATCACGTCGGTGGAGAGGCCGCAGTCCGGAATTATCCTCCGTATGGCCGCAACCCTTTCCAGATACCATTCCCTCGTGTATTTGCGGCGCATCTTTTCGAGCATCGCGTTTGAGCCGCTCTGTACGGGCAGATGTATGTGTCTGCATATGTTGTCGTGCGCGGCCATAGTCTCCAGGACCTCATCTGACAGGTCGTGGGGGTTGGAGGTGCTGAAGCGTATCCTCATATCCGGTACCGCCTCCGCAACCTTTGCAAGAAGACCGGCGAAATTCAGCACGGAGCCGTCTTCGGCGGTGAATCTGTAAGAGTCCACGTTCTGCCCCAGTAGCGTGATTTCCCTGTATCCTTTGTTTTCCAGATCCCTGGCCTCGGCCACGATGCTCTCCGGCTCCCTGCTCCTTTCCACGCCTCTGGTGTAGGGTACCACGCAGTATGAGCAGACATTGTTGCAACCTCTCATTATGGAAATGAAGGCCGAGACTCCTGTCTTGTCCAGACGGTGGGGGATTATTTCCGCATAGGTCTCGCTCCTGGACAGCTGCACGTCGATGGCTTTCTGCCCGGCACGCAGTTTTCCGACCAGCTCGGGCAGCCTCCTGTATGAGTCCGGGCCGCATACCAGATCGACTTTCCCGCCTTCGAGCAATTCTTCCTTCATACGTTCCGCCATACAGCCCACAATTCCTATCCTGACGTTCCTGTTTGCCTTCTTTGCGAGCAGAAACTGCTCTATGCGTCCGTGGATCCTCTGTTCGGCATTGTCCCTGACCGAACAGGTGTTGGCCAGAATAAGGTCCGCTTCCTCCATATTTTCCGTCAGAGTGTATCCGCAACCGCCGAGTATTGACAGTATGACTTCGCTGTCGTTGACGTTCATCTGACAGCCGTATGTTTCGATATATACTTTCATATTGGCAAAGATAGCCGTTTTTTTACTAACTTTGTGAAGTATATTGTAAAATGAGAAGGTTCGCTTTCATAGTTACGGCCATTCTGGCCATGCTTACGCTGCTGTCCTGCAACAACAGGGTGGGAGATATTACTGTGCGTGACTTCAGAATAGACCAGGTCGTCCCCGAGAGTCTGCACAGCGTCAGGTTCACCGTAGCCATAGAACAGCATAACGCCGGTGTGACCATAAAGGTGAACACTATGGAGGGCAAACTTCTGCGCGACGGCAATCCCGTGGGCAGCTTCACCCTGCTTCAGCCGGTGTCCCTCACCGGGCCCGGGTCCTGCTGGGCCGACATCAATGCGCGCGCCGAGCTGGCCGACGGCATCAACCTGCTCTCCGCTTTTGCTATGGTCAAGGAGGCGGATCCCTCGAGATACAGCGTAAGTTTTGTCGCCAATGTCAACATAGGCAGAGGCAACAGGAATATAAAGCGTGACAATGTCCCGCTTGAGAAAATTGTCAAATTCGCAAATTCCAGACAATGAAACGTGCCGTTCTGATTTTTGTTGTGATGCTGGGCGCCGCCTTGTGGCCCGCCTTCGGCCAGATACGCTCCGCTCAGGATTCCCTTGCCACTGCGGTACGGGACAGCCTTCGATACGAAGGCAGCATACGTCTGGATTCCACATTGCTGCACAAGGATATTTTCGAAATAATGCCTTCGCGCGGCAGAGGAGATGCCGCAGACGTTAAGGTGAATCAGAGCGATGAGGTGAGATCGACGATGAGGGATAGGATTGCGTCCTCATCTTTCCGCAAGCTGCAGGGCTACCGCGTCAGGATATACTTCTCCAATGCGCAGAATGCCAGGGAGGCCTCTCTTGCCGCCGTACAGCTTTTCAAGGAGCACCATCCCGGGCACAATGTGTACCGCAGCTTCATCAGCCCCAATTTCAAGGTCACCGTAGGCGATTTCCGCAGCCGCAGCGAGGCCCTCGTGCTCCTGAATGCTGTAAAATCGGATTTTCCGGCCGCGTTCATAGTAAGAGAGGATATAATATACAATTATTGATGTCAATAAAACTGGCACAGGAACAGAAACTGCTGCAGCGCTTGTCACCGCAGCAGATTCAGACCATCAAACTCATTGAACTTCCGATTCAGGATCTGGAGCAGCGCATCCGGAAGGAATTGGAGGAGAATCCTGTGCTTGACGAGGACAGTACGGCAGACCAGACCGATGAGGAGAACGAGCCCAGGCAGCTGTCTCTCTCCGAATACAAGGAAGACGATTCCATACCTTCATACAGGCTCTATGTCAACAACCAGGGGAGGGACGAGAGACCTCAGTACAACACATTCAGCGTGAAGGAGAGTTTCTCCCAGTCCCTTATGGAGCAGCTGGGATACCGCAATCTGAGCGAGCATGAATATGCAGTGGCGGCATTCATAATCGGTTCTCTTGATGACGACGGATATCTTCGCAGGGATCTGGAGTCTGTGGTTGACGATATGGACTTCCGCGCCAACATCAGGTCGGACAGCGAAGAAGTGCTGAAGATGCTCAAGGTGATACAGGAGTTCGAACCCACGGGCGTCGGTGCGAGAGACTTGAGGGAATGCCTGCTCCTGCAGTTGCGCGGGATGAAGGACTGCAAGGAAGTCAGGAATGCAATCCGCATAGTGGACGGATACTTCCGGGATTTCAGTGCCAAGCACTTTACCAGGATAATGCAGAGACTGGACCTCACGCCGGAAGAAATGAAGGCCGCGATGGAAAGGATAGTGAAACTCAACCCCTCGCCCGGCGGTCAGATTGATGATTCCTACACTGACCAGGCACAGCAGGTTGTGCCGGATTTCCTCCTGGAGATGGACGGCGGCGAGCCCAGGCTTTCAATGCCCCGCTTCAACATTCCGGAACTGAGGATAAACAGGAAGTATGCGGAAATACTGACGGAGGCCTCAGGCAGCAACGAGAAGGAGAAGAAGGAGGCGGCCGCTTTCGTCAAGCAGAAACTTGACTCGGCAAAATGGTTTGTAGAGGCCATCAAGCAGAGGCACAATACCCTTATGAGCACTATGCAGGCCATAGTGGACTACCAGCGCGATTTCTTCACGGAAGGAGATGACAGCTGTCTCAAGCCTATGGTGCTGAAGGATATAGCCGCCGTGACGGGTTTCGATATATCGACCGTATCAAGGGTTGTCAACTCCAAATACGTGGAGACCTGGTTCGGAATATATCCTCTGAAATATTTCTTCAGCGAAGGCCTTGAAAATGCCGAAGGAGACCAGATCAGCACCCGTGAGCTCAAGAAGGCGCTGCAGGATGCCATCGATGCCGAAGACAAGAGCAACCCGCTGACGGATGACCAGCTGGTCGATTATATGGCTTCGAAGGGGTACAGACTGGCACGCAGGACCGTGGCAAAATACCGTGACCAGTTGAACATTCCCAAGGCCCGTCTGCGCAAGGAACTGATCTGAGCCGTCCGGATTCCGTAAAAAAAGAAATTCCTTTAAAAAAAAAATTTTATTTCCTTCCCGCTGTTGACGGCTGACTTCTTGTGCCGTATATTGCGGCATGGAAAATTTGAAACTCAGCGATTGGAATTCAGAGGACAGGCCTCGCGAAAGGCTGCTGTCCTGCGGGGCGTCTTCACTGTCTACTGCCGAGATTGTGGCAATATTGCTGCGCACGGGAGTGCCAGGGGCAAATGCAGTGGACACTGCGCGGAAGCTGCTGCAGAGCGCAGGGAACAGTTTGACACGCCTGTCGGAGATGTCGGTGGAGTCCCTGTGCCGAATCCAGGGAATAGGGAAGGGCAAGGCCCTGATTGTGGTAGCCGCCTTCGAACTGGAAAGACGGCTTGCCCGCGAAAGGCACGGCGGACGTGTCACGATAGACAATCCACGCGATGCCGCCGACGTGTTGAGGACTCTGTTCACGGACTTCGCCCGCGAGGAGTGCTGGTGTCTTTTCCTCAAAAGATCACGACTTCTGATAGGCTCGATGCGTGTCAGCGAGGGTGGGGAATCGATGACCGAGATAAACATCAAGAAAATAGTGCGCCGCGCTCTCGACCTTTCCGCCGTGTCGGTAATACTGTCGCACAACCACCCGGGAGGAAATCCGAGGCCGTCTCCGGCCGATATCAGGCTGACAAAACAGCTGAAGCAAGCCCTTGGAATGTTCGAGCTTGCTCTGACGGATCATATAATATTGTCGGAAAGAGGATGCTATTCCTTTTCTCAGGAAACGGAGTTCTGATTCACCCGTATGCGGGGCTTTGGCTCGCAGCCTGAAATTTTTCGGAACCTTCCGGGCCCGTCACTCGCCGTAACGGTTCCCGGCTTTCCAAAAATCTTTCAGACTGCCTCGACTGACGCCCCGCTATAAATTCATCCGCCTGAAAAGATGGATTGTCACAGGCTCAGGTAAAGGGCGATAATCTCGTTCTTTTCAACTTTCGCACCCTGGGCTGCAGGGACGGCCACTAGGCGGCCGTCGGCGGGAGCGACCACGTCCTCAATGCCGTAGAAACACTGAATGTGTCCCACTGTCTGCCCGGCCTTGACGGCAGTCCCGGCTGCAGGAGCCTTCGACTCGTCCGCCACGTCTATCTGCCACAGCATCTGTCCCTTGACGGGGGCCTGTATAGGCAGCGCTTCCGGGTGGGCCTTGAGAACGGCATCAATGTCCCAGGAAGGCATTTCCACCACCTTGCGTTCGATTATGATGGGGGCTCCGGCCTTGGCCTTGTGCTCCTCCAGATCCTTGTTGAAGCGCTCCTTGGCTATGCCGCTGCGGTAATCTCTGTACTGACGCTCGTGCATCGCCAGCTCGAACAGTTCCTCGTCGTCCTGTCCGCAGTCCCATCCTTCCTCTTCCATCATCTTGCGGAACTTTGGAAGTTCGTCGGGGAATGCGTCCTGAGGGTCTCCTTCGTAGAATTCCAGGCCTTTGGCCTTTGCGGCCTCAACTATTTCGGGAGCCAGCTCTCCGGGCAGTTTTCCCATCTTGCCGAGAATCATATTCCAGGTGTCCTTGTCGATTGTAGCCCAGCGTTCGCCACCCTTGAGCGTGCTCATCAGGTTCATCAGCGCGGTGTTCTTGGTGTACTGGCTGAAAGGCGTCACCAGAGGGGGATATCCCAGACGCGGCCATACGTATGCCACTTCGTCGAATAGCGCCACCATCAGCTGATCCAGCGTCAGTTCCTCCTTGCCTCTCGCCCTCAGGCCGGCGTTGATGGCGCCGTGGAAGCCCTGGAGGTCGGCCATCATGGAGCCCATCATTCCGCCCGGGAGCCCGCAGCCTACCAGTAGCGAACTCATATGGGAATTGTTGGGGTCTATCCAGTAGCCCAGGAAATCGTCTATGTACTTCTGCGTGAGGGCTCTTACCTGCATATACGCATCCATATTGATGTCCTTCACCAGAAAACCGTCCGCGCGCAGCATCTGCTGTATGGTGATTACGTCGGGATGTATCTTCCCCCAGCTGAGAGGCTCTACGGCCACGTCCAGATAGTCGGCCCCGGCACGCGCCACCTCAAGCATAGAAGCGGGGGAGAAGCCCGGCCCGCAATGGCCGTGGTACTGGACCTTGAGATGCGGGTATTTCTTCTTGATTCCGCTCACAATCTGCCCGAGTACTGTCGGACGTCCTATGCCGGCCATATCCTTCAGGCATATCTCGTCGGCTCCATATTCTGCCAGTTTGTCCACCAGACCGAGGTAGTATTCCACAGTATGCACGGGCGA
Organism: Bacteroidales bacterium; assembly: GCA_024401635.1. Taxonomy (GTDB): domain Bacteria; phylum Bacteroidota; class Bacteroidia; order Bacteroidales; family UBA932; genus Cryptobacteroides. Next base: position 47,597 of record JAKSKP010000004.1, read on the forward strand.
GTTGGTTATGGAAAGGGCGGCCTGGCTTATCATTCCGGCTTTCCTTGCCCCTTCTATGCTTACCTTCAGGTTCCTGTGGTCGTTCAGACCGCAGAAGGAACGGGAAATGTCAGTGCCCTGGGCCTTCTTGACGCGAAACATCAGTTCGCGCACGTCCTTGGGTACAGGATTCATTCTCAGAGCGTTGAGGCCCCTTTCCAGCATATGGGTCTGGATGCCGGCCTTGTGGAATGGCGCTGTCCATTCGCGCACCGCCCTGTTGGGGTTTTCTCCGAAAAGAAGGTTCACCTGTTCGAAGGCGCCGCCGTTGGTTTCCACCCGGTCGAAGCATCCCATATCAATTATAGCCGGAGCCACTTCCTTCAACTGGTCCACGCGGGGAACGTATTTGCCGGCGCTCTGCCACATGTCACGATATACGAGAGAGAATTTTACTTCCTTTGCCATATGTTCTGAATTTATCTGTCCTACAAAGATAGTGGAAAAACCATCCGGTTGTCCTTACTCCTCACCCAGCCACTTCTCCAGCCACTTGAAGTATTCGCGCTGCCAGAAAATGCAGTTCTGCGGGCGTACCACCCAGTGGGTTTCTTCAGGGAAGATGATGAGTTTGGAAGGCACTCCCATCATCTGTGCTGCGTTGAAGGCTGCCATACCCTGTTCGTAAGGTATGCGGAAATCCAGCATTCCGTGTATGCAGAGTATGGGCGTATGCCATTTCGTAATCTTTGATTCGGGGTCTTCCGTGTAATGCTTGCGCGCTTTGGCTGTCACGGCGTACGGTGCTCCTGCCTGCTGCATTCCGCCGAAGGTGACCCCGTCGCCCTTCGGGCCTGTCTGCCCGGGCTCGTATGCGTATTGCGTCAGACCTCCGTTGTCCCAGTTGCCGAACCAGACCTCCTCGGTGGTGTACCACAGCATTTTCTCGCTGAAAATGCCTGCGTGCGCTATGAAACAGTCGTAAAGGTCTCCGTGCAGTCCCATCAGGTTATAGACGGAGAATCCGCCGTATGAGGCCCCCACGCCAGCCAGCTTGCCGCACCAGCTCTGGTTCTTTATCCAGCGGCCTGCAGTGAGGTAGTCCTGCATGTTGAGACCCTGGTAGTCTCCGCTGATCTGCTCTTTCCAGGCCTGCCCGAGACCCGAGCATCCGTGCCTGTTGGGGAGTATAACCACATAGCCCTGCTGGGCCATCAGGAAGAAGTTCCATCTGCGGCTCCAACTCTGGTCAAGAGTGCTCTGGGGGCCTCCGTTGAACATTTCTATTGCGGGCCATTTTTTGTCCGGGGTGAATTCCGGGGGATATAGCACCCAACAAAGCATCTTGCTGCCGTCCGCGCAGTCCAGCATCACCTTCTCCTGACGCACCTGGCCTATCGCTGCGAAATAGGCGTCATTTTCGTGGCTCATTGCCTCGTAGGAAGGTTCGCCGCTGTCAGGTACGGTCACCTTGACCATCTCTGAAGGGAACAGATTGCTCTGATATGTGGTGAGAAGTGTCAGACCCTCTTCTGCGCGTTTGATGCCGAAAGGCTTGTCAAAACCGAACCACCAGTCTTCTGGCGTAAGACGCTGCACTATAGGGGCATTATCATCCACATTCACGCTGAACAGGGCCTGTACGGCATCCACGACTGCAGGGAATATGATGCTGCTGCCGTCGTCGGTCCAGGCTATGCCGGCCACGTCGGCGTCGAGAGAGGATGCAAGTTCTCGTATATTCTCCACGCGCAACCCGAAGCTCTGGCCATCTTCAGCGGGCTCCTCCCAAATCACATCCGCGGTGAAAAGCCTCTGCCTGTCGGCTTCATAGCCGTCGCGTTCCATCGAAATCCAGGCGATGTGACTGCCGTCAGGACTCCAGGCAGGGTCGGTGTCATATCCTCCGGTTTCCGTTACGGCAATCTCTTCACCTGTCAGCACGTCGTAAATGTAGATGCTTGTATTCGTGCTGAATGCATATTCGATGCCGGTTTTCTTGCGGCAGCTGTAGACGATGTGGCGTGAATCCGGAGCCCAGTCAAGCTGTTCCGCCCCTCCGAAAGGTTCCGTGGGAAGCTCAAACTTCACGTCGGCTCCGAGTATGTCTATGGAATTGTCCTTGGTGATGATGCCGTTGCACAGATTCGCCACATAGGTATGCGGAGTTTCCGTAACCCAATGGTCCCAGTGACGATACATCAGCTGGTCCGTGACGTAGGCCCTGGCCTTGTCAAGGTCGGGATATTCATCCTTCGGGGCGCTTACCGGACCGGGTATCGAACTGATGTAGTATAGGCTGTTCTCGTCGGGACTCAACCTATAGTCGCTTATTCCTCCCTCCACATCGGTCAATTTTACCTTTTCGCCCAACTGGCCGACGTAGAACGGCGCTTTCCACAACTGCCCGTCCTGTAGGAAGAATATATGCTTCATGTCCTTGCTCCACCTTGCCGCATTCACGCTGGAAGCATAGCGGCTGACCGGCACCTTGCCGCTTCCGTCGGCGTTGCACAGCCACAGGTTGCGGTTGGACCGGTTCTCCTCTATGGAAGTGTAGGTGATTCCGTACAATATGTTGTGCCCGTCGGGGGACAACTGCGGATCCGACAGATAGCCCAGCCGATGCATATCCTCCGGTGACATTTTCCCGTTTTCCGGTACAAGTTGCGGGGCCGCAATGTACCCTTTTTCACAATTGTCGTCGCAAGCACTGATTGCCATAAGAAGTAAAAATGTAAAAAGTGATTTTTTCATATACGTCTGTACTATGCTGCAAATATACAAAAAAAGACGTGCCGTTGGCCTTGTGGGACAAATTGTTAAAAAATACAACAAATGATGATAAATAGTGAAATTTCCGTGTTCAAAACAGAGGGATTTTCGTTAAAAATGCATACATTTGCAAACTTATAGTTAAAAAACAAGTGAGATATTGATAATTTGAGCCCGGCAGGAGGTAATATCGTAAAAAGGTTGGCGTCATTGTTCTGCTTTGTTGCAGCGATTTGTGGCGTCATTTCCTGCAACGTGGGCAGTTACAGCCCGGATATTGCCACTGGCAATGGCCCCGTCACTTTGGGCTTCGGCATTGCCGGCGGCTCATCGACGAAAACGTCGGTGAATGACGACGGAAAGAGCGTATCCTGGTCCGATGGAGACAAGGTAAGGCTGTGGGCGGTCAATTCCTCCGGTGCTACGGTGATAGACGCTCATCCCTTCACGATGCTCGGAAGTTTCGGCAACGAGGCGATATTTACTGCCCAGTTCGCCAATCCTATGCCGGAGGATACCTATACGTATTATGCCTGTTATCCCGCCCCGCTGTCATCCGACGGCGACATTCTGAAATTCTCCCTGCCTGCCAATCAGGATGGAAAGGCATCCGGGGGTGCGGACATAATGATTTCGGGTCCGGTCACGCACGGTGCTCTGAAGCCATTGGGGAAGGATTCATCCTCGGACTTCCGAATGTCTCTGAAGCATATGGTGCATATCCTGAAGTTCTATCTTCCGGAAGGCTCCAACGGATTGAAGGGCGAGGGGGTAAGGAAGATCAAGGTGGAAATGGATGAAAACGTGGTCGGTACAATGTCGGTAGACCGTACCGATCCGTCAAAGACGCCATCCTTGACCGATGGCGGTTCGACCATTGTCCTCAGTATGGATGAGCCGCTTACGCCTTCGTACGGCGGTACGCGCAATTATGCCTCCGCCTCAATATGTCCCACACCCTTTGACGACGGTGCAAGGATGAAAGTGACGCTTTATTCCGACAGCTGGATAGGGACTGTCGCACCGTTCAACGTTGCGGGACGCGATTTCAAGGCAGGCCACACCACATCGGTCCGTCTGAATGTGCTTACGGTTGATCCGTACTATACGCTCAATTTCAGATTTTCAGGGAACAACCTTGGAGAGAATATTCAGAAAATCACCTTTACTGTTGATGACAACTCTCTGCACCTGGGTGACGACGGTGCTTCAAGCTATACCTTCAGTCCCGGCAGGGACATCGCAATTGGGGAGACTGTCACCTTCTCCTATACCGATGTCAACGCGTATCTGACTCTCAGTGGCCATAAGGTGACTATGACCTATGAATCCGAGCACGTACGCAGCACCGAATCGTTGACATTGCCGAATCTCGAATCGTTCAGAAGCTATACTTACGGTATGACGGTACCTTACCTCCTGTTCGAGGACTTCTCTACGGTTGGCTCTTTCAGTTCTTACGACGGATATAGTTCAGGGTTTAATTCAGGAGACAAGGATCCTATCTCTTTCCTCAACGGTTGGACAGGTGCCCGTATCGGAGGACAGACAGGCACGTCCATCAGAATAGCCCCCAGGCGCGAAACTTCCGCCCGCTATCATTCCCGTGTCGACTCGGCACCTCTTAACGGTTCTATAATCAAGTCCGTAAATGTTAAGGTCACTTTTGATTATGGTATGGCCGAACAGCACGGTGGAATTGGCAGTAAGCAGTATCCTATGCTCTTCTGGGTAGGTTACGTACGCAAGGCACAGGGTTATAGCGGTAATTCAACAACGGGAACGTTCGGAGATGAAAACGTCATCAACGAGACCGACGGCTCCTGGACTTATCTCCCCAACAGAATGAATGTTGAGATGCAGTTGCCTGCGGTGGATTCAGACAATCCTGTGAATCGTATTTCCATAAGGGCGGAGGTAGAAAACCACGCCGGAGCGAACAACAATACAAACTGGCTCTACATAGACAACGTGAAGGTCGTCGTTGCGCCGAAATAAAAACGATAAATATTAACATTGGATATTATGAAAAAGAAACTGCTAATCACTCTGGCCTGTATTCTGGCCATTGCCTCCTGCAGCAAGGAAAGAGGCTCGGGGAGCATAGAGTTTGCCATCGCGAGCGACATTTCCGTGGAAGATGTCGTCAAGAGCAAGGTGTCCGAATACGCCACTCTGCCTGGTGGAGGCGATTTTACAATCGTGATCAAGGACGCCGGCCAGGAGAAAATCTGGGAAGGTAAAGTAAAAGATTGGGTTCCTGCCACCAAACTGACTATGGGAACCTACACCGTAGCGGCAAGTTATGGTGACGTCACCCAGGAAGGTGCCGGCAAACCCTGCTACAAAGGGAACACGAATTTCTCTGTTGAAGGCGCTGCCACCACCACCGTCAAGATTCCCGTGGAGTTGGAAAACTGCCTGGTGAAAGTGGTCTGCACCGACAATTTCAAGAAATATTTCACTGAAGGCAAGTTCACGCTAACCACCGGCAACGGAAACTCCTTTGACATAACCAAGGATTCCGATACGGCACTTTTCATCGAAGCCTACAAATTTACCATCGCGGGCAATTTCAAGAATCAGGGAGGCATTGACAAAACTTTCAGCAATGAATATCAGGACCTCAGTCCGGCCACGCTCTATACGGTCAAGTATGACATCAGCAATGTCGGAGGGCTCAAGGTAACCGTCACGTTCAATGATACGGTTGCCGAATTCGACCTTGGTGAAGTGGAAATCAACAACTAAACGCCATTGATTATGAAAAAGAACATCATACTCTCACTTGCGGCGCTGATTGCGCTTGCATCCTGCAGCCAGAGGCAGGAAATCTCCAAGGCCGGTATGCCCGGAACGCTGTCCTTCGCCGGATGCAATCTCGGCGTGGACGAGGCCGTTGAGACAAAGTCCGTGATGCCAGCCGGCGGAAACTACACCATAATAATCAATGACAAGAGCGGAGAGACCGAGCCTGTCGTCACGAACTACGCAGCAATAAAGGACAACGACAACAAGATTTCCCTTCCCGAAGGAAAATACACCGTAATCGCCCGTTCCGAGGGGGACGTTCCTGCGGCCGCATTCGAACAACCGGTATATGGTGCACAGAAGGATGTGACCATAGTTTCCGGGGAGACCACGGAGATAGGCGAGCTGATCTGCAAGCTGCTTCAGGTCAAGGTTACCGTCGATTACAGTGAGGAGTTCCTCGCAATGGTGACCGGCGACTGCTCAACTACAGTATCCGTTTCTCCCACGGACCATCTTGATTATATTATGAGTTATCTGGCTGGGAGTGTGACCTATGACCACAGTGCCGGATATTTTGCTGTGAACAATGGCAACAACACTACAATGGAAATTGTCTTCAAGGGTTCTGTCAATGGCAACAGCGGCACCCAGAACATCACTATCGCCAACATAAAGCCCTGCACCTGGCATCAGATCAAATTCGTCAAGAAGGCGTCTGAAGACGGAAGCGCCGATTTCAGCATCGTAATCGAGGACCTCGTTGAGGATATGGAACTGGGCAGCGATATCCTGGCTGCTGAAACCGTTATCGGTGACGATCCCGATGCTCCCAAGGGAGACGGCGGCATCAAGCTCGAGAGCACCTGCTCTTATGACATCAACCAGCCCATAGTTGTTCCCGCTAACGGAAATCCTTTCGTATTGACCATGAAGGCTGTCATACCCAACGGCGTGCTCAAGTTCTCCGTTGACGTAACTTCAGACAACCCGGATTTCGTAGGTTCAGTCAAGATGATCAACGACGGTTCGGCAACCCTCGACCTCGTGAATCCTTCTTCCGGAGCGATAGAGGTGTTCACAACGATACTTCCTTTCCCTTATGGCGGGGATGTGGCAGGAAAGACTGAAATCGATTTCAACCTCTCAGACGCACAGACGCCAATCAACGGCTTCAGGGGATCACATACGTTCGTGATGAACGTGATGGACAAGACCGGATGCAAGAAGTCTATTCCCATTACCATGGTTGTACCCGAATAAGCAATGGAGGAACAGATTATGAAAAAGAAAATAACAATACTGGCAACAGTTGCAATTGCGGCAATTGCCGTTTCCTGCGCAAAGACGGAAACGCAGGAAAACAGAGGTGAAGGAGCCTTGACGCTAGCAGTGGATATCGACCGGACAAAGAGCGCCCTGTCACCGGAGGACCTGCTTGCGACAGCCAACGTCAAGATATACAAGGGCGATTTCACCGGTATGGTACGCAATTACAAATATGCCCAGGCCCCGGAGGTCATCTATCTCCCCGCCGATTCATACAGGGTGGACGTGGAGGCAGGTGAACTTGCAAATGAAACACCTGCACCCGCATCCTGGGAGCAGAAGAGCTACAAGGGTTCTGCGAAGTTCAACATCACTGCAGGTACGACACAGTCAGTCCAGGTGGCGGCAAACATAGTGAATGCAATAACCAAAGTCACCTTCGACCAGTCCATTGCCGACAGTTTCAGGGACGGCTACAGCTTCACGATAGGAGTGAATGAGAGTGATGCTTCAAAACAGTTGGTCTACACCGCCCAGAAGAGCGGAAGCGAAGGATACTTCCTTCTTCCCGACATCGACCCCGAGCTGTACTGGTCATTCAGCGGCATTCTCGACAAGGACGGCAGCACGGTGACGAATTCAGGCAAGTTCACCGACATCGAGAAGGGCAAGCTCTACAAACTTACCCCAAAGTATACGGTCAAGGAAGGAGACCTGGGCTTCGAACTCTTCGTTGACCGTGATGTCGAGATTTTCAGCGATATCGTTATCTTCGATCCCGTATCAACAGGCCTTCTGAAGAGCAACGCGATGGAAATATGGGCCGGACACGCCACTGTCCACGCCAATGTTGACGAGGGCGAATACAATGATCCTTCCAAGATTAAGTTCTCCTTCTCTAAGGATGGTTCGGTATGGACTACCGTAGAGTCTACAAGAGTTGCGGAAGGTTCTTATGACGGAGTCCTGACCGGGCTTCAGGGCAGCACCGAATACACCTACAAGCTCGTCATCGACGGAGTGGAGATAGGTGCTCCTATGAAAATCACCACCGATGTGGCAACACAATTGCCCAACTACGGTTATGAAGTCACCAGCAACTGTGAAAGCAGCAAATACATAAGTTTCTATGATTCATCATCTTCAAACCCTCTGACCAAGACCAAGTTCTGGGACAGCGGAAGTTCCGCTTCAACTTCCGTAGGTGCCGGCGGAGCAATATGCTATTCAAGTACAGACGTTCCTTCCGGCATAGGTTCTACGAAATCGGCCCTGCTCCAATCCAAGTACGTCGTAATCAAGTTCGCTGCAGGAAACCTGTTCACAGGTGAATTTGCAGGTCTTGTAGGCACCAGTGGTGGCAAGGTTAATTTCGGGCGCCCCTTCACCGGTCGTCCTACGGGAGTACGTTTCTGGTACAAGTACATCAGCGGCAAGATTGATTACGAGCAGAGCGGTGCTCCCGCCAAGAAAGGTGACTGGGACCAGTGCAATGTCAAGGTGGCCCTGGGCACCTGGAGCGGCAAGAAATATGGCGGAAGCACTTCGTGTCCCATACAGGTGAACACTACTGACAAGTCCACGTTCTGGGATTACCCCGCTCTTCCTGAGACCATAGCCTACAAGGAATTCGCGAAGCCCGCAAACGAGGCTGCCACGGAATGGACCCAGGTCACACTCCAGCTTGACTACATCAATCTGACAACTACGCCTACCTTCATCGTCGTATCCTGTGCCGCAAGCCGCTACGGTGACTACTTCACCGGTTACAGTGACAGCCAGTTCTATATCGACGAATTCGAACTTCTTTACGAATAGGTTTTATGCGTAAGTTGACCTCGCTGATTCTTATCCTGTTCTGCCTCGGCTGTATTGACGCCAGGGCGGACAGGAAGGACCGTGGGGTAGCCTCGCTGACATCGGAAAACCCCCATCTTGCCAAAGGGGAGATGATGATTGGCGGCAACGTCGCCTATTCGATGCATAACAATGATACATACAGGGTTCTGATAATCGAAAACGTGAGTTCCCAGGGCTACAATGTTTCCGCAAAGCCGTTTTTCCTCTATGCGCTCACTGACGATCTCGCCGTAGGCGTGTCCGGTCTGTACAAGCGCGGTCTCACCGACCTCAAGAGCGCAGGAGTATCGCTGATGGGCACGGAACTCAAGCTGGAGGACTTCTATTCCATAAGCAACAAGTGGGGTGCTGGGGTCTTCGGACGCAAATACCTTGTTCTGGGCCATTCAGGCAGGTTCGCCCTGTTCGTGGACGTGGAGCTTAACTTCAGCTGCTCGCAGTCTAAGATATCCAGCAGGCAGAACAACCAGATCATAGGCACCTACCAGACGGACTGGTGGATAGGCCTGGGCGTCAATCCCGGGATATCATTCTATATCACCGACAATTTCGCCCTCCAGGCGGGTGTGGGGATACTCAACTTCGGAGTGGGCAGGATCAATCAGGTTCACAATCAGGTCGCCCGTGGCTCCGCATCAGGATTCAGGGCTTCCTATGCCGTGGACCTGCTGGCAATGAACATCGGTGTGGCATTCAGGTTCTGATGATGACAAGGCAATCCTTCATATCACTGCTTGCATGTGCCGCGCTGTTCGCTTGCACGGTGACGGAACTGTCCGCCCGCGATACTGCGTCGCAGGAACGCTTCGAACGTCGGACTGTTCTCTACCGCGGGGAGAAGACGGTAGGCGCTTCCATAATGAGTGCCAATGTTACCAGTGCCAACAGCGAGGCTCTTCTGGTGGTGGGCGATCTGGACGTGACGGGAAAATTCTTCCGCATCGCTCCAAGCTTTGAATGTGCCTACAGGGACAATGCCAGTATGGGAATACGTTTGTCTTATCTCAGGGCGGCCCTGGACCTTTCATCTGTGGACCTGTCTCTGTTCAGCAGCGATTTGAGTTTCTCGCTCGACGACGCTGTCGGGACGCTGAACTCCTTCAAGGCCGTGGTTTTCCATCGTAACTACATAGGTTTGTCCAAGAAGGGCTCGGTGGGACTTTTCCTGGAGGAGGGCCTTTCATATACGCATGCGACCACCGACCTCGGAACGGGGGATTCCGCCACCAGGGACGTGCGCCAGCGCTTTATGCTGTCTCTGTCCCCGGGCGTAATCCTCTATATACTTCCATTCGTCTCCATCGACGCGTCCATAGGCATAGCCGATCTTGCTTTCGTGACATCGTCTGCCTCGAAGAACGGTCAGACGGACGGCTCGCGCTGGCAGTTCAAGGCCGGTTTCAAGCTCGACGTGCTGAACCTCAACTTCGGCATACATTACCATTTTTAGATGAAGAAGGTCCTTTCATATATTCTGGCGCCGATTGCGGCTTTCATCTCCGTCACGTCCTGTGTGGAGAATGACCTGCCGTATCCTGTCGTGGTTCCTGTAATCGAGAAGATTGAGGTGGATGGGGCACTGAGCGTGAATATCGACCAGATGAACTGCGTGGTAAACGTCGAACTTACCGAGCAGGCCGACATCAGGCGCGTGAACGTAAGGTCCATCACCTTCAAGGACAGCCTTACCACTATGTCACCTTCCATCACGGGAGAGCAGGACTTGAGCTCCAGAAAACATTTCGTACTGCATACCTATGCGGATTACCACTGGAATATGGTCGGCGAACAGAAAATAGAAAGATATTTCAACGTATCCGGACAGGTAGGGGAGGCTGTGATAGATGACGTCAACAGGAGGGTAATCGCATATGTGACGAAAAAGACAGACCTGAAGAAAATAAAGGTTCTGAGCGTCAAGCTCGGCGCCGAAGGTGTTTCTGAATATTCTGAAGACCTTATGCAGAGGACGGATTTCAGTGATATGGTGGAGCTGTATGTGACTACTCACGGCATCAGGGAGGCCTGGCACATTTTCATTGAGAGGAAGGATGTTCAGATGGAATTCAAGACGCTTGTGCCCTGGACCAGAGTGGTCTGGATGGCAGCTGACGGCGTTGCGGGGGAGAATAACGGCTTCTGCTACAGGGAGGCGGGCACGGAATGGTGGAGTGAGGTTCCGCAGTCCTTGATAGTTCAGGAAGGCGGCTCGTTCACCTGCTGTCTTGACGGCCTCGATCCGGAAACGGAATATGAGTGCTATGCGTACAGCGGCAGTCTGCAGTCAGATGTGCGCAGCTTTGTCACCGAGGCCGAGCTGCAGCTGCCCAATGCAGGGTTTGAAGTCTATTCCAATGCCGAGTCCCCCAATTTCAAGTCCTGGTATGATCCTTCCGGCACTTATGCCTCCGAAAAATGGTGGGATTCCGGTAATGTGGGCTCCACGGCGGTGGGCGCGTCCGGTGTCATATGCTCTCCGGACAACGAGACTTTTACACAGGGAGCGACCTCAGCGCGTCTCAATTCCCGCTATGTAGTGGTCAAGTTTGCTGCCGGCAACCTTTTCAGCGGCGAATTCGCCGGGCTTGTGGGCACCAGCGGCGGCAAGGTCAACTTCGGAAGGCCTTTCACACTGCGCCCCAGAAAGCTCACGCTGATGCTCAAATATGATTGCGGAAAGATAGACAATGTGGGTGAATATCCTGCAGGCGATCCCGTTGCCAAGGGTGACCCGGACCGCTGCCAGGTGTTCGTCGCTCTGGGCGACTGGGACTACAAGAAATACGGCGGTTCGAAGGAGTGCCCCGTTCAGGTGAACACCACGCAGAAGGAAACCCTATTCAATCCCAAGTCAGAGGCTGTCATCGCCTACGGCTCCTATGTCTCATCCGAGACTGTGCCGGAATGGACAAAAATAGAGATTCCTCTGGAATACAACGCCGTGGACAGGAAGCCCACACATATAATAGTGTCCTGCGCAGCCAGTATGCTTGGCGATTACTTTACAGGCTCATCTTCAAGCGTCCTCTGGCTGGACGATATGATATTGGAATATTAGAAACAGCGCTTATAATGTAATGGCCGAGAAAACCCAGAAGTCTTCAGCTTCTGTGGATGAATCGGCCAGGCGTATC
>JAKSKP010000040.1 GCA_024401635.1 Bacteroidales bacterium
TGGAATTGCGTGCCAAAATCAAGACGTAAAATCAACCCTTTTTGGCATCAATACCGGATTTTCCTTGACCGTTCTTCGTGTGGGAGCAGAGGGAGTCGAACCCCCGACCCTCTGCTTGTAGGGCAGACGCTCTAAACCAACTGAGCTATGCTCCCGAAATGAACTTTCCCCGTTTTGGATTGCAAATGTAATACTAAATTTTGATTTGCCAAAATTTTTTTTGAATATTTGCACCACATATGGGGATGTTTTGGTTTTGACAGCAATGATGTCGAGATGTAAGCATGCCGGGCGTGGGAGGTTTGCCCGTTAATCTCAGCTTCCGAACTTTTAGTAGGCAACTACTCTTACTCATACGCTTGCTAGTCTCCTCAGGAGAACGCATTAATCCGCGGGGCCAAGGCTGCCTCGCCGACGTATGCCCCTCCGTTCTTTAAGCCGGTTCAGAACGGATCCAGGGACATCATCAAAACCGGACGCACGGAACCATTCCCCTAACGTTCCGCCAAGATTCAGGGGATAAGCCTGCGGTGGCCTGCCTTCCGGCAGCCTCGGGCCGACAATCAAAGAAAGGATAAGCATGTAGAAAGCCTCCCGGTGCGTTGTTTGGACGGCGGTTCGAGTCCGCCCATCTCCACAATAATAAATCGTTTCAAGGCATATTTGCGGAGTTTTGCTATAATTATGAAACGCATTCCGGCACTGCTTCTTGTAATCTGCCTGTTCTCGGCGGACTTGTCTGCTGACAATGTTTACAGGAAGTTTGACCGCTTCGTAAGGAAGATAATGATGTCGGGCCTCGACACGACATACATCACAATGGCCTCCACAAGCTGGGAAATTCCCGTCAATCTTGGCGTTCACGGCAGGGCCTATCGCATCACGACTGCGGAAGGCATCAGGGAGAGGGACAATTCCGGCAACATCGGGCAGTACGGAGTCGGAATAGGATACCACGGCCTGGATTTCATCTGGACAAATGATTTCGGACGCAACAACAGAGGCAGCGACTATTTCGAGTTCAATTTCTATGACAATTACTTGGGGTTCCAGATGATGAATTCCACCAGAGAAGACAACGGTGTGGGCTATTATTCCGCGACTTACGGGTGTTACTTCGCCTTCAACGGCAAGCGGTATTCCTACCCGGCTTCGATATATGGGAACTATATACAGAAGAAATCCGCCGGTTCGCCTATGATTTTCTTCTGGTATGACAAGAACAAGTCCTGGAATATGAACGGCCCCAACGGTGACGAGTCGTACGAGCTCCATACTTTCTCCCTCTGCGGCGGATATGGCTACAACTTTGTGCTGAACGGCGGAAGGACTCTCTTCAACATTACGGCTGCTGCGGGACTTATGGCCCCGTATTGGGGTATTTCCGCGCAGACCAGATTCAGTTTTATCCATTGGTTCACGGAAAACATCCGCATCAATGCCTCTGCCGTACAGTATTCCAGCGCTGGGTGGAAATCAGGTGCGGCGGAGCTGTTGAGTTCGGAATGGATGGCCAGCATAGGCCTTGGCATTTGCTTCGGAAAATAAAGATATGAATATGAGTGCTCCGTCCTTGATGGGTATCGTCAACCTTACCGACAATTCTTTCGTAGCGGGCGACCGTATGGGCGGGCTGGCTGTCAGCGATGTGGTCGCCGCAGTCGGCAGGATGCTCTCGGAAGGGGCTTCCATTGTGGACATAGGCGCGTGCAGCACAGCTCCGGGGAACGTTCCTGTCAGTGTGAAAGAGGAGCTTGCGCGTATGGAGAAGTACCTGCCGTCCATATTTTCAGCTTTTCCGCAGGCGGTATTTTCCATTGACAGTTTTCGTCCGGAGGTTGTAGGGATGGCATATGAAATCGCACAGGGGCGCCTCGGTAAGCCAGAATGCCAGCTCTGGGTCAACGATATCTCATCCGGTGATGAACTTATGGACTTTGCGGCGGCAAGGAAGCTCACTTATGTTGCGATGTCCAGGGCTGCGGATCCTTTTGCATTTTTCTGTGAATTCGCCCGCAGGGCGGAACGCACAGGGCTGGTGGAATGGGTTCTGGACCCCGGCTTCGGTTTCGGCAAGACTATGGAGCAGAACTGGGACATACTGAACAATCTTCAGCGGCTGAAGGAGTTCGCACGCCCGATACTTGTTGCCCTTTCCAGAAAACGTATGATATATGATCCTCTGGGCCTTACACCGGAGAACTGCGCCGTGCAGTCCGTTGAGGCCGAATTGCTTGCCGCTTCGAAGGGTGCGTCCATAATCCGCACCCACGACCTTACTCTATATAGACAGCTATCGTCTGACTGCCGTTGAGCGGTTCTCCGGCAACAATTTCCATCATTGACAGCCCGCTGCCTCCTATTGAACGGACGGTGAAGCCGTGTCCGTCCGCGTCCATCACATAACTGGCGCGCCCGTCCTCCAGCTCATCATCCACAAGGTCCTGCCTGAGCCCCACCGTCATATATGCAGGGGAATATGCCAGGTCGAAATGCAGGCTGCCGCCCCTGTCCATTTCGTAATAATGGTCATAGAAAACTCCGTCAACAGTGCTGCCTGAGGGGCTTATCTTCAGAAAGGCATCGCCTGACACGGGTATCAGACGGCTCTTGTCCACCCTCCACGAGTCATCGCACAGCAGGCCGTCCTTCTCCGGGCAGACAGTTACGGTGTAGTGGCAGTTCCTCTGCACCATATACGATGCACCCTCGCGAAGATAGAACCTGTATATGAGGCCGTTCCTGCCATCGGTGTAGAACTTGTCGGAGGCATAGTCTATGTCAAGTTCGACATATGAGCACAAATCCGGGTTTGCGCTGCCCTGCAGGTTCTCCAGCAGGTAAAGCTCCGTCCTGTCGTCTCCGCGGCTGTAGTAGCCTGCGGGGAAGCAGTCGTCACGGCTGAGTATGGCGGAAGGGGAGTAGGCCTGCACCCAGCGCGGGCAGTTTCCCACCCTGACGCCGGCGATGTGGAAATCCACGTTGTCATCCAGACGGCTTCTGTCCAGCACAACTGTGACCCTGCTTGCGAGGCGCTTCAACTCCAGTCGGACACCGTCCCCTTCGGCGGCGGAAAACTGGACCTTGCCGCTCATCGGTATGCCTGATGAGGCCATATCCGGACGCTGGAGATAGAAGCGGAAGTCCTGAAGTTCCTGCTCGTCCATATTGCCCATATCGTATCCGGCATTGGCGAAGGCAAATATGGTATATTCCCGCCCGCTGAGCAGAGAGATGTCCATATCGGCCCCAGCCTGTCTTCCTCCGTCATATCTGACGAAACGGTGCTGTTCCAGGATGCCCTCGCAGCCGACAACGAACACGTTCACGTCCCATATCGTATTCTCTTCCACAATGCCTGACCTGGTGTCTGCGGCCCTGCAGTCCATACTCAGTCTTGCCAGGCAGGTGCAGTCCTGCATTTTTTCAGCGCAGGCATCGCAAAGGCAGATGGCGGCCATTGCCGTGAAACAGGTAATCAGTCTAATAGTATATGGTCTCATTGTCGTATTCCTCCCAGTTTTCGATATGCATTTCAACTTTGGCCACGGCAGGGTCTATGGGGATGTCGGGGTCTGTCATACCCGGGCGCGTTATGGTGATGTCGTACACGTATGACAGTCCCTGCCCGACTATGCCGTTCCCGACGTCGATGGGATAGTAGTAGGTTACTCCTCCTATTTCTCCTTCAATGACCAGCCTTGTGGTGCACAGACCCGGAGCGGACTGTGTGCCGTCGCAGGGATAGCAGTACAAGGGATGGTCTGTCACTCCATCGCAGACCAGCATGTCCGGCCGGGGCAGGCTTTCGATCAGATGATTGTCCAGACGTCCCTGATTCAGTATTTCTACGGGAGTGCAGGGCCCTCCGAGCACGGGACACATGCCGTTGACATTTGTCAGATAAGCCCTTGGATGCTCGAATTCCATCCCGCTGTACGGTTTGCCTATGAAGTCGGCAAAGAAACTGTTGACCCTCACCTGCGCCATCAGCGGTCTGAGCGTTATCGTCAGGTCTCCGGCTCCGGCACGGCCGTCGGCCTCTCCGCTCATAAGGGGACTTTCGGGATTGTCACCGCCCAGGGACGAGTACACTGAACCGAGACCGTCGTAGTTCATTATGTCGTTGTAAACGAACAGGTCGTCCCTTGCATTTGCTACCACTACAAAGTGCTTGCGCCCTGAGCGGGAAGGTATCTCCAGACTCTCTCCGTCCGCATCGCTGCGGCTGTAGGAGTCAAGCCTGCCTGTACCGTCATCTTCATAGACGAAGGCGTCAAGAGTCCCTCCAAAACAAGAGGTGCCTCCGGACCGCGAGAGACAGATATAAGAAAAGCAAGCATAGGATTGTGCGTCTCCGGAGGCCGCCTCTTTCCGACACGACGTCGCAAGCGGCAGAATTGCCGAAATGAGTAGACAGAAGGATAGATGTTGCGAAGTTCTCATAGTGCCGGTTTTGATTGCGAAACTATTCCGTATATTTGTACCCGCCAAATGTTTGGGACGAATTGGCGCAAGCTTTTCGTTTTTTTTATGCTTTTTGCTTTTTTTTTATTTATTCGGCAATTTATCCCTAACTTTGAGTGACGAAAATTCGGGAGTATGCTAATAGTTTTGGAAGGCTTGGACGGCGCCGGCAAGTCCACTCAGGTAAAAAAACTCAGGACATATCTGGAGCAGAATGTCGAACGGTTGGAATACATACATTTCCCACGTTACGACGCTCCTGTCTATGGCAGTCTGATAAGCAGATTCCTGAGAGGGGAGTTCGGCGGCAATGACGTGGTGCATCCCAATCTTGTGGCCCTGCTTTTCGCTGAGGACCGGCACGGAGCCGCGGCTGTCATCAGAAAGGCTCTGGACGGGGGGGCGACGGTGTTGCTGGACCGCTACGTCTATTCCAACATAGCATATCAGTGCGCCAAACTCCATTCCCTGCAGGAACGTTCGGAACTTCGTGACTGGATTTTCGACACCGAGTACAAGTCTTTCGGCATCCCGCGTCCCGACGTCAACATATTTCTGGATGTGCCCACTTCATTCGTAGAGCAGAATCTGAACCGTTCGCGCAGAGGGCAAGACCGTGATTATCTGGAGGGCAGCCGCGACATACACGAGGCTGACATAGAGTTTCAGAAGACGGTGCGCGGCATATATCTGCAACAATGCGAACTTGACCCGTCATTCATCAGGGTTGACTGCTCGGCCCCGGATGGTTCAATGCTTAGGGAGGACGAGATATTTTCCAGGCTCATAAGTGTGGTGGAAAAATCGTTGAGATGAGCACTTTCCTTAGAAAACTCTTCGGTGACCTGATAGGACTCGTGTTCTTCATTGCCGCGGCAGCAAAGCTGATGGACCCCGTGGGCACCGGGCTTATTGTGGATGCATATCTGCTCAACCTGCACCTTGATTTCCTCAGGCCCTGCTCGCTTGCCATAGGCCTTGTCCTTTCGATGTCCGAGGCCGTAGTCAGCGTGGGCCTTCTTACCGGCACTTTCCGCCAGTTCTTCGCCTGGGCCGCCACAGCAATGATATTGTTCTTTACGCTCGTCAGCGTGTGGCTGGTCGTGGCGGACCCTGATATGGAATGTGGCTGCTTCGGAGAAGCAATCCCGCTCACGCACACTCAGACACTGATCAAGAATCTGGCCCTGTGCCTGTTCTGCATTCCCGCTTTCGTGCCCTACAGCAATCTCGGATACGCCCGGGCCCACCGCTATGTGGCTTTCGGCATCGGTGTGTTCCTGATGTTGTGTTACGGAGTGTTCTTTCTTGTGTTCAATCCGCTTCTGGAGTGGTCAGAGTTGAGACCTTCACATACCATAGTTCCTGAAGGAGAGGCTGTCGACGAGAGATGGGAGTATCCAATTCTGCCGATATGGGACGAAAATGGGGAAGACTGTTCCTATCTTGCAATGGAGGGGGACGTTGCGCTCATTTCCATATATGACGTGGATGCGCTGGACTCCTCTGACAAGGCCCGCATCGCTTCATTCTCGCAGGATGCAGTCAATGTCGGATACAATGCAGTTCTGCTTGCTGCAGGGCAGGTTGCGATTCCGGGAATGGACACGTATTACGCCGATTACAGGAAAGTCATTACGATGAACCGCAGCAACGCGGGAGTATCGTTCATACACGACGGATATATAATAGGCAAGGTAAGTTTCCACAATTATCCCTCTTTCGAGCAGATGGAGGAACTGCATGAAACAGATGCGGTGGAGGCTTTCATCAATTCAGCCACCCACCGCTCCGTTGCGTTACAGGCATTCGCCCTCGTATTCCTCGCCGTAATTATTCTGGTGTAATACCTTACAGCGTTCTCTTGATTTCCACAATCTGGTAGGCTTCCACCTGGTCGCCTATCTTGATGTCGTTGAAGTTGTCGATATTCAGACCGCAGTCCATACCAGTGAGCACTTCCTTCGCATCATCCTTGAAGCGCTTGAGCGAACCGAGCTCTCCGGTGTAGACCACAATGCCGTCGCGGATGACGCGCACCTTGTTGACACGCTGGATCTTGCCTTCCTTGACAATACATCCTGCGATGGTGCCGACCTTGGATATCTTGAACGTCTCCTTGACCTCCGCGGTTCCGAGTATCTCCTCCTTCTCTTCGGGGGCGAGCATACCTTCGATACCGCTCTTGATTTCGTTGATGGCATCGTAGATGACGCTGTACAGTCGGATCTCTATCTGCTCCTTCTCCGCCAGTTTCCTTGCATCTGCGCTGGGGCGCACCTGGAAGCCGATGATTACGGCATCGGATGCTGCGGCGAGCAGTACATCACTCTCTGAGATGGCACCTACAGCCTTGTGGATAACGTTGACCACAACTTCTTCGGTGGAAAGTTTGATGAGGGAGTCTGACAGAGCCTCGATGGAACCGTCCACGTCGCCTTTGACAATTACGTTGAGTTCCTTGAAGTTGCCTATTGCAATGCGCCTTGCGATATCGTCGAGCGTAGTGTGCTTCTGGGTCTTGATGCCCTGGATGCGGAGCAGCTGCTCCCTCTTGGATGCGATGTCCTTGGCTTCGCGCTCGTCGGCCATCACGTTGAAAGTCTCGCCTGCAGTGGGCGCTCCGTTAAGACCGAGCACCGATACGGGTACGGAAGGACCGGCTTCCTCCACTTTCTGGCCGCGTTCGTTGTACATGGCTTTGATTCTCCCGGTGAAAGGACCTGACAGCAGAACGTCACCGACCCTCATCGTACCGCTCTGTACGAGAACTGTCGCCAGATATCCGCGTCCCTTGTCCAGGGAGGACTCGATGACGGCTCCGCTAGCGCGCTTCTTGGGGTTGGCCTTGAGTTCCAGCATCTCGGCCTCGAGCAGCACTTTTTCCAGCAGTTTGTCGACATTGATTCCTTTCTTGGCCGAAATTTCCTGGCACTGGTATTTGCCGCCCCAGTCCTCGACCAGTATGTTCATTGCTCCGAGCTGTTCGCGTATCTTGTCAGGATTTGCTCCGTCCTTGTCTATCTTGTTGATGGCGAATACCATAGGGACACCGGCCGCCTGCGCGTGGTTGATGGCCTCCACTGTCTGGGGCATCACGCAGTCATCAGCGGCCACAATGATTATGGCGAGGTCCGTCATCTTGGCTCCGCGTGCACGCATCGCCGTGAAGGCTTCGTGACCGGGGGTGTCCAGGAAAGTTATCTTCTGTCCGTCAGGCATCTCCACGTGGTAGGCACCTATGTGCTGGGTGATGCCTCCGGCCTCACCGGCAATGACGTTTGACTTCCTGATATAGTCCAGAAGCGATGTCTTGCCGTGGTCAACGTGTCCCATCACCGTGATTACGGGCGGACGCGAAACCATATCTTCCGGTTTGTCGGCCTCGTCGTCATCCTCTATGGCCTCGTTGAGCGAAGCTGTGATGAACTCAATCTTGAATCCGAACTCCTCGGCCACCATTACCAGATATTCGGCGTCCAGGCGCTGGTTTATCGACACCATCAGACCCAGGTTCATACATACGCCGATGACCTTGGTGACGGGAACGTTCATCAGGGTGGCAAGCTCATTGACCGTTACGAACTCAGTCACTTTCAGTGTCTTGTCCTCTGCGGCGGCCTGCTCGATCTCCTCCTGCATCTTCTCGGCGACTGCATCGCGTTTCTCCTTGCGGTACTTGGCTCCGAAGTTGTTCTTGCCCTTGCCCTCGTTCATCCTGGCATAGGTCTCCTTGATCTGTTTCTGTATTTCCTTCTGCTGCTCTTCGAGCTCGGCTTCGCTCAGTGCGGGACGGAAGCGGTCATTGCCTCCCTTGCCCTTCTTGCCCTGATTCCTGTCGTTGCGGTTCTTGTCCTTGCGGCCGCTCTGGTTGCTCACGTCGACCTTGGTAACGTCAACCTTCTGCGAGCCTCCGACCTGTATCCTTTCACGCTTTTTGCTCTTTGCAGGATGCTCGAACTGTGACAGGTCTATCTTGTCCACTACTTTGGGACCCGCGAGTTTCTCGGCAGCGGGGCTCTTGTCCACAATCACCTTGGGTTCTGCGATTTCTTCATTCCGGACAACCGGGGTTTCGGGAGCTTTGGCCTCAATGACGGACTCGGTTTTGACAACCGGTGCCGCCTTTTTCTCAGGCTCCTGTGCAGAGACGGGTTCGGGGGTGACCTTCTCCTCTGTACGAGCCTTCTTTCCTATGGCACTGAGGTCGATTTTGTTCACGACCTTGGGACCGGACAGCTTCTCAGCGTGTATTTCAGTCTCCTTGATCTCCTTTATCACGGGTTCCGGCTCCTTCTTCTCCTCTTCCTTGACTATAGTCTGGGTGGAGGTAAGGTTGCTCTTGATGATGATATCGGGCTTTACGAACTCCTCTTCCTCTTCCTTGACCTTCTTGGCTGAAGGCCCCTCAATCATTTCCTTGAGCTTTGTCGTCACCTTGTCGGCCTCGAGTTTGGCCTTGAGGTCAGCGCCGAATTTAGCCTCGAGATCAGGTATGATTTCGTCAGAAACCTTGGCATTGGGGTTGTTCTCCACCTCAATGTTCTTGCTTTCCAGGAACTCCACCAGGGTCCCGAGTCCGATTCCGAACTGTTTGCTGAGTTTGCTTAGTCTTATTTCTGCCATATTTTCTTTATCCCCCTTGTTTTATCTTTATCTTTAGTCTTCGAATTCACTTTGGAGTATGCGGAATATGTCTTCCACGGTCTCCTCCTCGAGGTCGGTCCTGCGTACGACGTCGGCGCGGTCCAGTGCGAGAACGCTCTTTGCGGTGTCGCAGCCTATGGCTTTGAGACGTTCGATTACCCAGGCGTCGATCTCGTTGTCGAATTCGTCGAGAAGCACGTCTTCCTCTTCCTGCTCAACCTGTTTGGGCTGGTCGCGCCAAACTTCGATTTCGCGTCCCACGAGCATTGACGCCAGCTTGATGTTGCAGCCTCCGCGGCCGATGCCCTTCTTGACCTCGTCGGGGAGCATATATACCTTGATGGGTTCGTTCTCGTCGGGGCTGATGACGGTGGCGGAAATCTTTGCGGGAGCAAGCGCGCGCTGGATGAGCAGCTGCTTGTTGGTCGTCCACTGGATGACGTCGATGTTCTCGTTCCTCAGTTCGCGTACTATGCCTATGATACGCGTGCCCTTGACACCTATGCAGGCTCCTATCGGGTCGACGCGCTCGTCATAGCTCTCCACGGCTACCTTGGCACGTTCGCCGGGTATGCGCACCACCTTCTTGATGGTGATGAGGCCGTCGTAGATCTCGGGCACCTCCTGCTCGAACAGCTTCTCGAGGAAGTCGTCGGAAATGCGGGAAAGGGTGATGTAAGGAGTGTTGTTGCGAAGCTCCACGCTCTTGATGATGGCCTTCACGCTGTCTTTCTTCTTGAAATGTTCGCCGGGAATCTGCTCTGACTTGGGAAGGTGCAGTTCATTCTCCTCGTCGTCCATCAGCAGGGCTTCCTTCGCCCAGGTCTGGTAAACCTCTCCAGTGAAGAGTTCACCGACCTTGTCCTGATATTTGTTGAACAGGTTGGCTTTCTCTATGTCCATAATGCGGCCCTGAAGGTTCTGCTTGAGGTTCAATATGCCGCGGCGTCCGAAGCTTTCCAGGCTTATGACTTCGGCGAAATCGTCGCCGACCTCGAAATCGTCACCGTTGGAGTTTGCCTCCTCGACGCTGATCTGGGTTGCGGGGTCCTCGACTGTCTCGACGACTTCGCGTGTCCTCAGTATCTGGCAGTCACCTTTGTCTATGTTTATGGTGACGTCAAAATTGTCGGCGGTGCCGTAGGTTTTTGCCAACTGTGATTTGAAAACGTCCTGCAGTACGCCTGACATTGTGGCACGGTCGATGTTCTTCAGATTCTTAAACTCCGAAAAAGCGTCTTTTAATGCTGTTTTTTCCATTTTTCTATATTGTTTTTTCCTTATTCATCGTCATCTTCGTTCTTCCTTCCAGGACCGGGGGAGGTCACGGTGAGCGAGTAATCCTCCTTATCCTGGTCGAATATGCCCGTGAAGGTCCTGTTCACTTCCACGCAGTCATCCAGAGTGACGGCTCCTCCTGGAGAAGCTATCGTGATGGTGATGTCGTTGTCCTTGGTGATTTTCACCTTCAGAATTTCCAGCCCGCGTGCAACTATCACGGGGTTCAATGCATCTTTTATTGAGTCTGCGTCCATCGTAAATGCGGCGTTTTGGTAAAACAAAAAGAGGACTTCCGTCCTCCTGTATCCATCTTCACTGATGCAAAGGTACTAAAAATTCCCAAATCACCGAAATTTATTATTATTTTTGTAGGCAAATTAAGATTATGGAATATACAGCAAGGCAGATAGCTCAGATTCTCTCAGGAAAGATTGAAGGGAACGCCGACGTCAGGATAAAGGGTTTCGCGCGCATCGAGAGCGGGAAACCGGGTACCATCTGTTTTTTCGCCAATCCTAAATACGAGAAATACGTATATACGACCAAATGCGATATCCTTATCGTGAATGAGGATTTCGTCGCTTCGGAGCCGGTACATCCCACTCTAGTCAGGGTGAAGGATTCGTATGCTGCCGTGGCGGCCCTGCTTGAATACCACAATGCGGCAAAGAAGAGCAGATGCCGTCACCGTGGTCTTCATTGCCAGATACGCGTGTCAGCCCGGATAGGCAGGAAGGTTTATGTCGGCGATTTTGCGTATATAGGCAAGCACGCGAAGGTCGGCAAGGGGACCCACATAGGCGAGAATGTGTACGTAGGTGACCGTACGGTGCTGGGCAGCAACTGCATCATCTATCCCGGTGTCAGGATCTACCCCGGCATGGTAATCGGTGACAATGTGATAATCCATTCCGGCGCTGTCATAGGCAGCGACGGTTTCGGTTTCGCGCCCCTTGAGGACGGCAGCTACAAAAAGATACAGCATACCGGCAACGTAATCATTGAGGACGACGTGGAGATAGGTGCAAACACCACCGTGGACAAGTCGCAGATCGGCAGCACCATCATCCACAAGGGCGTCAAGATAGACAATCTTTGCCAGATAGCCCACAACGTGGAGATAGGCGAGGATACCGTGATGGCGGCGCAGTGCGGCGTGGCCGGCAGCACCAAGATAGGCCGTCACTGCATGTTCGGCGGACAGTGCGGCATCGCCGGTCACATCGAGATAGCCGACGATACAAAATTCGCGGCCAAGTCGGGCGTTATGGGATCCATCAAGGAGCCCGGCCAGGTATTTATGGGTGTGCCTGCGATACCATATCATAACTATATGCGCAGCTATGCGATGTTCAAGGCCGCGCCAAACAAAAAGGACTAGAGATGCAACTCCAGCAGACATTACGCAAAAGTTACAAGTTCAAGGGGAAGGGCCTGCATACGGGTCAGCCGGTTTCGATGAAGCTGAATCCGGCTCCCGTCGATACCGGCATAGTGTTCAAGCGTGTGGACCTTCCCGGAGAGCCTGAGGTGAAGGCACTGGCCGAGTTCGTCTCCAATACGTCAAGGAGCACCACGCTTTCCGACGGCGACTGCGTCGTGATAACTGTGGAGCACATCCTGTCGGCTCTTACCGGTCTCGGGATAGACAACGCGATTATTGAGCTCGACAATGCCGAGGTCCCCATTCTGGACGGCAGCGCCAGGAATTATGTAGAGGCCATCTCGCAGGACGGTCCCAAGGTGCAGGACAGAGCGCGCCGTTTCATAGAACTCAAGGAAGAGGTCGAGATAATCAACGAGAAGACAGGCTCCGTAGTCAGGGTGACTCCCGCGTCGAAGCTCTCCTACGACTTGCAGATAGACTTCGATTCGAAGGTGGTGGGTGTACAGACTGCCCATTGGTGCCCTCAGCAGGACTATGCCAGAGAGATTGCCCCCTGCCGCACTTTCGTTTTCTTCCACGAACTGGAATATCTGCTCGGCAATAACCTTATCAAAGGCGGTGACGTGGACAATGCTATAGTCATAGTCGAGAACCCCGTGGGACAGGACCAGCTGGACCGCGTCGGCGTCCTTTTCAACAAACCCAAGCTTAGAATAGACGAAAAGGGGTATCTGAACAATATCAGACTCAACTTCCCCAACGAATGTGCCCGCCACAAGCTTCTTGACCTGATAGGCGACCTCAGGCTTTGCGGAGGCTTCCTCAAGGCCAGGATTACCGCTGTCAGGAGCGGACACACCATAAATACAAATACGGCAAAGGCCATACGCGAACAGATAAAACACTGACTTATGACAAATATTCATCCTCTTGCCTGTGTGCATCCCAATGCAAAACTGGGCGACAACGTAACGGTAGGCCCCTACGCTTTCGTCGACGAATTCGTGGAGATAGGTGACGGCACCACCATAATGCCTCACGCCACTGTCTTCAACTACGTGAAGATAGGCAGGGACTGCAACATCTTTCCCGGCGCCGTCGTGGGCGCGGTTCCCCAGGACCTCAAGTTCGACGGGGAAATCACCTATGTGGAGATAGGCGACCGCGTGAACATACGCGAATGCGCCACCATCAACCGCGGAACCAAGGCCAGCGGCAAGGGTGTCACCAAAATCGGCAGCGACACGCTCCTGATGTCCTACACCCACGTTGCGCACGACTGCCGAGTGGGCAACCACTGCATACTCGTAAGCTATGTCGGAATAGCGGGGGAGACGGATGTCGATGACTGGGCCATACTCGGCG
>JAKSKP010000041.1 GCA_024401635.1 Bacteroidales bacterium
ATTCAGGACGGCTTCGATGTCCTCCTTGACCTGAACCACTTCAGGTACGTTGACCTTGCCCTTCTCCAGAAGACGGGTCACGTTCGAGAAATCCGAATTCACCAGTTTAGTAAGGCCTGTAACCACAGCCTTGACATTGCCATTGTTGACAAGACTCAACGAGCCCACCTCGAGGCCGGTCGAGAAATCCTTCACAGCCTGATTGGAAACATCCCCCTTGAGAGTGGCAAGGGATGAACTGAGGCTGGAAAGATTGAGTATGTTCTGGACATTGCTCAGGTCTATGCTGCCGAGCTTGTTGTACTCGGAATACAGCTTGGAGATGATCGAGCCTGTCATACTGCCGTTGGTATAGTCATTGGAAATGCCTACTTTCTTGGCTGTGCCACAGGACGACAACACCATCAGCGAGAGAACAGCGATAAGCAATGACTTGATTTTCATACCTTACAAATTTTATGTAAAATTAGATAAATCGGCCGTATTATGCAAATTTTTTGAAGAAACTGAAATGCACGTTGCCGTATTTCTTCTCCTTCACGAAACAACTGTGCGAACTGAAATCATAATCCGAAGGATGTTCCAATATGAAATAGCAGTCCGGATGGAGTATGTCGCGTTCAAGGACCTTGTCCGGAAGGGTGTCCAGTCCCTCGAGCGCATAGGGCGGATCGGCAAAGACAATGTCATACTTCCTTGTGCATATCCCCAGAAAATCGAAGACGTTGCAGTGCACCACAGACAGGTTGCGGATTCCGAGTGAAGCCGCGCTGCGGCGTATGAATGACGCATTGTCCGGATTCATCTCGACCGTGTCGACAAGGGCCGCTCCCCTGGAGGCAAACTCGAAACCTATGCTTCCGGTGCCGCCGAAAAGGTCAAGCACGGCAAGGTCATCGAATTCATATTCGTTGCCCAGGATATTGAAAAGCCCTTCCTTCGCGAAATCTGTCGTAGGACGGGCCTTGTAACCTTTCGGAGGGTCAATGGACCTTCCGCGCAATCTGCCTCCGATAATCCTCATTGGAGCACCTCCGCAGCCTTGAAATAATGGTAGAGCTCGGCAAGCCTGCCCTGCGGTATTTCCGACATGAACGTAAGCGTGGACACCTCAGGATTGATCTGAAGCTGTTTGAGCACCATAAATATATAGTACTCCGCTGTCGTGAAGTCAGCTGCCTTGAAACTGTTGCAGTACACCAGCTTCTCCCCCTGGGCGATGACAAGATACAGATACCCGTCGGTGACGGCGGCCAGTATCTTGTTGTAGTCCCTAAGCTTGAAAAGGGACATTATCATATCGTAGACAGCGGGACGGTTATCCCCTGCATATACCAGAACGGCATCGTAGGCCTTCAACTCAAGAAAAGAAAGAGGCTCTCCCTTTTCAAGGAGAACCACTTCCGAAAGAATTTCACGGGCTGAATCCTCAGAAAAAAGTTCTGAAGGTACCAGAGTGAATTTAGGAGTCATTATTCCCAGTTACCGGCGTTATTGTTAGGAGCCGTAACGCTGCCGACCATCAGACCGGGATAACGGTCAGTGTCGAGGCGGTCAGCGTCAAGATTGATGCGGAGCTGGTTGTCCATACCGCGGAGAAGGCTCTTGTAGGGAATCGTAGCCTCGAAGAGAGGAACGGGAACGCCTGAAACTTCCTTGATGACGGTCTGCATTCCGATGGGCTCGCCGCAGAAAGGAATCACGAATACTGAATCGATGTTGAAGTTGCTGCGTGAGTTGAACAGGGTGTCGCGTACGGGAATCGTGCTCTTGATGCTGAACACGAGTTTCTCGCCGGCCTTTGAAAGCTCGAGCATCTCGGCGGGAGTGATCTTCGGCTGTTTCTTCTTGAGAGCCTTGGTGTTCTCCACTGCAACTGAGTCATCCTTTGAACCGATCTGCATCTCGACAGTGATGTTGCCGCTGGTGTAGAAAGTCTTGAGTGAATCGAAAGTGCTTGCATAATGGCCTGCCTCACTCTTGAAAGCGGCCTGGAGAGTACGGATGTCTTTCAGCCTCTGGATGGCAACTGCTTCCCTCTGGGCTTTCTCCTTGTTGAAATTGATGGGTGTGAGCACACTGTTGACGATAAGCACGCAGAGAACCACGATAACGATCGGCAGCACTGCCCAGGTGAGAATTTTGTAAACTGTCTTGTTCATATCTTTTATTTTAACATTCCTTGGTCATTAAATCCTCGCAAATATATAAATTTCCTTCCTCAAATGCAATAATTTCATTAAATTTGCTGAAATAGAACTACACGCAACAGGATTTGACATATGATTTTCGACAAAATCCTTGAATCCGGCCACATAGGGCTGTTCACGCATATGAGTCCCGACGGGGACGCCCTCGGCAGCACCTTCGCGATGGCGGGATGGTTGCTCCGGCAGGGAAAGAAATTCACCATATTCCTTCCCGACCCCGTCAGCGAATCCCTCTCGTTCATGATACCCGAGGGTATGGACAGGCATATAAGAATATGGAAGGGAGACGATGACTGGGCCGCACTGAAGGACCTGGAGGGCTGCGACCTCCTGATAGGACTGGACTTCAACGTTCCAGGCCGCATAGGTGGGTGGGAAAGCGCCTTCAGGGCGTCCCGTTCGTACAAGATCCTCATTGACCACCATATGTTCCCCGATGCCGGCGCCTTCGACACGGTTATAAGCGAGACCGCGATATCATCGGCCAGCGAGCTGCTGTACAGCCTGCTCAGACAGGCGCCGGGAGTTGACGGGGATGTCTCCAGGCTCAGCATCGAAACGAGGGAAGCCCTTCTGACAGGAATGACCACGGACACCAACAATTTCGCCAATTCGGTATATCCTTCCACCCTCACGATGGCTGCGGAGCTCATTGCCGCAGGCACGGACAGGGACAAGATAATACAGAAGCTGTTCTTCTGCTATCCGGAACGCCGCATCAGGGCGCAGGGTTACATTCTCGACAAACTGCTCAGGGTAACTCCCGAGGGTGTGGCCTACATTTTCCTAGACGGCAGGACCCAGACCCGTTTCGGCCTGCAGGAAGGAGACACCGAAGGCTTCGTGAACATAGGCCTCACGATGGAGAAGGTGCGTATGAGCATACTTGCGAAAAGGGAAAGGGGCAGCAGCAGGATAAGGATATCCCTGCGCAGCAAGAAAGGCACCTCGGCCCGTGAATGTGCCGCAGAATTCTTCCACGGGGGCGGTCACGAACTGGCTTCCGGAGGCAGGCTGACCCTTGGTACGGACGTTGCTGCGGAGAAAGATGTATGCGGATATATAGAAAATTCCGTCAGAAAATTCTTTATGGAACGATAATTGAAAAAATGAGTATATTTGCAGGATATATGAACAGGAAGACTACAATATACCGTTCCATCGCCGCAATCTCGATAGCGGCTGCATTTCTGGGATGCGCCAGGATAGGCAGCATCACCAACGAAAAACTTGATACAAAGGCGGCCTTCGATGCGTGGGTGGCCGTACACCATCCGGGCGTGGACACCACCGCCAACGGCATATACGTGCTTGAGGACATTCCCGGCACGGGTGATTTCGTACGTGACAGCAATTTCCTTTTCGTGGAATACGAGCAGCGCAATCTCGAGGACAGCTCGCTTGTGGGCTACACCAGCAGCGAACTGGCAAAACAGATGGGCGTGTACGACGAGACCTATTCCTTCGACCCGCTTATATTCAGAATGCTCAAGGGTTCCTGCTCACAGGGAGTGCTCGACATACTCAAAGGCGGCAACAAGCTGGGCAGGATGAGGATCGGCGGCACCCGTACCGCAATAGTTCCCGGCTGGCTCACTTCAACCTCCACCTACTACCCCGCCGGCAATGCCGACAAATACGTCCAGAACGTCAGCGGCACGCACTATGCCTACACAATCAAGGTGGTAGGCTCCGTCAAGGACATCATACAGTGGCAGATAGACAGTATCGAGGCCTATATGAAGCACCACAACATAGCCATAGAGGACACCACCGGGCACAGGGGTTTCTATTACTGGCGTGACCGCCAGCGCGAGAGCCGTCGCGGCGTGAAGGTCATAGACTCGGTGCATATACCGATGGACTCCACATATATGATAAATTACGTGGGACGCTTCCTGAACGGCAAGGTGTTCGACACAAACATAAAGGATACGGCCAAACTCTGGCACCTGTATTCCAAGGACGGTACATACGAGCCTCTGAAAGTCACCTGCAGCGACGACAGCCTTTCATACAAGCTCAGCGGCAGCAGCGTGATTCCCGGATTCAGCCTCACCATGCACAGGATGCACCCCTACGAGTCCGGACGCAGTTTCTTCACTTCCAACTACGGATACGGAGACAAGTCCAGCGGCATAATCAATTCCTACTCACCACTGATATTCGAGATAGACATAGTTGAAAGCAAATAACACGTCAGATATCCCCCTGGAGCTGGGGACCCCCACGGAACTGGGGACCGAGAAAATCGGAAAACTCCTGAAGAATTATGCAGTCCCGGCAATCATCGCCATGACTGCATCTTCTTTGTACAATATGGTAGACAGCATCTACATCGGGCAGGGTGTGGGCGCGCTCGCCCTCAGCGGTCTAGGTGTATCCTTCCCCCTGATGAACCTTTCCACGGCCTTCGGCACTCTGGTAGGAGTCGGAGGTTCCACAATGCTCTCCGTGCTGCTGGGTCAGAGAAACTACAACGCCGCCAACAAGGTGCTGGGCAACATCTGCAGCCTCAACGTAATGATAGGAGTGCTGTTCATGGCAGTCTGCCTGACATGGCTGGATCCCATACTGCATTTCTTCGGCGCGACGGAGAACACCCTCCCCTACGCCCGGGACTATATGGAAATCATACTCTACGGCAATGTGGTCACACACCTGTATTTCGGTCTCAACGGAGCCATGCGAAGCAGCGGGAATCCCCGCTTCGCAATGGGCCTGACCCTCTTTACAGTAATATTCAACGCAATACTGGACCCTTTGTTCATCTTCTGGCTGCATATGGGCGTACGCGGAGCGGCCTGCGCCACGGTGATAGCCCAGGTGGCCGCGCTGACCATCATAATGTGGGCGTTCAGCCGCAGGGACAGGGCCGTGCATTTCGAGAAAGGCATTTTCCGTCTGGACCTGAAAGTGGCTCTTGACAGTTTCCAGGTGGGTATGGGGCCTTTCCTTATGAATTCAGTGGCCTGTCTTGTGAATATGTTCATCAACCAGCAGCTCCTCAAGTACTCCGGAGACCTGGGCATAGGCGCTTACGGCATAGTCCACAGGATAAGTTTCCTGTTCCTTATGATAGTGATGGGCCTGAATCAGGGAATGCAGCCCATAGCGGGATACAACTACGGCGCACGCCATTACAAAAGGGTGACGGAAGTGTATTGGGCCACGGTAAAACTGGCCGTGGGTGTTGCCCTGGTGGGTTTCATAGCAAGCATAGCTTTCCCCCAGACGATGTGCAGGATATTCACGTCGGACCAGCAGCTTCTGGCTCTTTCCTCCAAAGGTTTGAGGCTGATAAACCTGGTTTTCCCCTTTGTGGGCTTCCAGATGGTCAGCACCAACTTCTTCCAGAGTCTCGGAATGGTCAACAAGTCCGTTTTCCTGTCCCTGAGCAGACAGCTGCTGTTCCTCATCCCCTGCCTGTACCTGCTGCCGCTGGCGCTTGACGCAAACGGAGTATGGCTCAGTTTCCCCGTTTCAGACTTTATTTCTTCAACCGTCACTCTGGTGATGGTGCTCAATCTGTTAAAGAAGTTCAACAGCCTCGAGGACGGAGCCGATCCGTCAAGCCTGGGCAGCAAACTATAGAATTCCAGCGCAATGAACACAATATTCACAATCGGACGGCAGTTCGGCTCCGGAGGTCGCAGGATAGCGGCCGAAATTGGAGCCAGACTCGGGATACCCGTCTACGACAACGCTCTGCTGATCGAAGCGGCCACAGAGAGCGGATATTCTCCCGACACCTTCAAGAAAAGAGACGAGAAGAGACATCTCTTCAGCCTGTCAAGGCTGTTTTCCTCATTGGAGTCAAACGCGGCGAACTATATGAGTGACAACGAGTTGTTCCAGATACAGAGCGAAGCCATACGCAATATCGCAGCCAAAGGTCCCTGCATCATCGTGGGCCGTTGCGCCGATTATGTGCTGAGGGACTTCGACAACGTGTTCAAGGTGTTCGTCACCTGCCCCTACGAACAGAGGCTGCAGCGTGTGATGGAAAGGATGGGCGTGGACAGGGACACAGCAGCCGTCATCACAGAAAAGAAGGAAAAGAACCGTTCAAGATACTACAACTACTACACGTTCGGAAAATGGGGGGATGCAGGACGCTACGACCTTTGCATAGACTCTTCCCTTCTGGGCATAGAAAGAACTGCCGAGCTGATAATAGAAACCGCAAGAAAAGCCGGTGTGCTTGAATGAGGAAAGGTCTGCTCATATCGTTGCTTCTGATTGCGCTGCCCATCGTGGCAGCCGGCCAGAATGCGGAACATCCCAAAAGGTCGATATATCCCAAGATATACTCCTATCACGTCGACCGTGGACCGGTTCTGGACCTTTCCACACTGAAGAACTCATCCTGCTCCCCCATCCACGGCATTGACAGCACCATAACCGCATATATGCAGCGCCACCACATCGTGGGAGCGTCATTGGCCGTGATGCGCAACGATTCCCTGCTTTATGTCAAAGGATACGGTTTCGCCGACAGGGAGGCTGGGGAAAGGATGGAGCCCTGGCACAGGATGCGCGTGGCGTCGGTGAGCAAACTGGTGACAGCCGTAGGCATTATGAAACTGGTGGAACAGAGAAGGATAGAACTCTCGGACAGCGTGTTCGCAAAAGGAGGAGTCCTGGAATATATGGTGCCGCCGGTGCACGACAGAAGGCTGGAGAGCATTACAGTTGAACATATGCTCAGGCACCAGGGAGGTTTCACCTGCAAGGGAGGTGACCCCATGTTCAAGGTCGGGGCCGTAGACGAAGAGGAGGTCTGCTGCAAAGTACTCGGAATGCCGCTGGATTTCACTCCCGGAACGGACCAGGACTACTCCAACGTGGGTTATTACCTGCTTGGCAGGATAATAAGCACGGTTACGGGCTATTCCTATGAGGAATGGACGCGCAGGTACGTGCTGTCCCCTCTCCAGTGCAATGATTTCAGTATGGGAGGCAATTATCTCCGGGACCGTCAGGACAGGGAGGTAAGATATTATATGTTCCCGGGAGCGAAGATGGAGGAGGACTTCCACGGCGGTGGCGTTATGTGCGAGACCTGCTATGGAGGCAACAACGTCAAGGGGCTTGAGGGAGCCGGAGGATGGATTACCTGCGCCGCCGACCTCTGCCGTCTGGTGGCCGGAATAAACATAGAAAGCGGCATCTACGACCTGCTGACTACGGAAAGCGTACAGACAATGACCAGGGAGACTGACGAAAAAGAATTCTCACTCGGCTGGTTGGACACCAACAGAGTGGGAATCTGGACCCGTACAGGGTCATTCGGCGGCACCACCGCCCTGATCAAATATTATTCCTGGGATGGAGACTGCTGGGTATTGCTGACCAACACCAGCACGAGGCACTACGCCAAAATCTCCAAATTCTCTTCCGAGCTCATAATGGAACTGCGGTCGAAATACCTCAATTCCTTCGCGCACAAGGACCTTTTCTACGAAAGGTAGCCTTCTACCCCTCAACTATCTGAGCCTCAGGTGCATTGGCCTGAACGGATGCGATGCCGGCCTTCATCGTGGTCTGGGTGGAGTACATCTGGCTCGCGCCTATGATCTGACCGTTGCTTGCCTTGAGATTGAAATAAGGTTTGCCGTTCTTTGCCACTTTGACTTCGAACCTCGTAGCGATGGCGGCATTCTTCCTGACTGATTCGATGCCGTTGAGACAGGCTGCCTTGGTGGCATAACCTTCGCTTGTGAGTATCACCTGGCCGTTGCCGGCTTTGAGATTGAACTGGAATTCGCCATTTTTCCTGGCGGTAATTACAAATTTGCCCATAATGTTATTTTTTGCTTGGGGGCAAATCTATGCATTATTATTTTAATTTGCAAAATATCGCTTTGAAAATCAACAATTTGTATAAATTCGGCACAACTGGGACAATTATCTGTTAAAATTGTTAAATTGCACTCTCAAAATATTACAGAATGGGAAGCGGAAAAAGAATACTGGAAGCCTGCTGCACGAGCGCGGAGCAGGTTTTCGCCGCAGCAAAGGCAGGCGCGGACAGGGCGGAACTGTGTGAGAACCTTGAAGTGGGAGGCACAACTCCATCCGACGAAGCCATAAGCGCCGCGGTCAAGGCCGGAATACCCGTCAACGTGCTTGTACGGCCTCGGGGAGGCGATTTCACGTTCAATGCAGAGGAAGAGGAGCAGATGGCTCTCGCTATCGGGAGGTGCCGCGAACTGGGGGCCGCCGGCGTAGTCATAGGAGCACTGCTTCCGGACGGGTCGGTTGATACCGGAATGATGGGAAGACTGCTGGAAAAAGCGCACGGCTCAAATGGCGAACGCAGGCTGTCCGCCACTTTTCACCGCGCCATAGACGAATGCGCGGACCCGCTGCAGGCCCTTGAGACCATAATCGCTTTGGGATTTGACAGGATACTCACCTCGGGCCACGAAGCCTCAGCCATAAAGGGACGAGCCCTGCTGGCAGAGATGGTGCGCCGGGCCGGAGGACGCATAATCATAATGCCGGGAGCGGGAGTGACCTCAGAGAACGTCCACGAACTGGCTGAAGCCACAGGCGCCACAGAATTTCACGGAACCAGAATCTGCAGATAAAAACATCAATTACCACCCGATCCAGGCCTCGGGGTCCACGTCTGCGAACATAGGCGCCTTGCAAATGTCGGTGCGGACGTCCTTGTCCAGCATAAAACGGTCCACGAACGCCTCCAGTTCGGGATACTGTTCCTTTGGCAGCTGGCAGTGACCGTGGCCGGCCATGAACGACCAGCCCATCCTGTCGGCCACGCCGAAAGCGGCCCAAACCTTCCTTGCCGCATAGCAGGACACGTAACCGGACTCATCGGCAAGCCAGGGGTAATCGGGATTGCCGAACACCAGAAGGGCACGCGGAGCCACGAGGGCGCAAAGTTCGTGATGGTCTATGGGCAGTCTGGAGACATTCTCCTCGGAGAACTGCCTCATGCTCTCCTTGAACCAGGTGTAATCTGTCCTCGCCACAGTCTCCACAACGCCGAGAGTTTCGGACACCCTCCACGCAGCGGCTCCTCCGCCACCCGGCTCCTGGGCTATCGTAAGCGCAATCCTCTCGTCAAACGCCGATGCGAATAGGGCCATCTTTCCAGCAAAGGAGCAGCCGGAGATAGCCAGATGCTTCATATCTATCCTGGCATCGTCCCCCAAATATTCCAGAGCATCTATGAGACGGCTCACACCCCAGGGCCAGGCTGCATAGGCACCCATATCGCTGAGTTCGGGATACAGCCTGTTTATCGGCTCCTCTCCCCTGTTCTGGTGATGGGCCATCACTTCCGAAAAGGGAAAACCTATCATAGCTATGTTCCTCTCCTGGAACACGCTTGAAGGCAGACTGCCGGCTCCGGCCCAGAAACCGATGCCGATTATGGCGGGGAAAGGACCTTCGCCTTCAGGATACACCACAGGGCAATGCAGCAGCAGTTCCTCGCCTCCAACCTTGACGCTGACCACGATAGTATCCTTGGCCAGAGGCAATTCAGGCATAGGGAACGGGCTGTCGAAGTGTATGGGCTCGGGATTGCCGTGACGGATCTCAGCAGTCACACAGGACTTGTCCGTAACCGGTTTCTGTCCTATCTCATAATGCTGTATCATTGCCATTATCTCGCCGCGGCGCTTCTCCCACTGGGAGAATTTCTTCACGCGCGAGCCGTCGGCGAACACCAACGGGTCAGGCAGGGTCTCAATCACCGGCAGTTCCTCAATGCCGGGCATCGGCGGCAATTCACAGCAGCCTCCGCTGTTTTCGGCATCATAATACAAAGGAAGCTCCGTCCTGCAGGAAAAGACCAGCAAGACGGAGGCAAAAGCGATAAAAACTCTTTTCATAATCACTTGACAGGCTGACCGGGAGCGGAAGCCTCCTTGTCATCGGCATCGAGCTTGAATACCATAAACTCGGGATTTTCCTTGGTGTAGGGCTTCCAGTCACCGCCAGGCTCACCAGTCTTGGCGAAATTGCTCCAGGCCTGAAGCATCTTCTCTGAAAGATCCCAGTCACCCTGAGTCCAGGGCCTCCAGCAATGCTTGAGGGACTTGAACACGAACCAGAGATCGGATGAATGGAAGGCGCCCTTCAGCACGTTAGGCTGACTGCCGTCATCGGGCAGAGGACGTGCGAACTCATATGCGTATGCAGGGCAGCCGAATTCCTCGCGGTTGAGGCAGAAATCCGCCAGATTGGCAGACATATCGCCCATATCATTGAGTGTATAGCCCACCATATAGGAAATGTGGGGAAGATTGTCGGTGAGAGCGGCCTCGTCGAAACCGCGCAGACATACATAACCGTCCACTATGGGGAAACCTGTTATACCCCTGCCGAACATCATCCTCCAGTCCATCCTTTCCATATCGGGATTCTCTACCATAGTCTTGATAGTGCTGAGTGAATAGAGAACCTCGGTGGAAGCGGCACGCATCTTCCTGAGGTCGGTGAGACCGGCCCAGTCGAGGACCTCCTTGCACTGCTGCTCCGCGCTGGCCAGACCGGTGACGACACGACCGTTGGTGGGAGCGGCAAGGTCACGGTTCAGACCGCCAGCGCTCATTATTATGGCCTTGTTGAACAGGCCCACGGTGAGCGGGGACTCGCACAGGGTCCTTACACTTCCGCCGCCGGCGCTCTGTCCGAATATCATCACGTTGTCAGGATCGCCGCCAAACTGTGCGATATTGTTCTTCACCCATTTGAGAGCCTCGATCTGGTCGAGGATACCATAGTTTCCGGATACTCCGTGAGGACTCTCTGCTGAAAGTTCAGGATGAGCAAGGAAACCGAAAACGCCTAAGCGATAATTGATTGACACCAGAACAACATCTTTGTCGGCCCACTCCTGACCGTCAAACTCAGGCTCGGAGCCCCATCCCTCGCGGTAGCCGCCTCCGTGAATCCAGAAGGCAACGGGAAGTTTCCTGTCCACCTGGCCGGGAGCCTTGGTCCAAACGTTCAGATAGAGGCAGTCTTCGCTGTAGGGAGCCTCATCACCATAGCCCCATTCGGTTGTGTACCCGCCGGGGTAATGCACTGACTGATAACCGGGATGGCCGAATTTATCACACACTTTCACCCCTTCCCAGGGAATTACGCTCTGAGGTTCCTTCCATCTGAGTTCCCCGATGGGAGGAGCGGCATAAGGGATACCCCTGTAAACGTAAACACCGTTGATGTCGGTGGTGACACCCTGGATCTGACCGCCGTCGACAGTCAGCACGGGGTTCTGCGAGCAGGCAGCAAACATTGCTGCGGCGCATAAAGCAACAAACAGTTTTTTCATGATTTTATGATTTGGATATCAATGTTTTTTCACAGTCTAAAATTAAACCTTTACTTTAAGTAAAACAAGAGTGAAAAACACGATTTATGAAATTTCGCAACATATTGAAACAATAACAAAAGCGGATGATTTCAAGGTCAGATTACCCGTGAAACCATCCGATTTATTTGATATAACAAATTTGTTATTGATATTAACTCATTTGTTAGTTGGCTTATATTTCAATGATTTAGAAATATCAATTAGAGTAGATTATAGCTCCTTTTCACAAATTCTGTCAAATCCTTGCCTTTGAGCAGCCCGGTACTCAGAAGCGCCAGGTCCGCCATCTGCTTGAGAAGTTCCGTATCCTTGTTTTCCCAGAATTTCTTGACGAGAGGATGCTCCATATTGATGATGACATTGTATGATTCCGGCAGTTCTCCGTAGAAATTCATACCTCCTCCCATCTTGCTCATCTCACGGTAACGGCGCATGAATTCCGTCTGCGTGAGAAGCACGGGCACCTCGGCCTCACCGAGATTCCTGGCCTCAACGCTGAACTCGTATCCCTCCGGCATCGCAGCCTTCACCATCTCGTCCAATGACTTCTTGTCCTCATCGGACAGCACGGGCTTGATTTCCTCCTCCTTGGGGATGAGCTTCTCGATAGTATCGGAATCAACCCTGGCGAAACGGCAGTCGGAAAGTTTGGTCTCCAGCAGATTCACGCAATGCGAATCGAGCTCGCAGTCCATAAGGAGCACGTCATAGCCCTTGGCCTTCGCCGCCTCGATATAGCTGTACTGAGCCACCTTGTCCGTGGCATAGAGATAGACGAGTTTCTTGTCCTTGTCCGTCTGCGCGGCCTCGATGAGCGTCCTGTACTCGTCCAGGGAATAATACTTGCCGTTCTCGCTCTTCACGAGGGCGAACTTGAGAGCCTTCTCGCAGAATTCCTCGTTGGTCAGCATACCGTATTCGATGAACAGCTTGATATTGTCCCATTTCGTCTCGAAATCGGTCCTCTGCTCCTTGTAGAGCTCCTCCAGCTTGGCGGCCACCTTCTTGGTGATGAACGAAGATATCTTCTTGACGTTCGCGTCGGACTGCAGATAGCTCCTGGACACATTGAGGGGAATGTCGGGAGAATCCAGCACTCCGTGCAGCAGAGTCAGGAAATCGGGAACTATGTTGTCCACGTGGTCCGTGACGAACATCTGGTTGCAGTACAGCTGGATCTTGTTCTTG
>JAKSKP010000042.1 GCA_024401635.1 Bacteroidales bacterium
TCCGCAAACCTGCCACCAAGGGTTATGAGGACCGCAAAGGCGTTATCCTCCAGGGACATATGGATATGGTTCCCGCAAAGACCAGCGACAGCAGGCACGACTTCCTCAAAGACCCCATCGAGACCGTGATTGACGGCGAGTGGGTGAAGACCAACGGTACAACTCTTGGCGCGGACAACGGCATCGGCGTTTCACTCGCCCTTGCGGTGCTTGAATCCAAGGATTTGGAGCACGGCCCCATCGAGGCTCTTTTCACGATTGACGAGGAACAGGGTATGACGGGTGCCAACGCCCTCAGCCCCAAGGCCCTCAAGGGTGACATACTGCTGAACCTCGACGAAGAGGAAGACGGCGCCCTCTGCGTGGGCTGCGCCGGTGGCGTGAACGTGACAGCCACTAAGAAATACAAGGTGCAGACCGAAATCCCTGACGGATATAAACTGTACAGACTTGCTGCAGACAAGGGTGAAGGCGGACACAGCGGCCAGGATATCCCCCTGGGACGCATCAATGCCAACAAGTCCGTGGTCAGGGTTCTTCTTACCTTGCTCGAGGAATACGGCTGTCTGCTGGTGGGAATTAACGGCGGCACTCTGCGCAACGCCATCCCCATCACCTGCACCGCAGAGGTTCTCGTACCTAAGATCACCGAGAAGACCGTTGTCGGAGAGGTTCAGATTCTCATAGACGAGATACTTTCAGAACATCATATTTCCGATCCCAAGGCCGAGATGACTTTCGCTCCCGTACGCTGCGCCAAAGTCAAGGAATACGTTGCTCCCAAGGATGCCCTGAATTTCGTACGCGCCCTCCTGGCCTGCCCTCACGGTCCCGAGAGAATGAGCGAAGTGATCAGCGGCCTTACCGAGACCAGTACCAATATGGCTCTCGTGAAGATAGGCGGTGGCGAGTTCTTCGTCAAGTCGCTTACCCGCAGCAGCGTGGACAGCGCCAAACAGACCCTGGCCCTGCGTGAGAAGGCCGTATTCGAGCTCATAGGCTGCAAGGTGGAATTGAGCGGCGGCTATAACGGCTGGAAACCCAACGAGAATTCGGCTATCCTTAAGGTTATGAAGGAGGTTTACAAGAAACTCAATGGCAAGGAACCCATCGTGAACGCAACCCACGGCGGCCTTGAGTGCGGCGTGTTCAGCGGCAGCTATCCCCACTGGGATATGATTGCTTTCGGCCCCACGCTGATGTACCCCCACAGCCCTGCCGAGAAACTCTACATACCTTCCGTAGGTCACGTATTCGAGTTCCTCTGCGAGGTGCTGAAGAATATCCCCAAGAAATAATTATCCGTTATTATGAAAAAATGCCTTTTTATGGCAGCGATGGCGGCAGTCGCCCTGTCCGCCTGCTGCTGCGTACGCGGTGAGAAGAAATCACTGGACGCACAGGTCGAGGACATACTTTCCCAGATGACCCTCGAGGAGAAGATAGCCATCATCCACGCCCAGTCCAAGTTCTCTTCAGCCGGCGTACCCCGTCTTGGAATCCCAGAACTGTGGACGGACGACGGCCCCCACGGAGTGCGCCCCGACGTGCTCTGGGACCAGTGGAACAGCGCTGGCAACACCAATGACTCCTGCACGGCTTTCCCAGCCCTGACCTGCCTCGCGGCCACTTTTGACCGTGAACTGTCGAGCCTTTACGGCGTTTCGGTGGGCGAAGAAGCCCGTTATCGCAAGAAGAACGTGCTGCTGGGCCCCGGCGTCAACATCTACCGTACCCCACTCGGAGGACGCAACTTCGAGTATATGGGTGAGGATCCCTATCTTGCATCCCGTATGTGCGTGAACTATATTAAAGGTGTCCAGAGCAACGGAGTGGCCACCTGCGTGAAGCATTTCTGCCTTAACAACCAGGAGTTCAACCGTCATACTGTGAACGTGAAGGTGGATGACAGGACTCTCTACGAGATTTACCTGCCCGCTTTCAAGGCTGCGGTCACCGAGGGCGGCAGCTGGAGCATAATGGGAGCATACAACTTGTATGATGGTACGCATCTTTGCCATAACTCCCGCATACTCAACGATATCCTTAAGAAGGAATGGAACTATGACGGAGTGGTGATCAGCGACTGGGGCGGTGTCAGCGACACTGAGGGGGCCGTGAAAGGCGGTTTGGACCTTGAGTTCGGCACCTGGACAGACGGTCTCACCATGGGCGCCACCAACAGCTATGACAGATACTGGATGGCCAATCCCTATCTCGAGAAAATCAGGAGCGGGGAGTATGGCACCGATGAACTGGATGACAAGTGCCGAAGGGTGCTCAAACTTATGCTCCGCACGTCTCTCTACGACAACGGCGGTCCCGGACGTTTCACCTGCCCCGAACATTACGCCGCTGCGCGCCGTATAGGCGCTGAGGGTATAGTGCTCCTCAAGAACGAGGGCGGTTTGCTTCCCATTGCAGCCGATGCCGCCAAAATAGTGGTGCTCGGAGAGAATGCCATCAAACCTATGACTGTAGGTGGCGGCAGTTCGTCGCTCAAGGTTCAGAAGGAGGTCAGCATACTTGAAGGCATACGCAATGCTTTCCCCAATGCCGAAGTGATATACGAACGCGCTTATCAGGGCTCTACCAAAGGTGGGTATGACAATTACGGCGCCTATGACATCACGGATGAGCGCAGTGCCGAAACTCTGGTCGCTGATGCCCTCAAAGCCTGTGAGGGTGCGGATTACGTCATTTTCGCCGGTGGTCTGAACAAGGACTGGATGCAGGATGCCGAAGGTACTGACAGGGTGGACTACAATCTGCCCTATGGCCAGAACGAAGTTATCGAGGCTCTTGCCGCAGTGCGCAGCGACCTTGTGGTTGTCAATGTTTCCGGCAATGCTGTGGCAATGCCCTGGGCCGACAGGGTAGGCGCCATAATCCAGGACTGGTATCTGGGCAGCGAGGCCGGCAATTCGCTTGCTGACGTGCTCTCCGGCGCAGTATGTCCTTCCGGCAAACTGCCGTTCACCATACCTGTGGCCCTCGAGGACGGACCGCTCAAGACTCCCGAGCAGTATCCCGGCGTCAAGGGCGAGGATGGGATATGGCAGGAGGAATACAGCGAAGGCATATACGTTGGCTACCGCTGGTATGAGAAGACCGGTGTCAAGCCCCGTTTCGCTTTCGGCTACGGCCTGAGCTACACCAGTTTCGCAATAGGCGAGCCCAAGCTTTCGTCCAAGGTACTCAGAGACAAGCTGACCGTAACCGTGCCCGTAGAGAATACAGGTGACGTACGCGGAGCCGAGGTTGTTCAGCTCTACATAGGCGCTGACAATTCCGTTGTCGACCGTCCCGTGAAGGAACTCAAGGGCTTCGAGAAGGTATGGCTCAATCCCGGAGAGAAATCAAGCGTAAGCTTCACCATAGACAGACAGGCCGTGAGCTTCTTCGATACTGAAATTCACGACTGGAACGCCGAAGCGGGAGACTACACCATATACATAGGCTCATCTTCCGACGACATCAGCTCTACAGCCAGGTTTTCGCTTTAAGACACAGGGGGATGAAAAATCCCCCTGCATTCAGGACCGCTAGATATCTATACCGTCCATCTGCTCGACACTCCGCAGGTTCTCGCGTATGAAATCCTGGCGGTCCTGCGTATTGTCGCCCATATAGAAATTGAGGAGTTCCTTGATGGATTCCTCCTGGCTCAACTGTACGTCGTTCAGACGCATGTCGGGGCCTATGAAATCCTTGAACTCGTGGTCTGAAATCTCGCCCAGACCTTTGAAGCGTGTGATCTCTATGCCGCTTTTCAGCTTCTTGATGGCGGCTTCCTTCTCTTCCCTGTCGAAGCAGTAGATGGATTCCTTCTTGTTCTTCACCCTGAAAAGGGGAGTCTCCAGAATATAGACGTGGCCTCCGCGTATGAGGTCCGGGTAGAACTTCAGGAAGAAGGTGAGGACCAGCATACGTATATGCATACCGTCATCATCGGCATCCGTCGCCACTATTATATTGTTGTAGCGGAGATTATCCATATCGTCCTCTATGCCCAGGGCCGAGATGAGCAGGCTGAGCTCGACGTTGGCCGCAACCTTGGCGGCGCTTTCCTTGTAGCAGTTGATGGGCTTTCCCCTCAGGCTGAACACAGCCTGCACGTTGGCGTCACGCACCTTGGTGAAGGTGCCGGACGCTGAATCTCCCTCCGTTATGAAAATGCTGCTGGCCTGCGTGAAGGCCGCGTTGTCCTTTGTGGGCTTGTCGTTGTAGTGATAGCGGCAGTCGCGGAGCTTGGGATTGTATTCGTCTTTCTTGCGGCGGGTCTTCAGCTTGGTGGTGACCTCGCCTTTCTGCTTGCGTATCTTCTCGTTGAGGACTATCTTGTCCTGTATGGCCTGCTGTATCTCCTTGTGTATATGCAGATAATTGTCCAGATTCGTCTTCATGAAATCGTTCACGAAGCCGCGTATCGTGGGACCCTTGTCCGTGTCTATCTGGGCTCCGTCCTTGTCCTTGACGGGTTTCTCCCACATATAGACCGAACTCATCTTGGTCTTGGCCTGGTTGGCGAAGTTGGGTTCCTGGACTCTCATGGAGATGGCTCCTATGATGCCCTCGCGTATGTCCTCGGGAGCATAGTCCTTCTTGTAGAACTCCTTCAGCGTCTTTGCCACGGCCTCGCGGAAGGCGGCCAGATGCGTTCCTCCGTCACGGGTGTACTGGCCGTTGACGAAAGATGAGATGTTTTCGTTGTCCACCTCTCCGTGGGTGAACACTATCTCTATGTCCTCACCCTCGATATGTATGGGAGCGTAGAGGGGATCTTCGGTAAGGGAGTCATTGACCAGGTCGAGAAGACCGTTCTCGCTCTTGTAGACAGTGTCGTTGAGTTTCAGCGTGAGGCCCTTGTTCAGGTAGGAGTAGTTCTTGACCATAGTCTCCACTATGTCGAGACGGTATTTGTATCCCACGAACATCAGAGGGTCGGGAGTGAATTCCACGTAGGTCCCGTT
The DNA here is from genome assembly GCA_024401635.1 of Bacteroidales bacterium. Lineage (GTDB taxonomy): Bacteria > Bacteroidota > Bacteroidia > Bacteroidales > UBA932 > Cryptobacteroides. The sequence continues at coordinate 4,974 of JAKSKP010000042.1, forward strand.
TTTCTCCTTGGGAGCGTCCCTGAAGCCCTGGTCCTGTATCTTACCCTGATGGTAGCGCGCGAACGAGGCCTTGCCGTCACGGTAAGATTCGATGAAGAACTCGGCGCTCATCGCATTTGTGGCCTTGATTCCGACACCGTTCATACCGACACTCTTCACGAAGGCCTTGTCGTCGAATTTTGCTCCTGTGTTGAGCTTGCTGCTGACGTCCACGACCTTGCCGAGGGGTATGCCTCGTCCGAAGTCGCGCACGGTTACGGAAGTTTCACTGACGGTGATGTTGATCTGCTTGCCGGCGTGCATCCTGAATTCGTCTATGCCGTTGTCAATCACCTCCTTGAGTATCACATAGATACCGTCGGCCGCATGCTCTCCGTTTCCGAGCTGGCCTATATACATACCCGGTCTCTGCCTGATATGTTCCATACCCTCGAGGGTACGTATGTTCTCTTCGTTGTATTCCTGTGCCTGAATGTTCTTGATATTCTCAGCCATAAAACTCTACTTCTCCGTCTTCTTTGGCGCGCAAACGGCGGCAACCATATTTATTAATATATATGCCGTGAAGGCAAGAAAAACCGCAATGGTCCAGGACCACCCGGCCGCAATGACAGTAATCAGGCCGGCAATGGCAATGCAGGCGAAAATGATTCTCAGCACCATATCCCTGTTCATACCTTCTCCCTTGTGTATCTTCATCGAGAACATCGGTATCTCGCATACCAGCAGGAAGCACAGCACAAGGCTCAACGCGGGGATGAACCAGGGGGTGAGGGCCAGAGCGGCGAATCCTGTACCCGGCCACAGGGCCAGATAGCAGCCAAGAGAACCGCAGATCATGGCGCAGGCAGGTGTGGGCATTCCGATGAAACTGCTGGTCTGACGCTCGTCGACGTTGAACTTGGCCAGCCTGAGTCCCGAGAACACCGCAATGAGCAGTGGAATCCATACGAAGAATTCCTTTGCTCCATAGACGGAATGCATTGCCTTGAAGAGCATGAATGCCGGCAGAAGCCCGAAGGTTATGTTGTCTGCAAGGGAGTCAAGCTCCTTTCCCATAGGGGAGTAGGCCCCCAGGGCCCTTGCCGACATACCGTCGAGAAAATCGAAGACCGCACCGGCCAGCATCAGCGCGAATGCCAGGTCTGTCCGTCCCATAGCCGTGCATACCACACCGAGGGTGCCGCAGGCCAGATTGAGGGACGTTATTGTATTGGGTATGTGTTTTCTGATGCTCATTTTACTTGACGTTCAGTTTCTTCCTGATATCCTTGGGAAGAGCCTCCTTGCTGAGGATTATGTTGAGGGTTTTGAATGCGATGAAGGTTTCGGACATATACCAGGTACCCTTGTACTTGTTGTCTTCTCCCCAGGAGTTCTTCACCATAAAGTATTTGGTTCCGTTCTGGTCTTTGGCATAGCCGTAGATGTGCATTCCGTGGTCATCCGTGGTCATCTTGCGGTTGTAGGCATCGAGCCTCAGGCTGTCGCTGACCTCCACTTCCTGCGGAATTTCCGCTGCCGCTACCTCTTCCTGGGGCTTGTCCTTGCCAACCCAATGCTCCTGGTCGCTGCCGGCTGCGGGCTTTTCCTTCTTTGCGGGCTTGGGCATAACGCCTATGCCGTTGCGCGTGAAGCCTTTCTCGGACACGTCACCGCCCCAGAGAACGGTGTAGCCGTTGTCCAGCGCATTGTATATGATCTTGACGAGGTCTTCCACAGGCACATTGTAGCCTTCGGAGTTCCTCCAGTTGTCGCATACCTCTATGGGGCATTTTTCGTACCAGGGCTGGTCGCTGAACGAGCATACGTTGACATATTCGTCGGCGTTGAACTTGAGAACCTCGTCCCTGTAGGTTTCGGGGGTGTAGTCCTTGCCGTCGACCTTGAAACTCTTCGTCCAGTCGCCGAGATATGCCTGCACTATGCCGTCAAAGCCGTTGAGCCAGGCTGTGGAAAGCACCTTGTTCGGCTTGGCGACTATGGCTTTCACATAGGCTTTCAGCACTGCGTCCAGTTCTGCCTGTTCGGGCAGCTCGGTGCCGTAGTTCATGCCGCTGTACACGTCCTGGGGCACGATTCCGTATTTGCGTATCGTGGTGAATACGTCTCCGAAACCGCTGCCTGCGGAGAACCCCATGTTACCGTCCATCCTCACGTATTTGACGGCGCGGTCGTGGTAGGAATGGCCTACAACCCACATTTCTGACAGGTTGAGTTCCTTCCCGCCCTTGCGCAGCAACTCGGATTCCAGGAAACTGAGGCCGGAGAAGCACCAGCAGGTGCCGCTGCGGTATTGGTTGCCTATGGCGCTTATGGGGTTTTCCTTTATTGTGGTGAAGTTGTATTCAGGTCCTTTTGTTTCGGGTTTTGGCTGTGCGTAGGCCGTCGCTGCCGACAGAACGGCAAGAATGAGAATCAGTGAACGTTTCATGGCTGTATCGCCCTTTTGTTTTTGGCAAATGCAAAAATAGCATTTTTTTTCGTAACTTTGTGCCAATGTTTTTACGTAGAAGGAAAGAATATGCTCCGACCGTGAGTCCGGAGGAAATTGCCAAGTTGCCGCTTACCCTGTTCGAGGGTAAAATCACTGTGATAGATGAGTTGGGCCCCGAATTCATGAGGGCCGTGCGCTATCTGCGCCACAGACGCGTGATAGGTTTCGACACCGAGACCCGCCCCGTCTTCACGCCCCACACGCCCCAGCACGGCGTGGCCCTGCTTCAGCTGTCTTCAGGCCGCAGGGCATATCTGTTCCGCATACACAAAATCGGGATGGAAGAACCTCTTGCCGAGATACTTTCCAACCCGCGCATCATCAAGGTGGGTGCGGCCGTACACGACGACATCCACGGCCTTCAGAAGATATTCCCCTTCGAGGCTGACGGCTTTGTGGACTTGCAGAAGATGTGTGCCGAGTGGGGGATACAGGACAAGAGCGTGAAGAAGCTGACAGCCATAATAATGGGCAAGCGCATATCCAAGACCCAGCAGTTGAGCAACTGGGAGGCTCCAAAACTCTCCGATGCCCAGAAGATATATGCCGCGACTGATGCGTGGATATGCAGGGAGATGTATTTCGAACTTCTGAAAACCAGGAAGGCGGCCAATTCTTCCGCTCAATAATACCATTTGTTTCCTTGATTTTGCGGATTCAGAAAAACTTTTTATATTTGCAGTCCCGTTGAATTCCGGGAACATAACGGTGCGATGGCCGAGTGGTTAGGCACAGGTCTGCAAAACCTGCTACAGCAGTCCGATTCTGCTTCGCACCTCCAGCAAATGCCTCTCAGATATCTGAGGGGCATTTGCTATATATAAACCTTATTACAACCTTACTACAAACGGGCGATATGCTTGCAGTAGCCAAGTTCGCAGCCTCCGACGGCGAAAGCGACTAGCCCTTCGGTCACAAGACCGGTAAAAGACGATTCCCAGCCTTCCGTGATGGAGGACTGGGAATTTTTATTGCCATCTTGATGAAGATGAAATAATCTAAATCGCGTGTTGTTGATATTCCGGGTGTGAATAGTGCCAATTAATGGTGAACCAAAATTCATATTCATTAATTACTCCCTTTACTTCAATAGGAAGTACGACCCGTATTGTCTTTCCTACAAGATCTTCATCATATTTATTTTTGTGTTTAATAAGGCTTAAACTATCCCATCCATTGCTATAAATAAGTCTGCTGACCGGGGCTACCAAATCTTCAAGTTCAGTACCATTAGGGATTGATGTTGACGGCTGTGATTTGTTTGCGTCTATTAGGCGAATGCCAGAATGATATATTTTGGAGGCAGAGTTATTCTCATCAATAAATGTGGCATCATCCCAAACAACTTTGATTGTGTTGCCAGATTTATTTTTTAAAGAAAATTGGCATCGATCATCAAACACAAACCACAGTATTGATATTAAATTGTCTTCATAAAGGTATTTTGACAAAAAATCTTCAGCCTTAATCTCAGTGGTCTTACCATATCGAACTGAACTAATTCTGGGTTTAACCACCTTGCTCAATGAATAAAAGTACTCTCCTTTTTCTTTGAGTAGCGCAATTGAATTATTCACGATTCTTTGGTAGTCATACTTATAAATTGGCAGTTTATCCGATGTTAAACGATATTCGTTAAGTGTGTATTTATTTCCTTCTGGAGATTCATATGTGCTGACATAAATGGGGCTAAGATATTTACCGCCAAGATACCATTCACAACCAGTGCATTTTACGGGAACATACTTCGTATAGCCATTATCTTTGTTTGGTGTAGAATTTACCTCGTCATAAATATAGTAATCCTTATTATCAACATATTTATCCGTGACAATCTTTTGATACTTGTCTATGTGCACACGGACTTGGGGATTCGATATAGATTGGTAATTGCAGCTTGTTTGAATAGACCAAATAAGTGAATTATTGGGGTTATTTATATCTTTCAAATGTAAATCCTTATATCTTGAAACTTGATAGGTTCCGGTTGACCTTTCCGATATGGATTCAACTAGAAAAGTATGATTTTCTAGTTCGTTTGGGTCAATAGGTTTATCTTTGAGTATATAATGCTTATATAATTTCGCTTTCTTGGGATTTGATGGCTTTTTTAGCCATGTTGTGTCCTTTTGTATATACTGAAAATTAAGTGATAATAACTCTTTATAACAATCGGAAAAATCTAACTTTACTTGTTCACCAATCAATAGATTCGGTATTATATCAAACTTGTATGTATTAAATTTATCAAGTTCAGAAGGCCTAACTGTCCTTGATTCTGCATACGATAAATTTGGTAGAAGATAAAGGATATTCGCTAAAAATAGAAATATGGCCAAACGATATTTATGCATAGTTTTAGATATTAGAATTTGCCTTTGTTTTTTCTTAGTTTGATGCTTTTCCGGGCATATTATTCCTAAACTGATCTATCTGGGAGAACAAAATATAATACACTTATTCATTCGTGTTAATCGCTTCAGCATCCCTTTGCTCTTGATCATACATGTCCTTGGTCTTAGCTGGATTCGGATCTCCTTCAGTTCCTATCTTTTTGCTAAGCACATAGTGATACACCTCAGAACCTATTTGTTGGCTTCCCAGAGCTACTCCGTATGCTTGTTCGAATTCCCATCCCATAGCACTCATATGATTCACGGCATCAATCATTGAATTAAATACGATGGCACGTCCATTCTCATCGACAAGTCTATTGTCAGCAAAGAAATTTGTTTTCTGGCCGAAATCAACGCGAACTGTTACTTTGCCACTCATGGTGAGTTTCCCAATTAGTTCGCAGAATACTTTTGTCTGTGCATTTGCAGAAAATGTCGAGAGAATGAAAACAGTCAGAAGAATAAGAAACTTTTTCATAATATTGAATTGACTAAAGGTGTGATTTGTAGATTATAATATAAGACATTGTTGCTATATCAACTTGTCGCGGTGCTTGGCTTGTCGGACTAAAATTTTTCGGAACCTTCCGGGCCCGTCACTCGTCGTAACGGCTCCCGGCTTTCCAAAAACATTTTGTCCGGATTCGCGGGCGCACCGCTGGGGTTTCATATCTAAGGTTCTAAATATCTTACATCTTTGCCATTGGCCTTCGCATACTCAATCTCGCTCCTGGTGCTGCTGCCGATGTAGCCGCCAACGTTGATGACGAAGATTCCGTCTGCCATATCAATCTTGCGTTTGTGCATATTGTCCAGCATTTCTTTGGTGCCTTCCGTCCAGACTTCATCATCTCCGGAATGGCCGAAGAGCCCGACGCTGATGACGATGTTGCCTTCAAGGGTAAGGCGTTTCTGCGCTTCGAGGAACTGTTCCTTGAAGCGTGTGCTGCCGCACAGGGTTATGACTTTGTATTTATCGACCATTGATTATACTGTGAATTATGCTTGAGCTAAGTATGTGTACGATTAAAAAGGCAATTCCGGACCGTAATATGTAGGCTTTTCGTTAAGAACGCGAATTTCGTTGTCTTCGAAAAGTTTTGCTTGCTTTTGAAGCCGTTCCAGATAATCCACCCTGACAGAGATGTCGTTAATCTCTTCTCGGCGCGCCTTACTCAATCCGAGGAACTTTTCGCAGTTATCAATACCGAGGAAACGCCTGTCCAACAAATTGGCCGCTATTCCGGTCGTGCTGCCTCCAGTAAATGGATCAAGCACCCAGGCACCTGGTTTGGTAGATGCTTGAATAATGCGAGACAAAACGCATAACGGTTTTTGAGTCGGGTGTTTACCACACGACTTTTCCCAAGGTGCAATTGCGGGCAAACGCCAGACATCACGCATCTGAGTTCCACCATTGATTGACTTCATTAATTCGTAGTTGAAATAATGAGAGACCTTCTGTTCCTTGCGAGCCCAAAGAATA
>JAKSKP010000043.1 GCA_024401635.1 Bacteroidales bacterium
GCCTCGAAAGCCGTTTCCGGGAGCGCCAGAAGCCATTTTTGCTCCCGAATGAGGCCTCCAAACCGTTTTCGGGCACGCTTTGCTGGGTTTTTGCTCCCGTTAGACCATTCGACCCCCTCGCCGGGCACGCTTTTGGCCATTTCCGTGCCCGACATGCCATCCGAGCCCGTTTCCGGGCACGCTTGAGGGCATTTTCGCTCCCGTCGGGGCCTCGAAAGTCGTTTTCGGGAGCGCCAGAAGCCATTTCCGTGCCCGTGGTACCCACAGGTTGACAGAGCGGGGCATCAGCCGAGGCTGCCTGAAAGATTTTTGGAAAGCCGGGAACCGTTACGGCGAGTGACGGGCCCGGAAGGTTCCGAAAAGCTTCAGGCTGCGAGCCATAGCCCCGCCACGGCTGATGTCGTTAATGTCGATTTTTAGCCGACAGTAACGACACTCGAGAAAAACACATCTTGATATTCAAACACTTACAAATACCACTGTCGTCAATGTTGGGAAAATTCCGACATTGACGACGGTAAGTAAAAACGAAACTTCCGGACGCTATATCAGGCTCTTGCCGGTCATTGCCTCAGGCTGAGGAATGTCCATCAGTTTGAGTATGGTGGGAGCAACGTCACACAGGGCGCCGTCCTGAACCTTTTCCGCACCGGCATTGATGACGATGAACTGGACGACATTCAGCGAGTGCGCCGTGTTGGGGGTTCCGTCCTCGTTCACCGCATAGTCGGCATTGCCGTGGTCAGCAGTGAGCAGTATCGCATAATCCTGGGCTATGGCCGCGGTAACAACCTCCTTCACACATTCGTCCACGGCCTTCACAGCCTTGCAGATGGCATCGTACACACCCGTGTGACCCACCATATCGCCGTTGGCGAAATTGAGTATGATAAGGTCTTCCCTGCCTGTATTTATGGCCTCGACAAGTTTGTCCTTCACCTCATAGGCGGACATTTCGGGCTGCAGGTCATAGGTGGCAACCTTGGGGGAATTCACCAGTATCCTGTCCTCCAGATCGAACTGCTGCTCGCGGCCGCCGTTGAAGAAGAAGGTCACGTGGGCATATTTCTCCGTCTCGGCAATCCTGAGCTGGCGTTTGCCTGCCTGGGAGACAATCTGTCCGAGAGTCTGCTCCACATTGTCCTTGGGGAACAGAATGTGTAATCCTGTGAATGATGCGTCATAGGGAGTGAGACAGCAATAGTAAAGAGGCATAGTCTTCATCCCGAATTCAGGCATATCCTGCTGGGTGAGGACGGATGTAATCTCACGGGCCCTGTCGTTCCTGAAGTTGAAGAAAATCACGACGTCATTGGGCTGTATAGTAGTGAGCGGCTTGCCGTCCTTTCCGCAAATGCATACAGGTTTGATGAATTCATCGGTCACGCCCTCGTCATAAGACGCCTGGATAGCCTCGGTGGCGGACTGCGCCTTTGCGGCTTCACCGTTGACCAACATATCATAGGCAAGTTTCACGCGTTCCCAGCGCTTGTCCCTGTCCATTGCGTAATAGCGGCCGCAGACTGTCGCCACCTTGCCGGTTGTCTTCGCCATTTCCTTCTCCAGGTCGGCCACGAACTCCTTTCCACTGCGGGGATCGCAGTCGCGGCCGTCCATGAAGCAGTGCACAAACACCTTCTCAAGTCCACAGTTCTTCGCCTCAGCGAGGAACTCGTACACGTGGGCGAGTGAGGAATGCACACCGCCCATTGAGCTCAGGCCCATGAAATGAACCTGACAACCCGTTTTCGCAGCATAGTCATAGGCAGCCTTGATCTCAGGGTTCTGGAGCAGCCTGTGCTCACGGCAGGCCATATTTATCTTCACCAGATCCTGATAAACGACACGTCCGGCACCGAGGTTAAGATGTCCCACCTCGGAATTGCCCATCTGCCCGTCAGGAAGACCTACATATTCTCCACAAGCCTGGAGATGGGAAAAAGGATATTTTGCGCGAAGCGAGTCGATGAAAGGCGCACCTTGCGTATAAATTGCATTGGAATGATCGTGGCGGCCTTCTCCCCATCCGTCAAGTATCATCAAAAGTACTTTCTTTGCCATTATTTTATTAAGTTAATCAATTGCTTCAAATCCATCGTTATTTCAGGCCTCTTCCCTTGAGCAGGAACTCCGGGTTGGGATCGGCCCCTCGGAATTCGCGGTAAAGGGTCATAGGTTCCTCGCTGCCGCCACGGCTGAGGATACAGCTGCGGAAACGCATTCCGGTCTCGCGGTTGAGTATGCCTTCCTCCACGAAAGCCTGGAAAGCGTCCTTGTCCAGAACCTCGGCCCACAGATAGCTGTAATAGCCGGCCGAATAGCCGCTTGTTCCGAAAATGTGATTGAAATAGGTGCTGCGGTAGCGGGGTATGATTTCGTCCACAAGACCCATCTGCTTTGCTACCTCGGCCTCGAAGGCATCCACATCCACACCCTCAACACTGGTCAGTTCGTGCCACTTCATGTCAAGTATGGATGCCGCGCAAAGTTCTCCGCAGACAAAGCCCTGGTTGAAATTGGAAGCGGCCTGTATCTTCTCCACGAGAGACGCGGGAATCACCTCGCCCGTCTGATAATGGAAGGCATAGGTTGCAAGGACCTCGGGCTGGAAGGCCCAGTTCTCGTTTATCTGCGAAGGAAGCTCAACGAAATCGCGTTTCACTGCCGTTCCGCTCAGGCTGGAATAAGTGCACTGGCTGAGCAGGCCATGCAGGGCGTGGCCGAACTCGTGGAACATCGTCTCCACCTGGTCGATGTTCAGCAGGGCGGGAACCTCACCGTCAGGTTTGTTGAAATTGCCCACGTTGACTATCACGGGACGTATGTTCTCCCCTTCCGCATTCACCCACTGTTCCACGAAATTGGTCATCCAGGCACCTGCGCGCTTGGAACTGCGCGGATAGTAGTCAGTGATGATGACACCTATCAGCGAACCGTCAGCATCGCTCACCTTGAACGCCTCGCACTCGGGATTGTAGAGTTTCACATCCTCGACGGGTTCGAAGGTGATACCGTAGAGGCGGCTTGCATTGTCAAATACGCCCTTGCGCACGTTCTCCATCTTGAAATACTGCATAACCTCGGCCTCATCGAGATTGTACCGTGCCTTGCGCACCTTCTCGGCATAGTACATATAGTCCCAGGGCTGTATTCTGGTACCTGCAGGAAGAAGCCCGGCGGCTATGTCCTCGTCCATGAGCTTCTGCATATCGGCTATCTCCTCGCGGGCACGCTCCATACAGGCCTTCATTATACCTGCGAGGAACTCGTCAACGGTCTTGGAATTGCCGGCCATCTTGTCGTGCAGAATCTGGTTTGCAGGAGTGTCATAGCCCAGAATCCCGGCCTTCTCTATCCTCAGCTCCATAATACGCAGCACATTGGCCTTGTTGTCATATTCATTGTCATTGTTGGCGCGCAGCGAGTAGCCTTTGAACACCTGCTCACGAAGGTCACGGTCTTCGATGGACGCCATCTTGTCGTAATAGTTTGCCACTGAGAAACCGAATTTCTCCTTGAAGGCATTGCTCTCGGCGAGTATGTTGTTGCCGAAAGTCAGAACCAGGGAAGAAAGTTCGCTGTTTATCTCCTTGAGACGGGCCTGCTTGTCTTCTGGCAGGTCTATTCCGTTGCTCTTGAACTCCTCGTAGAACAGTTTTACCAGCATCTGGTCCTCACGTGAGCGTTCCAGCATCTCGGGGCTCTCGTACACCGCCTTGATGCGGGCGAAAAGCGCCGGATTCATCGTAATGTTGTCGGAATGCTCGGAAATGAGCGGCATCGCCTCCTCGACAATGGCGTTCAGGGACTCCGTACCGTCACTTTCCACCAGATTGAGCATAACGCCCTCAACTCTGGACAACAGCTTGCCGCTGCGGTCGAGCGCGACTACGGTGTTCTCGAAATCAGGAGCATCGGGATTGTCGATAATTGCCTGAATCTCTTCCTCGTGGGCCTTGATCCCGGCCTTGAGCGCAGGGAGATAATGGCTTTCCTGTATCTGGTCGAAAGGGGGGATTCCGTAAGGGGTGTCCCATTCCTCAAAGAAAGGATTCCTGCCCGTGCATGATAATACCGTCATAACAGCAAGTGTTGCGTAAATAAGTTTCTTCATAATTAATCTATAGTGAAATCTGTATCTATATCATTGATTGTAAACTGGTATTCACCGTTATACGTGGAGAGTACGCCGCGCATGGTGACCGTCTTGCCCTTCAGGATGTCCTGATATCTGCCAGCCGTGGGGTCGATGTCCTTGTCCGCCCATTTGCTATAGCCGCTGGTGCGAACCTGTATGGATTTGCCCTTGAAGGTGAAGTACTGGCTGATGGAGTAGGCAACCTTGGAGAAAGGCACCCCGCTCCTGAAGAGTTTCCCCACGGTTGTACCCCTCACCTCCGCCGCATCGAATGTTCCGGCACGCAGGTACTCTTCATATTTGTCGGCGGACATAGCCCAGGTAGGCACCTCCCAGGTGCCCTCCTCGTCGCAGAAGTAGCAGTTGTTGGTGTAATCCTTGCGGTTGCCGTTGTAATCCACGTAACCCATAAAGAATATATGGTGGGTGTACTGCATTCCGGAAAGCTCCACAAGGCAGCCTATGCTCTTGTCAAGTTCGGATGCGGATGTCAGTCGCCTGGGCTGCACCTTCTCACCTTCCGGTCCCCTGAAGATGCTGCGGTCCACGATGTACTGCACCTCTATGTATGCGGTCTCGTATGAACTGCTTGTGTCTTCCACCCTGTATCCGAGTCCTACCATACCCTTGTAGGCACCCACAGTCAGGCCCTTGCATCGCACGAATATGGTCTGACCTTCCTTGTACTCGTTGTAAAGATTGTACTTGCCTATCTTTATCTCTATGCCGGAAGTCTCGTCCTGGAGGAAGAAGGAACGGTAGAAATTGCCTTTCAGGTCACAGGTGGTAACCTTACCCGCGATATAGATATCATCCTCTATCTCAACGGGTTTCCCCTTATACATGGCCTTCAGCTCGGCGATGGTGACTTTCGTGCCGGTCATATCCGACTCACTGTACACCCTGGAAACTGCCGGATCGGGATATTTGCAGGTAAAGACAGGCTGGAATTCTTCGCAGGAAGAAAGAACGGCCATGGCGAGCGCAAGCGCCGCAATATGCAATGATTTCAGTCTCATAAGCCTAGAATCTGAAATAAAGGTTCAACATATAGTTCACTCCCTGCATATAGAAATACTTGGAATCGAACTTGTAATATCTTTCGGCAGAAGACGAAGTGGTCAGTCGTGACTGCTCGTATCCTCCGGTACGCACATTGCGGTTGTTCAGTATGTTGTTCACACTCAGGCTGAAACCGAAATTGTACTTATACTGCAGATACCAGGATTTGCCTATGCTGGCATTCAGCAGGAAAGCCGGATCGAACTTCTCCTGCGAGGCCATATATTCCACCTCGATGGGAGTTTCCACCTTGTCCGGACCCATACACGTCTTCTCCATCCTGTACACAGGGTTCATATCAAGATATGAATTTGCAAAATACTGTCCTTCGATGGTGAAGAACCAGTATGACTTGGTCCTGTAATTGAGGCTCAAATCAGCGGCTAGCTGGGGAGTGGAGGCGATGTGGTGTTTCTGCCAGTGGTCTATGATGGGGCCGTCAGCATCCTGGTCAACGATGTTGAGGTCTCTGTCAATCCAGCGGTAGACGGGGCTCTGTGCCCAGTACTTGACAGGTTCGTCGGAGAATACCACCCTGGCGCTGTTGTCTATGGTCTGGGTCATCTTCGGCGTGCTGGTGTAAATGTGCTCACCCCAGGCGAGGGCGCCCTTCAGGCTGAGTCCGGAGACAACCAGGGGAATCTGCCATCCTATTTCCACTCCGAGGTGCCTTTCGTCGATGCCGCTCATGGCGAAGTTGGTGAAAGACTGCTGGGAGTCATCGTAGAAGCTCATCACCTTGGTCTGGTCCTTTATCTGGGCCCAATATCCTGTGACGCGTATGTTGTAACCGTTGGCGGCGAACAGGTAGTTGATGTCGGCGGCCGTGGTCTTGACCGTAGTCAGATGAGGCACGAGCGAGTTCCTTGTCCTGGGGGAAACGAAGGCCTGGTTGAACTTGGGCGCTTCGTTGACGTATGCTACGTTGGCATACAGCGTGTGACCTCCCACGAATGAGTAGTCCACACCAAGCTTGCCCCTGTAAGTGAAGAAGGAAGGTTTTTCCGAATCTCCCTTGGAATTGTCCAGGAACAGGCCCTTGCGTACAAGACCGGTACGCCAGAGGCTGTTGTAGCCCGCGGCGGCGGAAGCCTTTATGCTGAGCCCTCCGAATGTCAGTATCGCATTTGCCCAGGCCTCGGCATCTATGATCTGGGCAAGATAGTCATAGCCGTATTTGTCTCCCTTGTGCAGAAGCTGGGGATGACCGTGCTCCATATAATAGTCCCAGTCGTTCTGGAGAAGTTCGGGGTCCGTGAAGGAGCGCTCGGCGAAGTTGTCTATGTTCACGTAGTAGTCACCGCCAAGAAGGTCGGCTATCACCTTGTAGTTCTCACTCCTGTTGTACCTGCCGTTGATGCCGGCGTTCAGGGTGAAGACGCTGCTCTGACGCCATATGGTGTTGAGCGCAAGGTGGAAGTCGTTCTGGTCCACCCGCCTTTCCTCCTGGACGTAACGCGAACGGCGCTCCAGAGGGTTGTGCCACTCGTCATAGGCGTGATCGTAACTTGCATAGTTTATGTTGTACAGACGATCCCAGTCCAGATGGCGCGTGCTTGCATAATCGGCCCTCCAGGCCTCTTCGGCCCAGGCCGCCTTCCTTGCATCCTCCTTTCCGTAATCGGGGTCATCATTCTTGAAATAGGAAGGAAGATTGCGGTAATAGTCGGGGCGCGGATCTGCCGACTGGTACCAGTCGAGAGCGGTATATCCGTTCTTTCCAGTACGGTACAGCAGCATTGCGTTCCCCTCGAACCTGTCGGAAGGGGTGAAACTGTATTTCAGCAGGAATACGGGCTCTATTGTCTTGCGGACGCGTGAGTTGCGCACCCTGCCGTTCTGATAGCCCCAGTTGGAGTTGTACATATTGTCTCCCACCATATCGTACACTTCCTGCGTGGAAGCGGCCTGCGCTCCCCTCTCTCCCGGAGTCACGAAGGCCACGAGGGCAAGATTGTTCACGTCGTCGAATTTCTTCTCGGCACCGGCATAAATGGCGAAACTGCGGTAGTACACGCCCTTTATCCAGTCATTGCCGCCGACCCTGGCGCTCACGTTGAACGCGTATGCCCATCCGTTGTCCAGGCGGCCTGAAGCATAGGTGCCCATAAGACGGAGACGATAGGTGGCACTGTTGGTAAGCGCGCTGAAGCGCCAGCCCTTGCGCACCTGGGAAGGAACTGCCAGAATATTGTTGACACCGTTGTAGCCGCCGACGGCGACATCTGAAATCTGAGTGCCGTGCGTCACGTCCTGCGCCCTTGTAGCCTCGTTCAGGCCGCTCCAAAGGCTGAAGGGAGTGTAGCCGGTGATGGCGTCGTTCATCTTCACGCCGGCAAGGTAGACTTCCTGGGCCTCGGAACTGTAACCGCGATTCTTGAACCTTACGCTGCTGAAGCCGAAACTGGCGACGGAAGCGTAGGGGTCATTGGAACCGGCAATTATAGTCGGCGTGTCACTGTATCCGCTGTCGTTCATGTCAAACTCTGTGTAGGCGGAATCGTCCACCTCGGAGTTTACGCTGTCAGCGCTCAGAGTCACGGTCATTACGTCGCGGATGAGTCCTTTCTCCACAATCACGAACACGGTGGTGGGCAGAAAACCGTTGGCCGATACGTCGGCCTGATAGCTGCCGTCCTCAATGCCGGTGAAAGAGAACGATCCGTCAGGAAGCGTGGTCTGCTCCGCGATGACCTCGCCTTCCTGAATGAGCTTGACGTCCGCCCCCGCCAGAGCCTCACGCCCCGAACGGTTGACTATCACGCCCTTGATGCCGCCTGTCGGCTGAGCCTGAAGGTTCAGGGCCAGCAATGCGACGGCAAGCAGTGTCAATAGTTTTTTCATATCTTTTTGATTATTTCCCTACTACGATGAATGTCGGGTAATGGTCCGAATAGCCTCCTATGAAGGCACCTCCGCTGAAGGTGCGGAAAGGATAGCCCTTGTACTGGCCCTTCTGGGTGGTCATGAACGGACGCTTGAATATGTATCCGTAATAACCGTTCTTGCCTATGGGCTGTATCCTGAGCGTTCCCTCCGGAGCGTTCGCGAGATTATAGTTCACAAGCTCCTGGTCATAGATGGACCACACGCCCTGATAACACAGGGAGCCGAAACCGGCCTTGAGCATAGAAGTATAGGGATTGAAGAAATCCAGAGCCTCCATGTCGTCGATATATTCCTTGCCGTGAAGCCACTTGGACATGCTCTCGTCAGTGGGGTCATCGTTCATATCACCCATAACGACTATCTTTATACCCTTGTATATCCTCATCAGGGCCCTTGCCTGCTGGTAGATTATGCGCGCTCCGCCGCTGCGCAGGTCAGCGCCTTTGCCGCCCACGCGTGAAGGGAGATGGGTGACGAAGAATGCGAACATCTCGCCGTCAATAGTTCCGCGTACCATCAGTATGTCGCGTGTGCGGAAATAATCCTTCTGCTTCTGGTCAAGGGTATATTCGAGAACCCCGTCATCGTAGAATGTGAAGGGTATCGACTTGCTGTCCAGCAGCTTGAACTGCTTGGGATTGTACAGCAGTGCCACATCGACGCCTCGGCGGTCGGGTCCGTCGTAGTGGACAATCTGGTAATTGGACTCCTTCAGTTCATCCTGGTCGAGAAGGTCCTCGATCACCAGCCTGTTCTCTATCTCACTGATGCCCAATATGGTATGCCAGCGCCCGTTGGATTTGGCCATCTCGGCTATGACGTGGGCCATATTCTTCAGCTTGTGCCTGTATTTCGCCTCGGTCCATTTGTTGGAACCGTCGGGGAGGAACTGTTCGTCATTCTTTGCCGGGTCATCGTAGATGTCGAACAGGTTTTCAAGGTTGTAGAAGCCTATCACGTAGTTCTGCTTTGCCTTCTGGGCGTTCGCGAAAGTGCCGCCAAGCAGTATGCAGAATATGAAGGCTGAAAGAAACTTTTTCATAAACAAAATGTTACAGACCCCAGAAACCTACGTCAAGAGGATTCTGGGATTTAACTTTGACTGCATTTTCCTCACCTATCTTGTCTGAAAGGTTGACGAAGAGCTTGTATCCAATCCGCTTTTCAAGCTCGGACAGGCTCAACACCATCTCCCTGGAGAGATTCTGGGACTTGTAATTCTTGAAATGCTCCACATAGATGCCTATGCCGGTGTATCCTCCCCAGCCCTGTGTGCCGGACCTGGAGTAGCGGAGTACTCCCTTGAAATAGGCGGAGGGAATGGGACATTTGTTGCCGGCGGCGTCCGAAGTCACGCTTGGGTTGTCACTCATTATGCATCCGGTGACCACATAGAGACTGTCGCTCTTGTCCGACCAGGCGCGTACGGTACTTTCGATACTGCCCCATATGACCTGATTGAAGGTAGAGCTCTGTGGAGTCATATTGGTGAAATAGAAGGTCTGATCATTCGCCTCACGGCACACATATCTGTCGGCGGAAGGAAGCTGGTGCCCGCGGTCATAACTGCCGGAATAACTGTATGTAAGGTTGGCCTGCTGTGATACCGGGACGTCAGGGTCGAAATTCCAGTCTTTCCCTCTGCCCACATTTTTCACAGTATAAAACTTGCACAGGGGATATGCCACCCAGAACGCCAGACGGTTGGGGGCCGACCAGCCGAAGGAATAGTTCCTGTAGCTGTCACCGTCGTAGCGGAAACTGTGGTTGTAGTAGGTGACGCTTGACGTCAGCTCCGGGAGTTCCATCCAGGCAGGCGCCTTCTCGGGTTTCTCCGGTTCGTAGGATACGCCCTTCTGCACGAAGCCGCAGGTGAGGGTGGTGCTACCGCTGACAAGGCGTACGTTCAGGCTCCTTGGAGTTTCCTCTCCATTATACTCATAGCTCAATACCACTGCGGCGCTGCCGCTGCCGGAGGTGCGGTTGAGGCTTGCCCAGGAAATATCCTCCCCCTCCGTTACAGGAACAAGAGACAGAGACCATTCACCGGGAGCGCCCACATAGACGAAGCGGCCGTCAGCCTTGTAGCCGGCATTCTCGGTCTCCAGCGACAGGGTCACCTCACCTGAAGGCTGAGAGCCTGTCTGTGAGCAGGACGTGCCGCACACAGACAGGACCATCAGCAATATAAGTCTTAATACTTTCAAAACTTTTCTGAAATTCTTTTATTTGGCCTGGATGCCGAAGAAGGCAACCCTCGGAGAGGCTGACAATGTCTCAACCTTTACGGACATTTCGGCAGAAAGCGTTGTGCCGAGGTCTATCTGGTAACGGTCACTGTCTGTCACGGTAAGAGTATATGGAGGGTTCCCGGCGAGAGTGGTATTTGCTTTCACCGTAATCTCCTTCGTTGTTTCGCCCAAAGTGAATTTCACGACGGGATCCGCAGCCTTGTTCCATCCGATGCAATAGAACACCACTTTGCTGGTGCCTGCAGGGAGTTTGATGGTTGCATCACCTGCAGCCTTGCTCGTTCCCAATTTCAAAATATTGTCAAGTTCCACTCCATTGACCGTACCATTCTGGCTGGAACTGCTTGTCTTATCGTAAGCATTGGTTCCAAGCGTCCAGGTCACGTTGCTGGTATATTCGTCACCCGTGGAAGGAGCCTTCTGGGTAATTGTCACCGTGTAGGACTTGGTGGAAACCTTGTCGCTGGTCGTAGAAACCGTAATGACAGCGCTGCGGGAAGCTTCGGTCGTATTGGCTTCGAAATTCACCGTAATGGTGCCGTTGCCGCTGCCGGAAGCGGGGCTCACCGTGAAAGCGGCGTTGTCGCTGGATGCCGTCCAGTCAACTGATGATGACACTGAAATCTGGGCAGAAGTTG
>JAKSKP010000044.1 GCA_024401635.1 Bacteroidales bacterium
CAGTATGCGGCGAGCAGAATGTGCAGGCCCAGAATGCCGTCGTGTGCAGGGTTGAGAAAGGCGTTGGCCGCGAAATAGGCGGCAAAATTCAACAGGGTGGCCAGAAGCATAGCATTGCGCATATCCACGGTGTCGGTCGCACCCGTGAAAATACCGTCCCAGGTAAAGGCCGCGCAGCCTATTATGGGCATCAGCTGCAGCCAGATAAGGAAGGTGTGGCCGCATTCCCTGACCGCGGGGTCGTTGGTGAGCATGGCCAGCATCCCGTCACCGAAGAACCAGTATACGGCCAGGAAGACGAAGGTTACCATAAAACTCCACAGCGTCACGAACCTTGACGTCAGCCTCAGGTTGTGCAGATTTTGCTCACCTACGAAACGGCCCACCATAGCCTCGCCGGCATAGGCGAAACCATCCGTGATGTAGGAGAACAGCATCATCAGCTGCATCATTATGGAACTGGTGGCAAGGATCAGGTCGCCGTAAGTCGCCGCTATGGAGGTGAATCCTATATAGATGCCAATGAAACAGAGGCTTCGCACGAAAAGGTCCAGATTGAGACGGAAGAACTGCCTGACCTGCGGACCTCTGAAAGCCGCACGGGCATCGCCCGGACTGCGTCCGCGGAATACCTCCGAATATTTCACGAACACCAGCAGCAGGCCCAGTATGAAACCGGAATATTGGGCGATTACAGTCGCCAGCGCCACGCCTATGAAGCCCATGCCGTCATAATCGAACGGTCCCACGTGTATGCCCAAGGCCAGAATTATGCTCATTGCAACATTCACGACATTGACCACGATATCCGTGAGCATAGGGCTCACGCCGTCCTGCATACCTATCAGCCAGCCTTTTATGGACATCAGGCTCAAGGTGGCCGGGGCCGCCCATACCCTTACATAGAAATATTCGGAAGCCAGGTACTCCACTTCCGGCGTAGCGTCGACTATGAACAGGGCCAGCTTCACCACGAGCCATTGAATGGCCAGAAGGAAGACAGCCGAGGCGAGCGCTATGCCCTCAGCCCTGTAGAACAGCGCCGCGCACTCCTCTTTGTCGCCGCTGCCGCAGGCCTGCGCCACAAGGCCGCCCGTACCGGTGCGCAGGAAACCGAAGTTCCAGTACATCAGGTCGAAAAGCATCGTCCCTATGGAAATCCCGCCTATCAGGGTGGCCGCACTGAATCCGGCGTCCCCGCGTATGTGGCCGACGACGGCTATGCCCACCATACCCACAACCGGGATGGTGATGTTGGCAATTATGCTCGGTATCGCCAGACGGAATATCTCTCTGTTAATCCCCCGCTTGTCCATCATTTGACCCTGTACTTGGTATTTTCCTCCAGCATTCCGAGATAGGAATTGTAGCGTTCGGCCCTTATGTCACCTGCATCCACGGCGGCCTTGACCGCGCAATAGGGTTCGTGAGTATGTGTACAGGGGGTGAAGCGGCATCCGGCTGAAGCCTTGAGCATCTCCGGGAAATAAAGGGCTATCTCCTCCGGCTCCAGATCCAGAAGTCCGAAACTCCTGATGCCGGGAGTGTCGATTATGAAACCGCCCCCCGGAAGAGGGTACATTTCGTAGAAAGTGGTGGTGTGACGGCCTTGGAGATGGCTCAGGGAAATCTGCGCCGTACGCGGATTTAGAGTAGGGTCCAAAGCCTTGATTATGGATGACTTGCCCACTCCTGACACACCGGAGAGCAGATTGACTCCGTATTCCCCCCGCCCGCTTACGGACAGAGCCTCACGCAGGATGTCCACACCTTCCCCGGTCTTCGCCGAGGTCTCGATGATGCTGTACCCGGCCTTGCCGTAAATGTCGCGGAAATCGGCGAGCATATCCTCGGCTCCGGCCTCCCTCAGAAGGTCTACCTTGTTCAGGACTATGGTCACGGGCACCCCGTACACCTCGCAGGTCACCAGCAGACGGTCCAGAAAAGGAAGCTTCACCTCAGGGAAAGCCAGGGTCACCACCACGAAGGCACGGTCCAGGTTCGAGGCTATGATATGCGCCTGGCGGCTGAGGTTCGTGCTCTTGCGTATCACGTAGTTGGAGCGCGGCAGCACCCCGGTTATCACCGCAGGCTCCGTCTCCGACACATTGTCCGGAATCTCACATTCGACTTTGTCCCCCACCGCCACGGGATTCGTGGCCGTGGATTTCTGCAGGCGCACTTTTCCGCGTATCACCGCGGGGAAGGGATTCCACTGCGGCAACTCGGACAGCAGATAATGGCTGCCCGTATGCTTCACTACCGTTGCCTCTATGGTTTTCATATCACAAATATAGGCAAATTTGAGTTTTATATCTATATTTGTGTGATACAAAAACCGAATGGCAGCGTTATGATAAATGAATCCGTCATCGAACAGGCAATAGACGAACTGTTCGCCAAGCTTGAATTCACTTCCCGCCCGGAAGGGCTCTACGACCCGTTGAGATATATGATAGGAATAGGCGGCAAGCGCATACGTCCGCGTCTCTGCCTCACCACATACGGCCTGTACCGGGATGAATTCGCAGACGGAGTCCTGGATGCCGCGGCGGCCCTCGAGATATTCCACAGCTTCACCCTCATACACGATGACATAATGGACAAGGCTTCGTTGCGCCGCGGCGTGCCTACGGTATGGAAGAAATGGGACAGCAACACCGCCATACTCAGCGGTGACGTGATGAGCATAGACAGCTACAGACGTCTTGCCCAAGTGGCTCCGAACGCACTTCCGGCGGCTCTGAAACTGTTCAGCGACACGGCGGCCCAGGTGTGCGAGGGACAGCAGTTCGATATGGAATTCGAAGCGCTGCCCAAGGTTTCTATGGAAGACTACACGGAAATGATAGGACTGAAGACCGCCTGCCTGATAGCCTGTGCGGCCAAAATGGGAGCGATAGTGGCCGGCGCCCCGCAGAACGACTGCGAACTGCTGTACCGCTACGGATACAGTCTGGGAATAGCGTTCCAGATTGCAGACGACTACCTGGACACTTTCGGCGACAGCAGGACTTTCGGCAAGGAAATCGGCGGCGACATACTGAACGGCAAGAAGACCTGGCTGCTGACAAAGGCTATGGAAAAGGATGAGACGGCAATGCTGGGCGCCATCTCGATGCCTGTCGGCACCCCCGGACTCAATGCAGCGCGCATCGCAAAGGTGACGGAGCTGTACCGCGAGCTCGGCGTGGATGAAGATGCCAAATACGAGATACTGCATTATCACGGCAAGGCTATGGAATCCGCAGCCGCCATAGGCCTGTCGAGAGTCAAGACCGAACTTCTGGCAAGATATGCCGACAAACTCGTGGGCAGGACCAGATAATATGACTGAGAGATTGGAAATAATGGCCCCGGCAGGCAACTTCGAATGTCTGACCGCAGCCCTTCAGGCAGGGGCCGACAGCGTGTATTTCGGCGTCGAGAAACTGAATATGCGCAGCCATTCCGCCAACAATTTCACGATGGCGGACCTGGACAAGGTGTGCTCCATCTGCAGGGAAAAGGGCGTCAAGAGTTACCTGACCCTGAACATAGCCCTGTACCAGGAAGACCTCGAGGCGATGAGGAACACCCTTGACGCGGCTGCCAAGGCCGGAATCAGCGCGGTGATAGCCTCAGATATGGCAGCCATAATGTATGCCCGTTCCATCGGCCTGGAAGTGCATATTTCCACGCAGCTGAGCATATCCAACGTGGAGGCACTGAAATTCTACGCCCAATGGGCCGACGTGATAGTTCTGGCCAGGGAACTCAATCTTGGTCAGGTGAAGGACATTCACGACACCATAGAGAGGGAGAACATATGCGGGCCTTCAGGGAAGCGTGTACGCATAGAAATGTTCGCCCACGGGGCTCTGTGCATGGCCATTTCCGGCAAATGCTACCTGTCGCTGCACGAATACGGAGCATCGGCCAACAGGGGGTCCTGCTACCAGATATGCCGGCGCGGCTACAGGGTGACCGATCTGGAGACGGGCAACGAACTGGAAATAGACAACAAGTACATAATGTCTCCCAAGGACCTGTGTACCATAGAGTTTATGGACAAGATCATTGCAGCCGGCGTGACAGTGTTCAAGATCGAGGGACGCGCCCGCAGCGCCGAATACGTATGGCGCACGGTGTCCTGCTACCGCAAGGCGGCTGACGCCGTGACAGGCGGCACCTATTCCCCGGAAATGGGAGCGGAACTCAAACGTGAGCTCGCCGAGGTGTTCAACCGTGGGTTCTGGGACGGATACTACCAGGGAGCCAGACTTGGAGAATGGAGCGACCTTTACGGTTCGCACGCCACCAGGACCAAAGCCAACTGCGGCCGCATCACTAACTGGTTCAGCAAGCTGGGCGTGGCCGAGGTCCAACTGGAAAGCAGCGACCTGAGCGTGGGCGACCAGGTGATGATAATAGGCCCGACATCCGGAGTCAACCAGTTCCAAATCACCGAGATACGTTACGAGCTTGAGCCTGTGCGCACCGCCGTCAAAGGCTCGATCATATCCATTCCCGTGCCTCTGTCTAACGGAGAGGATTCATATCCCCGCAGGGGAGACAGAATCTATCTATGGAAGGACAGTGAAGGACGCTAACGCGGTCTTGAGCTGCTCGTCCGTACGCAGACGTATCTGAGGACCGGCTTTCTGGAAATAATATCTGACGGCTATCTCTTCTTCGAGTATGGGCCTTATCTGGTCACGCGAGCGGAGCAGGGCCGATTTCTTGTCCATCTTGACCAGTTTCTCTACCTCCTCCAGCTGTGCGCTGACAGGTTCATATTCCCCATCCTTCTTAAGCTGCTTCACCAGCAGGTCCAGGTAGGTCTCGCTTTCGCTGCGGTTGTCGAAAGTCTGGCCGGCAGCCCATTCCACGAAAGCGTCATAGTCTTCATCCGAAAGATGAAAATCGGCGACAGGAGCTATGGAATCGTGGGTTTTCACGAATTCCACCGGCCAGTTGGCGGTCAGTCCGCCGAGGACGGCCGCATAGGTCACCCTGTTGTAGGTATCGGATTCGACGATTATGTCCGGAGTAATGCCCCCGCCGTCACGCACCGTGCGTCCGGAAGCCGTCTTGAACTCCCTGGTCAGGGAATCGGGTATATTGCCCACGCTTCCGTCCTCGGCCCTGTGGGAATAATCCCTGGCCTGGACGCAGCGCCCTGACGGAGTATAGTATTTTGCCGTAGTCACCTTCAACTGTCCGTTGTAAGCCACAGGCAATATCTTCTGTACCAGTCCCTTGCCGAAAGTTCTCTTGCCGGCTATGGTGCCACGGTCCAGGTCCTGGACAGCACCGGACACAATCTCGGATGCCGAAGCGGAACCGGAATCCACCATCACCATCAGAGGCAGCGACACGTCCTCGGGCTCATCCTTGGTAACATATTTCATATCCTCACCGACAGAACCCTTGGTGGTTACGACAAGCGTGCCCTTGGGCACGAAGAGGCCCACTTCCTTTATGGCCTCATCCATGGATCCTCCGCCATTACCGCGCAGGTCAAGCACAAGTTTCGTCATACCCTGCTTCTTCAGTTCGATCACGGCGTTGCGCACCTCATCGGCCGTTCCGGCAGTGAAACCGGTCTGATAGATATAGCCGGTCGTGCCGTCCGGGAGCATCCCGTAATATTCGACGTTTGGAAGATGTATCTTCTCCCTTGTGATCCTCACCTCGCATATCTCGCCCGTGCGGACCTTCTTCACCTTGAAGACCACGTCCGTACCGGGCTTGCCTTTCATCCTGGAGCTGGCCTCCCCCACTTCCAAACCCACGGGCGACATCCCGTCTATCGACAATATCTCGTCACCGCAACGCAGCCCGGCCCTTGCCGCAGGAGAATTCTCGTAAGGCTCGTTGATGATTACGTTCATATCCCTGGAGGGTTTGTAGATGATAGCACCTATTCCGCCGTAACTGTTGGAAATCATCATCTCGAAATCATCCTGCTCCGATTCCGGCACATACACCGTGTAGGGGTCGAGGTTTTCCAGCATCTTCTCGATGCCGGCCTTGTACATCCTGTCCACAGGTATGCTGTCGACATAATACTTCGACAGATTGCCCATAACGGACGATTGTATCTCCATCCACTGTCCCAGCTTGAAACTCTGGCTCTGCGCCCTGGAAGCGATGCAGGCGGAGAGTATGAATACGGTGGCAATAATTCTTCGCATATATTGTTGTGTCATAATAGTGTCAGTCCATCAAATACCTGCCTTCACCGGCAAGGAAGCGGAACAGCCCCTCCATCGCGAGTCCCCTGTGCGAGATGCTGTTCTTCCTGTTGTCCTCGAGTTCGGCCATACATCTGTCAGGGGCGGCATCGGCGATGAAGACGGGATCGAAACCGAAACCGGCATCCCCGCGGGGGCTCTCGGAAATGGTGCCCGGGCAGCGGCCCTCGAAATGACGGACCAGTCCGTCAGAGATCAGGGTCAGGCAGCAGACAAAACTCCCGCGCCTTTTTTCCGGCGTATCCGCCCCGAGAGCGTCAAGTTCCTTCAGAAGCTTGCCTATGCCCTTTGCGAAATCCCGGCAGCAATAGCGCGCAGTATATATTCCGGGGCCTCCGTCCAGGGCATCAACCTCCATCCCGGAATCATCGGCAATGCAGGGCTTGTGCCACCTGTTCCACACATATTCCGCCTTCTGGAGCGAATTCTCCCTGTATGTAACTCCCGTCTCGGGTATGTCCGCTTTCTCGGGCATAGGAAGCACCTTCAGGCTCACACCGTATTTCGGACCGAGAAGGTCGCATATCTGCTGCACTTCACGCAGCTTGCCCGCATTTCCCGTAGCAAAAATCAGTTCCATATTCCGCAAAGTTACTCATTTTTTGTTGACCATTTCAAATCGGCTTCTTAATTTTGCAGAGTTATGGGAGATTGCTGAAAGATGAGGGAAGCAGACAGAATAATAGTGTTGCACAGCACGGCATTTTCGGAAAAATCGCTGGTAATCCACTGCCTGTCCCGCCAGTACGGGCGCAGGTCCTTCCTCGTCGGCAATGCTACGCGCTCGATGGCGTTTTTCCAGCCCCTGAACATATTGGACTGCGAAATTTCCCCGAATCCGAAATCATCCCTGTTCAAGGCATCGGGCTTTGCCAGCGCACATTCTCTGACAGGGATACGTTCGTCCTATGGAAAGAACGCCATATCGATGTTCATGGCTGAAGTCCTGTTCAGGGCCCTCAGGGAGGAAACGGGCGAAACGGGGCTGTTCGAATGGATGGAGGGGGAGATACTGCTGCTGGACGCCCTGGAGCAGAGCTATGCCAATTTCCATATACGTTTCCTGCTGGACTTTGCCTCCGCAATGGGGTTCAGCCCGTCGATGGAAGCGCTGATGCCTTTTCTGGAGGACAGCTGCACGGTGGCCGGAGAATTCCTGCGCAGCGGAGTGGCGGATTCGATGCTGATCCCCCTGAACGGCAGGGAAAGGAGCCAATTGTGCGCGAAACTGCTGAAATATCTGGAATTCCATCTGGAAAGCGCCTTGAACATACGCAGTCTTTCCGTTCTACAGGAATTGCAATAATATTTCCCAATTCAAGCTTTATTGATTAATTTTGATGGACAAAAACAACAGGATATGAAAACAGTGCTTGTATCAGGAGGTGCCGGTTACATCGGCTCACACGTAACGGTGGAACTCATTCAGAGCGGCTACGACGTCGTGGTTGCGGACAATTTCTCCAATTGCGACAGGACCTGCTTCAACGGAGTGGAGAAGATACTGGACCGCAAACTGCCTCTGGAGGAAATCGATTTCTGCGATTCCAAGGCTGCTGACAGGCTTTTCGCCACACACAAGATAGACGCAGTCATCCATTTCGCGGCATTCAAGGCTGTGGGCGAAAGCGTGGCCGACCCCCTCAAATATTACGGCAACAACCTGGAATCCTTCGTGAACGTCATCGGTGCCGCCAGGAAA
This sequence comes from Bacteroidales bacterium, assembly GCA_024401635.1. Classification (GTDB taxonomy): domain Bacteria; phylum Bacteroidota; class Bacteroidia; order Bacteroidales; family UBA932; genus Cryptobacteroides. The sequence goes on from JAKSKP010000044.1 coordinate 7,942, forward strand.
CACGGATGCAGCAACATACTGTTTTCCTCCTCAGCGACCGTATACGGAGAGACCGACAAACTGCCGGTGACCGAGCAGTCTGAAAGGCAGCCGGCCACCTCGCCCTACGGCAACACCAAACAGATCTGCGAGGACATACTCAGGGACTGTGTCAAGGCCTATGAAGGAATACACGGCATAGCCCTGCGCTACTTCAACCCCATAGGAGCGCATCCTTCAGCCCTGATCGGCGAACTGCCGCGCGGAGTGCCCGCAAACCTCGTCCCCTACATCACACAGACCGCCATAGGCAAGCGAGAATGCCTCAGCATATTCGGCAACGACTATCCGACCCCCGACGGCACCTGCCTGAGAGACTACATAGACATAGTGGACCTGGCCCGCGCACACGTGGCGGCCGTCACAAGGATGGTTGACTCGAAGATGAAGGCCGACTATGAAATCTTCAACGTGGGCACAGGCAAGCCGGTGTCAGTGATGGAACTCGTGACAACCTTCGAGAAGGTCAACAATCTCAAGCTCAACTACAGGATAGCACCGCGCCGCGCAGTCGACGTCACAGCCATCTGGGCCGACACCGCCGTAGCCAACAGCGAGCTGGGATGGAAGGCCACCAGGACTCTGGAGGAAACCCTCGCCTCAGCCTGGGCCTGGGAAAAGAGACTGGCAGGAAAAGAGTGAATAATCGGCAAAAGAGCCCTTGCACTTCGGGAACAATATCCCATGTTAAAACGTTCCCGAAGTGCA
>JAKSKP010000045.1 GCA_024401635.1 Bacteroidales bacterium
CGTATTATACAAATATTTTACCATTAAAAAATCTTAATATTTTTTGGTGGTGGCGTTTCGTATTTTTATAATTGATAGATTTGCAAAGTACGCATATGCGTCGTGAATGTTTCAATAATTTTTATGAATATGCCAAAAGATATCAAGAAACCCCGTTTGAAGATTTTTCTCTTCGCAGCCTTGCTCCTGACGGCGTTTGCCGCTTACCAGCCGGCCTTTGCCCAGCAGAAGATAGTCGTGACGGGTGTGGTTGTGGATGATGCCAAACAACCGATGCCGGGTGCGGCAGTTGTCGTGGACGGCACTACTACGGGAACAGTTACTGATGCCAACGGTCACTTTTCCATTACTGTACCTTCGTCTGAGGCGATTCTCAGGTTCGAATCTCTGGGATATGCTTCCGTGAAGCAGAAAGTCGGGGGCAGGACGAACATTTCCATCACGATGAATCCGGACACGAAATATCTGGATGAGGTGGTCGTCATCGGTTTCGGTGAGACCAAGAAATCCGATTTGACGGGATCTGTTGCGAGTGTGAATATGAAGGACATTGTCGATGTACCTGTTTCTTCCATCGACCAGGCCCTGCAGGGTAAGGTGGCCGGCGCCGACATTATGACCGTTTCTGGTGATCCGACTGCCGGCACGTCTATCCGTATCAGGGGAACCCGTTCCATCACGGCAGGCAACGAGCCTTTGATTGTGGTTGACGGTGTGATGAATGCCGTCAACGATCTCGGCGACCTCAACCCCTCGGACATCGAGTCCATCTCCGTATTGAAGGACGCCTCATCTACTGCGATTTACGGTTCCCAGGGTGCCAACGGCGTAATCATCGTTACTATGAAACAGGGCTCTCCCACCGTAACCAAGCCTACAGTGACCTTTACCGCCAAGGCCGGCGTGTCCGAGCTTGCAAGGACCCTCGATACTATGAACGCCACCGAGTTCGCCCGCTACAACAACGAGCGCATCGATTTCTCCAACTCTCAGAATGCGGAGTACAAATGGCCCGAGACATTCAACTATCCGCAGAAATACATAGATCCGGAATCTCTCGGCGAGGGCACGGACTGGCTTCGTGCAATCACCCGCGTCGCCCCTTACCAGCAATATGGCGTTTCTCTGGTGGGCAACAACAAGAACACAAACTATTTCGCATCCATAGGTTATCTGGACAATGAGGGTGTGATACGCGACAGTGGGATGAAGAGGCTCACAGGCCAGTTCGTTATCAATCACAAGTTCAACAACTGGTTCAGGCTGCGTTTCAGCACGAACGCGATGTACCGCAAGAACAATAACAACAAGGCCACGATGGGCGGAACCAGCCCGTGGGCAGGCGTAATCTATATGTCACCCGTCCTTGATATAACCAGTACGGTCAATGACCTGTACGATTACGGACGCGGTACCAAGTTCAACAACCCGTATATCTGCATCGAGCAGTGCACGAACTATCGTGAGTCATTCTCGAATACCAACTCACTGACCTTCGAGTTCACTCCTGTGAAGGGTTTGACCATCAAGAGTCAGAACACCTTCTATATATATAACACGCATCTCTACAAGTTCAACCCCAGCACCCTGCCGGCAAAGAATCCCGGAGATGGCGGTGATGCGAGCAGGAACGAGCACGACACCCGTCAGTTCTCTTCCGACAACACCGTCGCATACAAGACATCTTTCAGGGGGGGGCATAATTTCGACGCAATGGTCGGCGCCTCGCTGTACTACAACAATCAGAACGACGTCAATATTACGGCAAAGGGACTGCTTGTGGATGATATCAAATGGAATGACCTGAGCGGCGTCGCCGACAAACAGAACTACACCCTTACATCATACAATGCCAAGATAAAGAGGCTTTCATTCCTCGGCAGGGTGAATTACAACTACCGCAACCGCTATTATGTTACGGTTACAGCCCGCGGTGACGGTTCCTCCAACTTCGCCGCCAACAAGAAATGGGGTTTCTTCCCCTCCGCGGCATTCAAGTGGAATCTTGCCAACGAGGCCTGGCTCAAGAAGACCAGGGTGTTCCAGGATTTCTCCCTGCGTCTGAGCGCCGGGCGTACCGGTAACGATGCCATCGCGGCCTATACTTCCCTGCAGGCTATGGATTCATCCACTGCAGGCTATATCCTGGGAGGGGCACAGTCCACCTATTATTTCCCGACCAGGCTCGCAAGTCCTAACCTCAGCTGGGAAACCACTGATATGTACAATGCCGCCATCGATATGTCGGTGCTGAACGGACGGCTCAAATTCACGGCAGAGGCCTATATGTCCTTTACGAATGATTTGCTGCTGAATGTCCAGAAGGCGTCTCAGAGCGGTTACACTTCATACCGTGAGAACATAGGCCGCACATCCAACAAGGGTCTGGAGCTGACAATCAATTCCCAAAACATAGTCAGGAAGAATTTCTCCTGGACGACGGAATTCACAATCTCCCACAACAAGCAGATGGTGGAGGATATAGGATCCGAGGATTTCGTTTCCACACTCACCCAGAAGGATTATATGATGTACGGCTACGTGGCAGGTTATCCTCTGAATTCCCTGTGGGGTTTCCAGTACGGAGGCGTATGGCACAACGGTGATGAAATTGCAGAGAATGACATCACCCACCAGTATGCCGATTACTATTCGGTCAAATATCCGGGACGTCCCAAATATGTGGATCAGAATCACGACGGAGTGCTGAGCAATGACGACCTTGTATATCTGGGCAATTCCGACCCCGTTCTTTACGGCGGTCTGCAGAACAACTTCCATATCTACGGTTTTGACCTTGGAATCTACTTCTCATACTCGGTAGGCGGTTCGATATACAACTATCCGGAATTCTTTATGAGCGGAACGTACTGCACCAACCAGTACAGATATATGATGGACGCCTGGCATCCTACCAGGAATCCCGAATCGAACATACCTGTCGCGGGAGGCGCCGGCTACAGTCACCTTCCCAGCAGTTTCGAGGTGCACGACGCCAGCTATCTCCGTCTGAAGACCCTGAGTCTGGCATATACCTTCCATTTCAAGAAGGGTATCAAAAGCCTCACCCTCGGTGTGAATGTGGACAATGTATGGTTGTGGACAAAATACAACGGTTTCGATCCTGATGTGTCCACGGAGGAGGAGAGCAACTCCGTGCTCAGGCGCGTGGATACCGGTTCATACCCGAGGTCACGCAAATATGTAGGCTCGATTCAACTTAAATTCTAAACGGGTACGGATATGAAAAATATATTTGGAATTTTATTTACGGCCTCGGCAGCCATTGCGCTTGTATCCTGCTCTTTCCTGGAGGAGAGGCCCGACTCGTTTGTGTCAAGGGACGGCTACTTCAAGAACGAGGTTCAGTGCAGGCAGGCCGTCAACAGCGCCTATGCACAGTTGCGTACGGTGTTCAACGGTGCGAACTGGATATTCACCGAAGGAACTACGGATATCATATATGTTCCTTCTTCGTCTGATGTCAATGCGATAATGGATATTTCTCCTGCGCACTGCAATTATGCGACAACCTTGTGGAACAGTGCCTACAAATCCATAATGTATGCCAATGAGGCCATTCAGGGCATATCGACCTCACCGCTGACGGATGAACAGAAAGCTTCTCTGATTGCTGAGGCGAAGGTGATGAGGGCATTCTGGTACTACAACCTCACCTGCCAGTTCGGCGACGTGCCCTTCTATACGGAGTATGTCAAGGACGAGGATGTGATGAACAGGATAGCGCGTATGGGCAGGATGTCGGCGGTAAAGACGATGGAAGCCCTTATCAATGACCTCCTGGAATCCCTCGGGGATGTGGAGTCGGGAGAGGCTCCGGCTCTTCCCGCGGTGAAGGCTGTCGAGATAGAGACAGGACGCGGAGGCTGGGCTATGGGACAGATGCTCATTGCCAAGATGGCTATGTGGAATGCGGCGAAGGATGATGCGGCGAATGCAGTCTCCTGGTATATAGTGGCGCAGAATGCGCTGCGTCAGCTGGAAAATGTTTACGGAGAATTGGGCCAGTATCCTCTTTCCGACCTGTATTTCCGCAACAAGAATACTCCCGAGGTGATTTTCGAGATACAGCATACGTACAACACGGCAGGCCTTTCATATACGTCCAACCTTGCCACCAACTGTATGCCCAAGAAGGACGGAGCAAATGAAAGTGACGTTTTCGACGGAGTGCAGATCCCGGAGATGGGTACGGACACGAAGGTCGGGACCTGCTCGAGACCGACGTTGTATTTCTGCCAGGCGCTCCAGCCCAACACCGGTCTGGACCAGAGGGCCAAGATCAATATGGCCTGGGATTATAACGGCACCGCTTTCAAGAGTACTGCCACCAAACCCTGGATGGGTCCCAAGTTCTGGTGCCCCTATATGCATCAGGATCTGGACCACAACAACTATCCCATTTTCCGTTATGCTGATGCCGTGCTGATGATGGCTGAATGCTGCTGTGCGCTGCAGGACGAGGCCGGCTTCCTCAAATACATCAATATGGTCAAGTCAAGGGCGGGACTGCCTGCCTACACTTTCTCGAAATGGGAGAAAGCCCTCAATGAGGTTCAGGACGAGAGGGCCAGGGAACTCTTCGGCGAGTTCCAGCGCAAGTTCGACCTCGTCCGCTGGGGGATATGGTATGAAAGGGTTATGGAATATACTGACTGGGAGACGTTGAGAGTTACGCTCAAACCCTGTCACGAATATCTTCCCATTCCGGAAAAACAGGTGATATATTCCGGTGGAGCACTTGACAATAAAGAATACAACAAATATGGTTTGTAATATGAAAAGAGCGATATATATGGCAATTGCGGTGCTTGCCTCACTTATGGCGGCATCCTGCAGCAAACCTTTCGAACTGAACGTGGATTTCTCCCTCAACAGGACGGATCTCAGGTTCAAGAGCGATGAATCCCAGTCATATTTTATGGTGTATTCCAAAAGTGATTGGACCGTGGCATTCGATGAGGATGTATCTTGGGCCAGGCTGGGCAAGACGTCAGGCAACGGAGTGGGGCAGGTGAATGTGTACTGCTCATCAAATCCCGGCGTTTCGAGGGGTGTGAACCTGACGGTCACAAATTCCGACGGAAAGCAGAAGACGATTTACCTTTCACAGAACGGTGGAACCACAAAACCGGAGTACACTCCCGAGGACGGAACCCTTGACCTGTTCAATTCGGCATTGAACCCCGTCGTTGCCATCAAGACCAATCTGGATGAGGCGTCTGTGAAGACGGCGACTATCAGCGTCAGCTGCCCCGACTATGGGGAACCCTGGATAAAGAATGTCACCGCGTCGGTGGAAAGCGTATATATGGAAGTCGATGCTTTCGAGGGCACCGGCGGCAGGGTGGGAACGGTTCTGATATCCTTCCCCTGCGCCAGATGGGAGGAGAATCCCTGCCGCTGCGCCATAACGGTCAAACAGACGGACGAGACTCCCGGGATTTCGCTGCTGCCAGTCTATAATCTCGATCCTGCGGGCGACCAATATACTGATATCGAGGTGGAGACCAACTGGAATCCCAAATACTATACTTACAGCATAGGCTACGAATTTCCCGATTCTCCCACCTGGATTGCGGACCATCTTTACGATGGCAAGAAGACGATAAGTGTCAAACCCCTGTCCAACTATGACGAGGGTGCCGTGGCTCGCGAGACGTCCTTCAAATGCGTCGTGAAGGATGCTGATGGCAATGTGATGAAAACGGGCGGCGTGGAAATCAGCGCCACAGCCACACTGGCCCAGGCCGTCGGCAGCAAGCCTCTTGTTCCCGTCTGCCTGACGACAGGCGGCAAATATGCCAACAGTTTCCTTATCGAAAGCACTGATACGACTCTCTATTGCGTTGATCTTAAGAGGATTGACGGAACTGTAGTGGAGAATGCCATTTCATCCAGGGTACTGTGGCAGACTACTGAAAATCTCGTCGGTTCGACCTATGTCAGGGACGCCCAGCTGTTCTTCACCCAGTCGAAGGGCAAGACGGGCAATGCCCTGATAGGAGTGCTCGATGCCACCGGCAAGATAGTGTGGAGCTACCACGTGTGGATTACGGATGTCCCCGTGGCGGAGCACAAGTTCGGCAGCTATGTCTTTATGGACAGGAACCTGGGTGCGACCTGTGCGACGGCTCCTACCGGCACCGAGACTCCGGCGGCGGGTATGCATTATGAATGGGGCCGCAAGGATCCTTTCCCTCCCGTGGATGGCTATACGCCTACGGGCAACCGTGACCATATGACGATATTCCCTGATCCCATTACCTTCGTGACGGCTCAGGACGGCAAGCCTGTATCCTATACCGTTGAGAATCCTACGGCTTACCTCTGGGGAAGCGCGGGCAGCGGCAAGGAGGACTGGATAGATGTGCAGGATGCCGACCTTTGGGGCGGAAAGACCGGCGGCAAGACCAATTACGACCCCTGTCCTTACGGCTGGGAAGTGCCGTCAGAGGCCCAGATGGGCGATATCCTGACGAAAATCCAGGCGTCCTCAGGAGTGAAGAATTATGGTATCACCATAACAGACAAAGACGGTAAGGCATCATTCTTCCCCTGTCCCGGATACTACAGGAGAACCACCAACGCAAGTTCACAGATGTGTAACGTTGGTACTTTCGGCTGGCTGTGGACCAGGACTACCGGTGCATACAATAACGCTTACATAGGTGGCAGAAGGCTCCAGGTACACAATACGGTCGGTAACCGTACATTCGCGACCCAGCCCAACAGGTGGGGTGCGAACATAAGGTGCGTCAAACAAAACTAATTGAAAGGTTATGAGAAAGATAATCACCATATTGTCATTTGCGGCGGCAGTCCTGCTTACAGGCTGCACCGAGCCGCTGAAAATATATGAAGGCACCGCACTGGGCCTGCCGCAGAAAAGCTATGAGATAAGCACGCTGGAAGGAAGTGTACACATCGACGTGATATCCAATTCGGAGTACAATATCTCTACAGACGCTTCGTGGGTGTCTTTCCCCGCCAGGGGGCAGGGCCGCAAAGGCTTCGACATCGACTACAGGGCCAATGAAGGAGTCGCAAGGATTGCAACCTTCATCCTGTCCGTCGGGCAGAGCCATCGCGACACTCTTTTCCTGAGGCAGCGCGGCAAGCTGATTCCCTCGCTGGAGGCGGACAAGACAAGTATAACCGTCGATGGGGCCGGTACCGCAACCGTGGTCCTCACCACCAACCTGCAGGATAACGAGATAGCTCCCCGGATTGTCTTTCCGAGTGATACGACGGCAAAATGGATTGCTTCCGCTACCGTCAGGGAAAGCAAACTCCTGGTGGAGTATCAGGCGAATCCTTCCCCTGCCGTCAGAACAGCCCGTATCGACTTGAATTATGTGGACGAGTACGGATACGAGGCCTCCTTTCCTATATATATACTGCAGAAGGGCAGTGGTGGAAGCGAAGGTACCGTATGCACTATGGCGCAGCTCCGAGCCCTCGCGACAGAGGAAGGCGTGACCATAGAGGATGACCTCATACTCGAGGGAATCTCGGTGGGCAACACCGCCAGCGGCAATATGGGCGACAATACCCAGCTGGCCATCGTGGGCATAGACTACTCTGTATGTCAGCGTACGATATACTTCGAGGCCGAGGACGGCGTCGGAGGCGTCAGGATACTCTGCAAGACCCCGGAGGACAACGTTTTCGAACAATTTGATGCGGCAAGGATATTCCTCAAGGGTATGACGCTGTACAAGCACGTGTCCACTTTCGGGGACAATGATCCCGAATATTATTATATGGAGGGCTTCACCGCTTCCAATATCCTTTCGCGCGAGGCTTCCGCAGCGCCTGTCAAGGAGAAGACCATTGCAAGCCTCACCGACGATGACATCTTCACCTATGTCACCCTCAAGGACTGCCAGCTGCCTTTCCGCAAGGGCTCGCTCACCCCGATAGATGAAAGGCTCACCAACGCGACCTGTGTCAACAAGGTGGCAAAGTTCGCCATAAACCTCTATGACAAGGAAGGCTCCGATATTTATCTCTACACCAACACCACCTGCCCCTACAGGCGCGACGGCCACCGTCTGCCCTACGGAAGCGGCGATATGAAGGGCGTGGTCGTACACGAGCTTTTCACCCGTTTCGCATATCAGGACAACGACTCCGGCGATGAGGATACCTACGGGAACATAGGACGCTACCAGCTCCGTCACACCTGTCCGGAGGATTTCGGTATGAAGCAGGATATGGACGAAGGAAGTTTCTCCGGCATAATCGCCGAATGGAGATATGTCCTTGCAACAAATCAGGAAAAATACTATGCAACCGACGGCGACAAGACAGCCTTCTTCAAGCATTCCTCAAATAAGGAGACCGTATTCTACGACGATTTCTCATATCTCGGTCCCATAGGTGACAGGGACGAAGGCTTCTTCGGCAAGAATATTGGCAACATCAACGG
>JAKSKP010000046.1 GCA_024401635.1 Bacteroidales bacterium
TGGAGCAGCTTGTAGCAGATGCCTCCGTCCAGGAACATCTCACCCACCGGAAGGGCGTACTTGGGCCGCAGTGAAACGGAAGACGTGAAATCCCCCGCACTCATATACTGGGTGAAGGCCTCGGCTTCGAAATTGCGGTGGAAGGGGAGGTAGGCGGAAAGGCTCGCTCCTCCGTAGTGGTTCCAGCTGGTGTTGAAACCGTATGCTGCGCTCAGTGATAACTCGTACCCGCTGCTGCAAGGCTCCCAGGCGCGCGCCGTCCCGCACAGCGTGAGAACAAGCAGGGAAACAAGTGTTTTTTTTATCGTACAAGGTGTCATACAGGTGGCGAATTTAGCATTTTTCACTATATTTGGCAAATATAAGGGAAACATTATGAAACGCATTGCAGTGCTTACAGGAGCCGGTGTCAGCGCAGAAAGCGGATTGGGCACCTACAGGGACAACGGCGGTTTGTGGGACAAATACGACCCTATGGTGGTGGCATCAGCCGAAGGGTGGAGGAGGAATCCCGGCCTGGTCCTGGACTTCTACAATATGCAGAGGGAGAAGCTTGCCTGTACCGAGCCGAACAGCGCCCATCTGGACATTGCCGCCCTGGAGAAGGACTGGCAGGTCACGGTGATAACCCAGAACGTGGACAATCTGCACGAAAGGGCGGGGTCCGGCAATGTCATACACCTCCACGGCGAGGTCACCAAGGTAAGACCCGAGCGCGGCCGCTATGAGGAAAGCTTCAGTGAGAGCGAGGTCATCGACGTGGGATACTCCCGCGTGAACCTCGGCGACAAAAGCCCCAAAGGCGTGCAGCTGCGCCCTCACATAGTGTTCTTCGGGGAATCGGTGCCCAAGATGGAGGCCGCGGCAAAGGCGGTGTCTGAGGCTGACATCGTGCTGATAGTCGGGACTTCGCTTCAGGTGTATCCCGCCGCCAGCCTCTATATGTATGCATCTCCCGATGCACGCATATACATCATCGATCCGGCGGAAGTGCCGGTGAGGGATGCCCATATAGAGCATATCAGGGACAAGGCCACTTCCGGTATGAAGACTTTTCTGTCCCTGCTCGGAGAAATTTGATTATATTTGCAAGTATATGAAACCGCTATCCAATATGAAGAGAATGCTTCTGGCCGTGCTTTGTACTGCGTCGGCCTTTTCCTTGCCGGCCCAGACCGTGAACGGTCTGTCTTACGGGGCCACCTATACTGATGCCGAGGTCATATCCGCCATGGGCAGGCCCGACAATTGCGAGAACAAGGGCACCGGTGCCATATACACCTACGGGAAATGCCGCTACACTTTCGACAACGGCCGTTTCGTGGATGCCAAGATAGGCGATGCCAGCGGCGTCGTGGGTGTGCCCAACGGCACTTTCAAGGTCGGCGACAATCTGTCCGCTCTGATTGCGATGAGGGCTGACCTGAAATTCGTGTCCTTCCCCGAGGGCCTGTGCCGTATGGAATACGTCAATGAGGATGGCCGCATATCCCAGATGTTCATCAAATACGATGCTGACAGGAATATCGTTGAAATGAGCAGTTTCACGGTTGCCGGAAAGAAGGCCAGGACTGGTACGGGCGAGTCGAAGTTCTTCGATGCCCTGAAGTCGGTGGAGACCCCCTTCCTCAAGTTGTCGGAGGGCGACAGCCTGGACAGCATACTGAAGTTCCGCCTGGATGTGGAGTTCTCGTCGTATGGGAATGGTATCTGTCTCATTTCCAACAAGCTCCAGCATGAGCAGTACCTGCTCAGATATGATCTCGACCTGACAATCAAGGAGATACTTCCCGTGGTGGACACAGCTCCTGGTCAGGACAAGTCCACGCTCCGTCTTCCCAAGTACAACAGATATTGATTGAAATTATATGAAAAGATTGCTCGCCTCGTTGGCTGTGACCCTTGCCGTATCGGCGGTGTCTGCCAATATTTCTTTTGCCCAGAACTATGATGTCAGGGAACAGGTCCGCGCCGACAGGATGAAGGCGTCCGGCCTGGACAATCTCATCAGCTTCGATGTTCCAACCCTCACGGCGGCTCCTGCCGGCTATGAGCCTTTCTACATTTCCCATTACGGACGTCACGGCTCCAGGTATGCCTATACCGAAAGGGCGTATACCGACCTGCTGACCATGCTGACCGTGGCGCAGAAACAGGGAAATCTGACCGAATACGGCGAAAAGGTGCTTTCAAGGCTCAAACCTTTCTACGACAGGGTGAAATACCACGTCGGCGACCTTACCGAAATAGGATGGGAACAGCATCAAAGGATAGCTCAGACGATGGTGGATTCTTTCCCGACAGTGTTTGGCGAGGGGGCTGAGGTCGATGCCGTGGCATCCACTTCGATACGCGCCATCATAAGCATGGCATCCTTCTGCCTTTCCCTCCAGCAGCAGAGGCCGGATATGGAAATTTATGAGCACCAGGGTTTCCTGGAACTTCAGGCCACGGCACCCAATACCGGCAAGAACGAGCTGAGGTACAAGGGGCCCGAACTGAATTATCCTTTCGATGAGAATACGGAACAGTTCATCGCGAGACGTTTCCCCGCCTGGAAGGACATCTATTCCAGGATGTTCAGGAATCCGGAAACCGTCATAGGCAAACGCTCCGCATATTCGGTGCTTGTGGACACCTATATGCTCGTTGCCGGAATGGCCAGCCTTCCCGAGAACGTGCGCGAGGATTTCGGTGACGTATTCACTCCCGAGGAGTATGCCACTATGTGGGAGGTGGACAATCTGGAACGTTTCAAGGAGTATCATCAGTACAAGACATCCTGCTCGGCCATAGTGGATGACATTCTGGACAAGGCGGATGAACGCATATCTTCCGGCAGGAAGGGAGCCGACCTCCGTTTCGGACACGACCACGTGTTCATGGCCCTGCTTATGATAATGGACATTGACGGTTTCGGTACAATCCCTTCCACGACCGATTCCCTCGCATACTGGTTCCAGACTTACAGGTCGCCTATGGGCGCCAATATGCAGTACGTGTTCTACAAACCCGTCAGCGGACAGGGTGACGTGCTCGTGAAACTGCTGGTCAACGGCGAGGAATGCCGTCCCTGCGGTTTGAAGACAGCCGGCTGGCCCTATTACAGCTGGGATGAGCTGAAGACAGCCCTCAAGGCCCAGGTCAGGAGATACGTCTATACGGCGGAGGAACTTGCGCAGATAGAGAAGAAGGCGAAGGAGGTGGACAGGACACCCGCGCAGTGGGTGAGGGATACTCTGTCACAGGGCTGTGTCTACCACACATACAGCGGATATGATCCCATTTCCGGCACGAAGCAGAACGTGAACGTGCTGGAAGTGGATATGAACAATCCACGCTATAAGGTACGTTTCAACTACGACAGGCAGGGTGGTACGCCCACGTCCAACGTGGCAGCCGAGTTCGGGGCCGTGGCGGCCATCAACGGAGCCTACGAGACCTCTTCGGTATTCATAAGGACCGACGGCACCACATATCACGCCATTGAGAATGAATTGGTTATGAATACCCCTGTTCCCCAGTGGAGGAACGACGGAGGCGTGTATGCCAGCGCCGACGGCCGCAAGGTCCGCATAGACGGCTCTGCAAGGGGACTCAATCTCAATGATACCCGTAAGCATTATGCCAGGAAGGCGAAAAAATGGGCCAACATCCTGACCAGTGCCCCCGTTCTCATCGATGATTTCAAGCCTGTTGGAGAGACCTTCGCGGAGAAGGGCCTTGAGGAAAGGCAGATATCGATGATACATTACGAGGATCCCCTGCGTCACCAGCACGTCCGCCATCCCCGTACCGCGGTGGCCGTCACGGCTGACAACCATTTCCTTATGATAACCGTTGACGGACGCTGGCCCGGTTTCGCCGAAGGAATGAACGCCTGTGAACTGACGAAGTTCATTGCAGGACATTTCAATCCCCGTTACGCCCTCAACCTGGACGGAGGCGGCAGCACGACAATGACGGTTGCCGGTCACGGCGATCCCAAGACCTGCGTGGTGAACTATCCTACGGACAACAAGAAACGTAATCACGACGGCCAGAGACGCGTCTGCACTCACGTGCTCGTAGTCGACAGCCAGAAACAATAGCATACGATATGAGAAATATGCCAGGAATATACGCAGCAGTCCTCCTCTGGTTCTGCTGCTTTCCCTGTTCAGCCTCAGAGGCCGGAACAGACCCGGTTGCCGATTCTTTTGCCAACCCTCCCGCCGAGGCAAGGCCCAGGGTATGGTGGCACTGGGAGGATGGAAACATAACCAGGGAAGGCATACGCAAGGACCTTGAGTGGATGCACCGCATAGGAATAGGAGGCTACCACCATTTTGATGCCGGCCTCTCGCAGGCTCCCGTCGTGAAGAACCGCTTTGTGTATATGCACGATGACTGGAAAGACGCATTCCGTTATGCCATACGGCTTTCCGATTCCCTTGGCTTTACCGTAGGCATAGCCAGCTCCCCCGGATGGAGCAATACCGGGGGGCCCTGGGTCAGCAAGGATGATGCGATGAAGAAACTTGTATGGTCCTCTGTCGATGTGGAGGAGGGCCATATCCACGCCGTGCTTCCCCAGCCGGAGAAGAATCTGGATTATTACCGTGACATCAGGATCATTGCATTCAAACTGCCTGAAACTGACGGCTCGGTACGTTCCATAAAGGTGTTGGGCAACAGCAACAGACCCAAGTGGAACATACAGGCCTACAAGTGGAATCTTGTCCTGGAGGCATCCGACGACGGGAAGACTTTCCGCGAGGTGGCGAGGATACCGCAGACCTGCTCGCCTTCGATTACGGTCAATTTCCCTCCAGTCCGCGCCGGAGAGTTCCGTTTGCGTTCCCTGGACGGCGGCAAACTGCCCCAATACATTCTGTATACCCGCTCGAGGGTGCAGAATGCCGAGGACAAGGCCGGTTTCAGTTCCCCCTACGACCTCAAGGATTTCCCCACAGTGATAGCTCAGGATGAGGAACTTGCCTTGACGGAAAGCGTGACGGATCTGACATCCAGATTGTCATCGGACGGAAGCCTCGACTGGGATGTCCCTCAGGGCAGCTGGCGCATAATACGCATAGGATATACCCTTACAGGCAAGCGTAACGGACCCGCTCCGCAGGAGGCCACGGGCCTTGAGGTGGACAAGTTCGACAGGGATGCCTACCGCCGCTATTTCACGACATATCTTGATATGTACCGTGATGCCACGGAGGGAATGATTGGAAGCAGAGGCATTACGGAACTGCTTGTGGACAGTTATGAGGCCGGATGGCAGACCTGGACTCCCGCCATGTTCGGGGAGTTCGAATCCAGAAGGGGATACTCCCTGCTGCCCTGGCTTCCTGCATTGACAGGCGAGATTATGGACAGCGTACAGTCCACCGAAAAGTTCCTTTTCGACTGGAGGACCACAATAGGCGAGCTCTACCGTGACACTTATGCCCAGGTGAAGGACATTGCCGCGGCGTACGGAATAGAAACTGTATGCCTTGAATCGCAGGAGAACGGGCGTGTGTTCGTGGCGGACGGTATGGCCGTCAAGCGCCACGCCACTGTGCCTATGGCGGCCTGCTGGACTCTTGTGGACATGCCCACGTCCCATTCAACCTACGAGATAGCTGTGGCCGACATACGCGAATCCGCATCTCTCGCGCATATGTACGGAAGGCAGTGGGTGGCCGCCGAATCCTTTACAGCGGACGGCCTGGAGCAGGATGCCCTCGCATATACCCCGGAAAAGCTCAAGAGACTCGCCGACACCGAGTTCGCCAGCGGAATCAACCGCATATTCGTGCATGAATCGTCGCATCAGCCACTGGACGACTGCCGTCCCGGCGTGGGCCTGAACAAATACGGACAATGGTTCTGCCGTCACGAAACCTGGGCAGAACAGGCCGGACCCTGGATGGACTATCTCGCCAGGACTTCCTATATGCTGTCCCGCGGAGGCAACGTAGCCGACATACTCGTGTATTACGGTGAGGATACCAACATCACGGCCCGGTACGGCAAGACGCTTTTCCCTGTTCCGCAGGGCTACAACTATGATTTTGTCAATCCTGACGGACTTTTCGACCTGAAGGTTGAGGACGGCCGCATAATCGCTCCTTCAGGTGCGTCATACGCCCTGTTGTGTCTGGATATCGAGGGATTTCCGCAGACGGAGAAGGTCCGCGGGCGCCTGGAGGAACTGAAGGAAATGGGGGCCGTCGTATGTGATGTCAATGGCCTGCCTTCTGCAGCTGCCGCTGTGGCTGCAAAGGACGTTGAGGCTCCATCAGAAATCCGTTTCGTGCACAGGAAGACGGAGAGCACGGACATATACTGGCTGGACAATCCTACAGACGGTCCGGTCGCATCCGAGCTGACTTTCCGCTGTTCAGGCAGGAAACCCGTGCTTTGGAATCCGGAGACCGGCCAGACAAAGGACCTTTCTTACAGAACTAACGGCACCGTTACCAAGGTGCCTCTCGAATTCAATCCCGATGACGCCTTCTTCGTGGTCTTCGGTCCGGACAAGGCAAAGGCCGGCAGGCATGTCGTCAAGGATGTGCGCAGGAAAGCCGACAGGGCGTTGGAACTTAAGCTCTGGACTCTGCAATTCCCCCAGAGGACTATGAAAATAAACGGTTTGCAGGACTATACGTCTTTGCCGTACGAGGACTTGAGGTATTTCTCCGGAACCTGCGTCTATACGGCGGAATTCAATCTTGACGCTCCTTCCCCCGATGCCGAACTGGACCTGGGAAAGGTTTGTGACCTTTGTGAACTCAAGGTGAACGGCCAGGATATGGGCATCCTTTGGAGGACGCCTTTCAAGACAGCTGTCGGTAGTGCACTGAAGAAAGGAAGGAACGTGATAGAGGTAAAACTGGTGAACGTATGGGTGAACCGCCTTATCGGTGATGCCCAGCCTGATTGTCCCAAGGTTACCACATATACTACGCGCAAGTTCTACAAAGCCGATTCCCCTCTGCTGCCCGCTGGCCTTCTCGGCCCCGTAGTGCTGAGCTACTAGGGTTTCCGGCCAGGAATAAGCGGCATTGCCCAAGAAGGCAGGTGTCGTTAATGTCGGTGCCACCTATGAACAGAGCTTTCATTGTTTCATATTCTCAAGACAGGGTCTCAAAGATAGAAAATTAATGCTAACTTTGTATTGGAATAGTGCCAATTATTAAAAACCAAATCATATGAAGAGAATCATTCTTACAATTGCAGCAATCATTGCTTTCGCCTTCACCGCTTCCGCACAGAAATGGTATGCGGGCGGCGGAGCCGGTCTCGAACTTGTGTTCGAAAATAACGGGAAAGCCAACGGTGGGGAATTTGGCCTTACCATCAATCCGGAAATCGGCTACAACATCAACGAAAAGTTTGCCGTAGGCGCAGCTGTTGCCCTTGGATTCGAGACGGAATGGAAAACCGGAGTGGCGGCACAGCCTGCTTTCATTTTCTCCTTCGACCCTTATTTCCGCTGGAATTTTCTCCGACTCGGAGATAAGTTCAACCTTTTTGCAGATGCCGCAGCCTCATTCGGCTGCAAAGGTCAGGCATTCGCCTATGGACTTGCCATAAAGCCGGGGCTCTCTTATGCCTTCAGTGACAGGCTTTCCCTCGTGACTCATTTCGCCAGCCTCGGTTTCAAAGGCAAAGGCAGCAAAATAGAGTATGGCCTTGGAGTAATGATTGACTCATCCGTAGGCCTCTACTGGAATTTCTAGAAGTGGCTCCCTCCGTGCTGTTCGAGCTTTTTTCTGCATAGTGTCGTTAATGTCGAAAAATTACCGACATTAACGACAGTGGCAATTGTAAGTAGCTGAATATCAGTGTGTATTTTTCGTGAGTGTCGTTATTGTCGGCTAAAAAACGACATTAACGACATCTGTTGTAGCAGGGCTATGGCTCGCCGCCTGAAATTTTTCGGAACCTTCCGGGCCCGTCACTCGTCGTAACGGTTCCCGGCTTTCAAAAAATCTTTCAGGCAGTTCGGCTGACGCCCCGCAGGTCATCTTGTGGGGACCACGGGAGCGGAAACGTCTTCTGGCGCTCCCGAAAACGACTTTCGAGGCCCCGACGGGAGCGGAAATGGCCAAAAGCGTGCCCGGCGAGGGGTTCGAATGGCATGACGGACACGGAAAGGCAGCAAAGCGTGCCTGGTCTAGTGAAAACGGGGGAGAAATCGCCTTGGATTCCCCGGAAACGGATGTCAAAACATAAACGTACATCTAAGCGTCTCTGTTCTGTTCATCTGTCCAGACGAATGAACAGACTAAGCTCTTCGAAACAGCTTACAATCCGAGATTCAGCCTGCTGCGGTCCTCTTCCTGTTTCTTC
>JAKSKP010000047.1 GCA_024401635.1 Bacteroidales bacterium
ACGGCGAGTGACGGGCCCGGAAGGTTCCGAAAAATTTCAGGCTGCGAGCCAAAGCTTCCGCCGCGGCGGCTGTCAGTAATTTCAGGGAATGCCCCGAGCGTCTCACCGTCCCCGCAGGAAATGAAAACAAAGGGAATCAGAAGCAGCAGAACGGAATGGATATGTTTCATTTGTCGCCTGTATGTAATCTATCCTTTCAGTATCTCCCGTATTACGGGCTCGACTTCATCATAGGAATAGCCCCTCGAAAGACCGAATTTCAGCAGCTTGAGTTTGATCTGGGGATCGTCCTTGAGCTGTTCACGTTTCACGGAAAGGGCCTTGCGCAATCTTTCCGCAGCCTTGTCTGAGTCTATCTCCCCCATTGCCGCATCTATTGTTTCTTTCTGGATTCCCTTGGATGACAGCTGGTAGCGTATCTTGTACGCGCCCCACCCTGCTATCGACGATTTGTCGCGGCAGAAGGCGGAGGCATAACGCAGATCCGACTGGTACAGCTCATCCTGCAGCATCTTCAGGGCCCGGGCCGCTTCCTCCGGCGATTCCAGCCGTGCGAAAGCCTTTTCCAGAATATCCCTGGAAGCATATTCCCTCGCGGAACATATGCGCCTTAGATAGTCCATAACCGTATTGAAGTCTGCAGCCATAAATCATCGATTGTCGGAAATGGCTGTCTTCCGGTCAGCCTCCTGATGACGTCCTGCCAGAAGCCCGCAGGCGGCGAAGATATCCTCGCCGCGGGATGCGCGTATTGTTGCCGTGATGCCGGCAGTGTTCAGCCTGTCGCGGAAAGCCTCCATAGTCCGGTCGGAGGAGGTGCCGTAAGGGAAATCGGGAATCTTGTGGAAACGTATGAGGTTCACACGGCACTCCAGACCACGCAACAGCCGGCCCAGCGCATCCGCGTGACGCTTGTCGTCATTGAAGCCCTCGAACATTGTATATTCGAAACTTACCCTGCGCTGGCCCGTGAAATCGTAACGGCGCAGCAGCGCAAGCACGTCCAGGAAGGGGTAGGCCCCCTGGACAGGCATCATTGAAAGCCTCTCGTCAGGGAAAGGATTGTGCAGCGAAATGGCAACGTGGCACTTGTGTTCGTCCAGCAGCCTCTTCAGATTGGGCAGAACGCCTATGGACGACACCGTTATGCGCTTGGGACTCCAGGCGAACCCCCACGGAGACGTCATCACGTCAAGCACCGCGGACAGGGTGTCGTAGTTGTCCAGCGGCTCCCCCATTCCCATAAACACCACGTTGGTCAGTTGCGGTCCTTCGGGAATGGACATTATCTGTGAAAGTATCTGCGCCCTGTCCAGGTTGCCGTGCCATCCTCCCCTGCCTGTCATACAGAACTTACAGCCCATCTTGCAGCCGGCCTGGCTGCTGATGCACAGGGTCTTGCGATCGGAATCCGGAATCACCACAGCCTCTATCGCACTCTCCACGGACTTTGTCCCGACGTCGCAGCTTACCTTGAAAAGATATTTGACGGTCCCGTCCTTTGAGCGCACCGACTCGCAGGGATATGTCCAGCCTGTCTCATAGGACTCGGAAAGGGCCTGCCTGGCCTGCTTGGACAAATCGGTCATCGCATCAATGCTGCTGACACGCTTGACATACAGCCATTTGGCAATCTGCCCGGCCGTAAAACGGGGCAGGGACAGGTCCTGAACCACGGTTTGGAGTTCGGACAGGGACAAGCCGAGAAGTTTTTTCTTCATAAATGCAAAAATAAGCAAAATTTGTTAACTTTGCATAGGTGTACACACCGCCTGATTAAACTATAAAAACTTGTAAACTGAACTATTATGGCGAAAGAAGAAGCAAAGACACAGAATGCCGATCTGCAGGCTGCGAAACTGAAGGCCTTGCAGGCAACGATGGACAAAATCGAAAAGGACTACGGCAAGGGTACCATCATGAAACTTGGCGACCAGCCCAAATGGGACGTGGAGGTAATTCCTTCAGGCTCCATTTCCCTTGACCACGCATTGGGAATAGGAGGCTATCCCCGCGGAAGGGTCGTGGAAATCTACGGGCCCGAGTCATCAGGAAAGACCACACTGGCGATACACGCCATCGCCGAAGCCCAGAAGCAGGGAGGAATCGCAGCGATAATCGATGCTGAGCACGCATTCGACCGCACTTATGCCAAGAACCTCGGCGTGAACGTCGACACCCTGCTCATATCCCAGCCTGACAACGGCGAGCAGGCCCTCGAAATTGCCGACAACCTGATACGCAGCGGCGCCATCGACATAATAGTCATCGACTCCGTGGCAGCCCTCACCCCCAAGGCCGAGATCGAAGGCGAGATGGGCGACAGCAAGATGGGTCTCCAGGCCCGCCTGATGAGCCAGGCTATGCGCAAACTGACGGCGAACATATCCAAAACCAACACCTGCTGCATCTTCATCAACCAGCTCCGCGAGAAGCTCGGAGTGCTGTTCGGCAATCCCGAGACCACAACCGGCGGCAACGCACTAAAGTTCTACGCATCCGTACGCGTTGACGTAAGGCGCACCACCCAGCTCAAAGACGGGGACGAAGCCCTCGGCAACCGCGTCAAGGTGAAGATTGTGAAGAACAAGATGGCCCCTCCTTTCAAGAAAGCCGAATTCGACATAGTGTTCGGAGAAGGTATCTCGAAGACAGGCGAAATCCTGGACCTCGCCACCGATATGGATATCATCAAAAAGAGCGGCAGCTGGTTCAGCTACGGTGACAGCAAGCTTGCCCAGGGCCGCGACGCCTGCAAGCAGCTGCTCATCGACAATACCGAGCTCTGCGACGAGATAGAGGCCAAAGTCCGCGAGAGACTTGCCCAGACCAAAGACTGATTTTCCGAAAAGGGCACCCGGCCGCTTCATTCGGCTGATTTGATCCTGCATCCCATAAGCCTTGCCGCGTTTTCCCTGCCGATTACTCCGGCCGCGGCAAGGTTT
Organism: Bacteroidales bacterium; assembly: GCA_024401635.1. Classification (GTDB taxonomy): domain Bacteria; phylum Bacteroidota; class Bacteroidia; order Bacteroidales; family UBA932; genus Cryptobacteroides. The sequence goes on from JAKSKP010000047.1 coordinate 2,946, forward strand.
TTTATTGTCCATTCGCTCCTTGGATTATGCTCCCGGAAGAAAACTATGTCCCTGGCCACGGCCTCGCTGCCTATGTAGGGATGGAGGAGCAACGAATCCGCCGGCAGTTCCCAGAGGGCATACGGCTCAGAAGGGGAAAGCGTCACGAATTCCCTGAGCGCATCCAGCTTTTCCCTGTCGAAATGCTTGATTTCCAGCAGTTGTTCCAGACTACTGTAGCCGTGCAGCCGCCTTCTGTACCTCACCATCTGCGAGGCGAAATACTTCCCTATGCCGGGAAGGGCGTCAAAGGCGGCAGAATCCGCCCTGTTTATATCCAGGCGCGGAATATCGATGAAATTCTCGAGCCGGGCGAACAGACTGTCGGACACCGCGTAACTGCGCGCAAAATCCTCCTTTCGGCGGAAACGGCCGCCCTTTGCCCGGTATTTCTCTATACCGGATGCCTGAGCCCTGCTGAAACCAAGCCTGAGCATTTCCTCCACCGTTACAGTGTTGGGATCGAAACGGAAACTTTCGACACGGGACGGCGGCACGCTTTCCCTTATTTTTGAGGCCACAGGGTCCCTGAGAGGGGTTTTCCTGACGTACTTCTGAGAATTGCGGGCATGCTGCACGGTCCCTCCACCGGTATGCTCCCCTCCGGAGGGGCTGTCGCGATAAACGAAAACGGTATCCGGACTGTCCCTGTCAGCGACGATTTTTGCCACTGCCGAATAATGCACCAGAAGCGCTGTCTGATAACCCAGAACAGCGAAGACCAGTGCAACTGCACCGGTCACGAACGATTTGCCTGTCTTTTTCATTACAAACCCTTGACGACTATTACGATCTCTCCTTTGGGTTCGTTGGCAGTGAAATGTTCGGCCACCGAGGCAAGCGTGCCGCGGACGACCTGTTCGAATTTTTTGGATATTTCCCGGGCGACGGCGCACTCTCTCTGAGCGCCGAAAGCCTCGGTCATCTGGGTCAGGGTCTTTACCACCCTGAACGGGGATTCATAGAAAATCATGGTCCTGTGCTCCTGGGCAAGCGAATTCAGAATGGTCTGACGGCCTTTCTTCTGGGGCAGGAAGCCTTCGAAGCAGAACTTGTCGCAGGGAAAACCGCTGTCCACCAGCGCAGGTATCAGGGCGGTGGCTCCGGGCAGGGTCTGCACCCGGATGCCTTCCTCCACGCAAGTACGCACCAGCAGGAAGCCGGGGTCGCTGATACCGGGAGTGCCGGCATCGCTTATCAGAGCCACGCTCTCCCCCGCCACTATCCTGTCCTTCACCATCTGAACCTTCTGATGTTCATTGAACTTATGGTGCGACTGCAGGGGCTTGTGTATGTCGTAATGGGCGAGCAGGACCGAAGAGGTACGGGTGTCTTCCGCCAATATAAGATCCACGGATTTCAGCACCTCGACAGCCCTGTAGGTCATATCTGCAAGATTGCCTATGGGAGTGGGGACAATGTATAGAATTCCTGTGGCCATTGTGCGGAAAAATTGTTATCTTTGTCAAACCAGCATACAAAATTAGCAAATTGTTTTTGAAATATGTACTTGGAAAGCAGTAAAAAAGCCGGATCCATCGAGGTAATATGCGGCAGCATGTTCTCCGGCAAGACAGAGGAGTTGATAAGGCGTCTGCGCAGGGCGCAGTTCGCCAACCAGAAGATACACATATACAAGCCTTGCATAGACGTGCGCTACTCAGAGGACAAGGTCGTGTCACACGATCTCCACAGCATAGAAAGCAGCCCCATACAGGACCCCTCCCGAATGTTGGAATGCCTGGACAACGGTGTTCAGGTGGTAGGCATTGACGAGGCCCAGTTCTTCGACGATAGCCTTGTCAAAGTGGCCACGAAACTTGCCGACAACGGCATAAGGGTTGTCGCCGCCGGGCTTGACATGGACTATCTCGGCAAGCCTTTCGGCCCTATGCCGGCCCTGATGGCCATCGCCGAAGACGTGCAGAAAGTACACGCCATTTGCGTGAAATGCGGTTCCCCGGCACAGCACAGCCACCGTCTGAGCAAGAACGACGACCTCGTGGTCCTCGGAGAAAAAGACGTTTACGAGCCCCTTTGCCGTCACTGCTTCAACGAAGCCGTAGGAAAGAACAAATAACAACACCATATAATATGAAAGCAAAAATCCACGAGGAGTTTCAGAAGAAATTCACTGGCAGCGGCGACATCTATGCGTCAGCCGGCCGTATCAACCTAATCGGTGAACACACCGACTACAACGGAAGTTTCGTTTTCCCCGGAGCCATTGACAAATGCATAATGGCTGAAATACGCAAGAACGGGACCGACAAAGTGCGTGCACTGTCACTCGACATCAACGAATACGTGGAGTTCGGTCTCCGCGAGGAGGATGCCCCCAAGCAGGCCTGGGCACGCTATATCTTCGGCGTATGCCGTGAAATCCAGAAACGTGGCGGCGTGATAGGCGGCTTCGACACCGCTTTCGCCGGCAACGTACCTCTCGGTGCAGGAATGTCATCATCAGCCGCCCTTGAGAGCTGCTTTGCATTCGCGCTGAACGATATGTGGTCACTTGGCATCGACAAGTTCGAGCTTGCCAAGATAGGCCAGGCCACGGAGCACAACTACTGCGGCGTGAACTGCGGTATAATGGACCAGTTCGCCTCCGTATTCGGCAAGAAAGGCAACCTCATGCGCCTCGACTGTCGCAGCCTGGAATACCAGTACTTCCCTTTCAACCCCAAGGGCTACAAGCTCGTGCTCGTGGACAGCAGGGTTAAGCACCAGCTAGCCGGTTCACCCTACAACGACCGTCGCAACTCCTGCGAAAGGGCTGCCAAGGCCATCGGTGTGGAATTCCTCCGCGATGCCACAATGGAACAGCTCAATGCCGTCAAAGGCAAGATTTCCGATGAGGACTATATGCGCGCCGAATACGTGATCGGTGAGACCAAGAGGGTGCTGGACGTATGCGAGGCCCTCGAGAAAGGCGATTACGAGACCGTCGGCGCCCGTATGTACGAGACACACTGGGGAATGAGCAAGCTGTACGAAGTGAGCTGCGAAGAACTCGACTTCCTCGCCACTCTCGCCAAGGAATGCGGTGTTACAGGATGCCGTATCATGGGTGGCGGATTCGGCGGCTGCACCATCAACCTTGTAAAGGACAATCTCTACGATGCCTTCATCGCAAAGGCGAAAGAAGCGTTCAACGCCAAATACGGCCATTATCCCCAGATATACGACGTCGTAATAAGCGACGGCGCCCATAAAGAGTAATTCCCATATGAAAGTGGTTATTGCATCGGATTCCTTCAAGGAGTCCCTGTCATCGGCCAGGGTGGCTGAGGCGGCAGAAAGCGGTATAAGGAAAGTGTTTCCGGACGCGCAGGTAGCCGGTTTCAGCGTATCCGACGGAGGTGAGGGCCTGACCGAATCCATCGTCAGCGCCCTTGGCGGAGAGTATGTCACCATCAAGGTCAGCGACCCGCTTGACAGGAAGATTGATGCGACCTACGGAATATGTTCCGACACGGCCGTCATCGAAACGGCTGCAGCCAGCGGTCTGCCCCTGGTCAGCCCCGCGGAGAGGAATCCGATGCACACCACGACATTCGGCACAGGCGAACTCATAGCCGACGCAATCGGCAAGGGATGCCGCAAGATACTCCTTGGCATAGGAGGGAGCGCCACCTGCGACGGCGGCACCGGGATGCTGGAGGCTCTGGGATGGAAATTCCTGGACGCCAGCGGAAAGCTGCTGCACGGAAGGGGCGGGATACTCTCCGAAATAGTGTCCATAGACGATTCCGGTGTGTCTGCCTGCGTGAAAGAGACCCGGTTCACGGTGGCCTGCGATGTCCGCAATCCTTTTTCCGGCCCGCAGGGTGCATCCTACATATTCTCTCCCCAGAAAGGAGCCAGCCCCCTGGAAGTCGAACTCCTCGACCGCGGGCTGACGCATTTCGCCTCATTGATAAATGACAAATACGGCATAGACGTCAGCTCCATGGAAGGCGCGGGAGGGGCAGGCGGCCTCGGAGGTGCCTGCAAGGCCTTTCTCAACGCAACTCTCAGACGCGGTATAGAAATGGTGCTCGATGCCATCGACATAGACAGCGCCATATCGGGCGCCGATCTGGTCATAACGGGAGAGGGCAAGGTGGACAGCCAGACTCCTTCCGGGAAAACTGCCGCCGGCGTTCTGGGCAGATGCCGCAAATACGGAGTCCCCTGCGTCGTCATCGGAGGGATGGTGGCGATGTGCGACGAACTTCTCCATTCGGGTTTCGCCGGCATATTCCCGATACCTTCAAGGCCGTGTACGCTTCAGGAGGCAATGGAGGAGAGTACGGCATATGAAAACGTGTCCCGCACCGCCTCCCAGATAGTGTCCCTTTTCAACGCTGCCGGCTCACAAAAAAGAGAGCGGTAGACGGGGTTCGAACCCGCGACCTTCGGCTTGGGAAGCCGACGCTCTACCAACTGAGCTACTACCGCA
>JAKSKP010000048.1 GCA_024401635.1 Bacteroidales bacterium
AAATGGCTCAAGGATATAGCCGTATCAGCCTATGTGGACAACCTGTTCCTTGTGGCCGGCTACAACGGCTACGATCCTGACGTTACTGCATCCAGGTCCATACGCCGTCTTGACGATGCGTCCTATCCCAATCCGAGGACCTTTATGTTCAGCGTTAAATTCAGATATTAAGAGGAGGGATGAATATGAAAAAGAATATATTTGCAATTTCCTTTGTCTGCCTGCTGCTTGCGGGATGTTCGCTCAAGGAGGACGTGACTTCGTCTTCTATGAAGGAGACGTACTACAGGACTCCGCAGCAGATAATCACGGGTCTCAACGGCTGTTATACGAATATCCGCAACATATATAACAATGTCAAGTATTTCGCTGTAACGGAAACGCAGTCTGACATTATTATGACAAACGGTACGATAGCCTCGAATACCAATTCCTATTTTATGTTCTCTCCTTCCAAACCTGAGTACGGTGCCACGATGTGGCAGTACGGGTATCAGGGAGTGATGAGGGCGAATGCGATGGCCGCCGCGATACAAAGGGCATACGACGGCAAGTACATCACCAAAGAAGAAATGACGCCGCTTATGGCCGAGGCCGTAGTGTTGCGCTCTCTTTTCTACTACACCCTGACATCCAATTTCGGTGACGTGCCTTTCTATGAGGATGAGGTTGTCGGAGAAAAGAACGATTCCATAGCCCGCCTTCCCAGGACGAGCGCATCCTACATACGCGGCAAGATGATGGCCGAACTCAAGGAGTGGGTTCTCGACAAGCCTGAGGGCTCGCTGGACTGGAAACCTACGAATGCCGGAGGAAATGCGCAGCAATATCGCTGCGGAGCAGCAGTGGGTCTGTATCTTGGCGGCAAGATGGCTCTTTGGGAGGAAAAGTGGAGCGATGCCATAGACTTCTTTGGCGCTCTCGAGGAAATATACGGCAACGGCAAAGGCAATCCGGAAAATGCTCTTGCGAAATATCCTTTGTCCGATCTCGTGTTCAGCAACCGTCAGATAGCGGAATCCATTTTCGAGATTTCCAATATCGCCATACCTTTCGGATTGACCGTGAACGGTACGCTGGCATCCTATTGCGAGCCCTACCGCAGCACCACAGCCCAGGATGACGATACTGAGGAGGAAATGGAGCAGGCATCATCTGACATCTACGGTGCAGGTTCTCCCAATGACAAGTGGCCAGGAGTTGGTATCCCCGAATTGGGCGCTGATGCGCGTACCCTTACCCCGTTCAGGCCTACCGAGCGTTTCTACAAGGAACTTATGCCTTACAATTCAACGGACCTCCGTCGTGCGAAGTATGACGAGGAGGGGAACGAGATTGAAGGCAATGCAGGCTATATGGCCTGGGGATGGGTTGGATACGACCCTGCCGACGACAGGACGGTCACTGCTCCGAAGTTCCGCTTCTTCGGCAATCTCGGCATAAGTTCAAGCAGTGTCGCAAAGGACAAGAGGCCTTATCTGGGCAACAAATTCTGGTGCTTCGGTATGCATTATACAAATGACAGCAATTCTCCGCGCGTGTTCCGTTTCGCAGGCGCCCTTCTGAGCCTTGCCGAAGCCTGGTATCATAAGGAGGATTACGACACAGCCCTTAGCTATCTCAATGAGGTGCGCCGCCGTGCCGGTCTTGAAACTTTGACTGAGGGTTCATTCCAGTATAGCGAGCAGATACTTGCGGCGATTCAGGATGAATGTGCTCGTGAGCTTTTCGGAGAATTCCAGCGCAAGCACGATCTGGTTCGTTGGGGCATCTGGTATGAGTATGTGAAGAAGTATCGCGGCAGCGAGGCCAATGTGGCTGAGAATCTGCGTCCCTGCCACGAATATTACCCCATCCCGGATGAGCAGATAACCTATTCGGGAGGTGCTCTTGACAATAAAGAATATAACAAGTACGGATTATGAGAAAAACAATCACTATATTACTTATGACGGTAGGACTTGCTTTTGTCCTGGCTTCCTGCCAGAAAAAGTTCGTCACGTCAATAGACCTGGCCGTGGACTATTCCGATGAAACTGGAGGGATGGTGCTGACGAAGAATACTGCGGACTCCTGCTATATCCACGTTACATCCAATACGGACTGGAAGGCAAGTCTGACTTTCTCCCAGGAAGAGCAGCAGTGGTGCCGACTGGAGCAGAAGGAAGGCCACGGAATCGCTTGGATTCCCCTTGTTTATCAGGCAAATGAAAGCGGGGCCGAGAGAACAGTCGTTTTCAACATAGAAACATCGTCCAAAGCTATAAAATTCACAATTTCCCAGCCAAAATGAAAAGGATTTTATCAATGATGCTGATGGCCGGTGCGCTTTGTGCATGCACGGACCATTATAAACCGGAACAGATAAGGATTATCGAGCTCGGGGCCACCCAGAAGGTGCTTACCTTGCCTGATACCGACCCCGGCAGCGACCAGTTCAAGATTTACGCCAACTGCCCCTGGCAGTACGAGCAGATTTCCGGTACGGAATGGCTTACCGTGGATTCTGCAAGCGATGACGCCCTGCAGTTCAGCTTTTTCGGCAACAACGGTTTCAAGAGAAGCGCCTCAATAGTGGTGTTCAAGGATAACCGCAGGGATACTCTTCAGGTACGCCAGAGAGGCCTTCTGACAGAGTCTGTGACCCTAAGGAGTTTCTCCGACGTAATTCCCTCCGAAGGAGGAAGCGGTGAGACTGTGGTTGAGACCACTGCCCTCGAAAGGGAGGTGGTGGTTGAGGCTGAAAGACCCCAGCAGTTCTCCAGCCTTTATTACAGCGGACACAAACTGTTCTTTACGCTCAAGCCTGCCGTCGAAAGGGACAAGAAGGCCTATAAGGTCACTTTGTATTTCATCGACGGATGGGGAGAGAGAATAGAAGGAAGCCTTATGATTTCCCAGGCGGCAAAAGAAGATTAACACTTTAAATCTGATATAGTTATATGAATTTCTTATATAAATCAGCCGTTGCCGCCGCTGTCTTTGCAGCAGTTCTGGCAGGGTGCAAGAAAAATGAGACTGTGCAGGGGAAACTCCAGTCCCCGTCTCCGGAACTCGAATCCGTCGGCATAGACAATGCCGTTGTTGTATGGAAAGCGGTAGAGGGCGCACAGTCGTATGAACTTTTCATAAACAGTATGACCACTGTGACGGCGGAAGGTACCCGTTATGAACTGATGGATCTGCAGGACGGCACTTACTATACAGTCAGAATGAGAGCCATACCTTCCAAGGGTGACGTCCGTCAGGCCTCCGGCTACGGCTCCACCCTCAGGTTCACCACAGGTAAGAAGGAGATGCTCTCAACTCCGGAAATGACTGTCGAGAGTCTGGCGGCGGACAGGGCGAGGGTAAGTTGGATGGCGGTGAAGAATGCGGGAGGCTATGTTCTTTCCATAGACGGACAGGAGCAGGCTGTTTCTCAGACCACTTTCACGATGGAAGACCTTGAACCATCCACCAGCTATCTTGTAATGGTGAAGGCCGTACCTTCACAGGATGAGACCTCGCTTTATTTCGACAGCGCCTGGGCCGAAAAGGAAATTACTACGCGCGGCCCCGAAAGGCTTTCCGCCCCTGAGCTCAGCGTTTCCGCCCTTACGGCTACGGGCTTTACGGTAAATTGGCCTCTGGTGGAGAATGCATATTCATATTCCGTCAGCCTGAACGGTGGAGAGTCCTTTGAAGTGCAGACAAAATATTGTACTTTCGGGGACCTTACGGAAGGGAACAGCTATACCGTAAAGATCGTCGCCAAACCTTCGGAAGAACTTTCTGCCCTATACCAGCCCAGCAAGGAGGCGTCAGTTACCGTTGTGCCCAGAGGCCCTTCGGGTGGCGATACCGGTGGGAATGAGGATTATATTATTGACCAAGAGTAGATTATTCAGGAGAAGATTATGAAAAAGACAGTTATATATTCAGCATTTCTGGCATTGGTATTGGCCTCCTGCACGAAGGCGGCTGATACGCCATCGGGCAATGCAGGCGAAAACACCAGAACAGTGCGCTTTGCCGTGGAGAGCCTTTCCAAGACTGCTGTTTCCGAGGAAGGAGCGGTGAACTGGGAGGAAGGAGACAAGATAAGCGTCTATTATGTGAATTCATCCAATGTTGCGGTGGAGAAACAGGCCGTTGCCAAGGTTTACGCCGGCGGCGCCGCTGTTTTCGAGGCTGAAATTCCCGTGCAGGACAACCCTGACCATTACTATGCGTCATATCCTCAGGGAAAGGGCAAACTGCTTCCCGCCAGCGGTGGTTTTCCCGAGGCGTTCTCAATGTCGTTCGGCCCTTCCGACGGAAGTTTCCGCAGCGCCAACTATATGGCAGCATACTGCAATTCGGAAAACTTGAAATTCAATTTCAAGAATGCCGGTGCAATCGTGCGCGTGCAGGTTAATGAAGGAGGTCGTATCTGCAAGGGCGAGAAGTCGATGACGATAAACAAGGTGTTTGTGGAAAGCGTGACAGGGTCTTATTCTCTTTCCGCCACTGAACTTCCTGTAATCATATCCGAAGGTGAGGTTTCCGGTTTCGGCACACCTGCCGGGACTGTAGAGGAAACGGCCAGGGCGGAGAAGATACCTTCTTCAGTGCTTGCCTCATCCTATGTATATGTTCCTGTACTTCCCTGCGAGCTGCAGAACGGATTCATCGTGGGCTTCGAAGTGACGGGCGGGGACATTGTACCTGCCTGGCAGTCCGAAGACAAGCCTGTCAGCCTGACACGCTCCCACATTGTTTCGGTCGCTAATGCCACGGACAGGATAGTTTGGGACTATTACGTGAGCCCTGACGGGACGGGGGATGGCAGGAGCGAGGATACTCCGATGAATCTGGAAGCTATGTCAGGAAAGTTTGCTATGGCAAAACAATCGGCAGGAGCCAAGCACGCCGTGAACGGTACGGTTTTCCATCTCGAAGGAGGGAAGACTTTCGATGCTTCCAAGGCCGTGACCTTTGACTTCGCAGGTTGCGCTGACCTTGTCCTTTCCGTGCAGGGCGGATGGAAAAGCACTGAAAAGACTGTTCTGGACGGTGATCTTACGCAGAAATTCATCGACCTTGAGGCCGCCAGCAGCATTTCTTTCAGAAATATCGTATTCTACAGGGGCCAGGACTACGATGCGGGGAATGGCGGCGCCGTATATGCGAATGCCGGCAACCTGGATTTCAGGGACTGTGACTTCATTTCCAACAATGCGGGGACGAAACTGGGCGGTGCGCTGTATCTGACGTCAGGCGCCAATGTCAGCGCCCGTGACTGCAGGTTCATCGGCAACTCCTGCGCCGGAAACAGCGGTGGAGCCATTGCTATAACCTCCAGCGGCAAGGGCCTATACTATTTCACCAATTGCATTTTCAATCTCAACGACAGCGGGAACTATTACGGCTGTGCAATACACGCCGCCAAGGCAGTCGGCTTTATGGGCATCAACAACTGCCTGTTCTATGACAATCACGGAACCAAGAAGGGTACCACTGACGGTCCTTCCAACCTGAATATAGCCGTTCCACACTGTATCATTAACTCCACTTTCATTTCACCCGTGACCACCTATGCCAACGTTATGGGTCTCAGGTGCGGAGCTGTGGAGTCATTCGGCAGTTCATTGCTTGCCAACAACATAATAATCAATGAGAATGAGGCATCGGGCTCTTTCGTGCCCTATGCGATGAGTACGGTGAACACTTCCTACTGGATACGCAGCTGCGGATACAACCAGTACAATAGCTATAATGACAATGACCATACCCTTGTATCGGAAACAGACAACCTGATTGCCTGCCCTCTGCTTGGAAACAAGCCGACTCTGTACTCCTACACCTGGGATGAACAGACCTGCCTGTGGGCTTGGGATGCCTCTACGAAGGTGGGTGATATGCCGGATATGGAAACTTTGCTGGGTGTGATAGAGAATGACGAGATGGACGGTGCCAGGACAAGTATCAGCGGTAAGGTGAATGACTTTATTGACTGGCTGAGAGATCAGTCATACAATAACGGGAATGACAATGCCCTGACAGTGGACCTTTATGGAACACACCGTGATGAGGATGCCGTATGGCCGGGATGTTATCAGAAATTATGAGAAAGATATTAATTTTACTTGCACTTGGTTTAAATTATTTTTCAACATATGCTTCGGATGTGGTTCTGAAGGCGGGAAAGTCTTCGGAACCGGAACTTCAGACAGCTAAAATCCAAAGAGCCATCGATAAGGTTTCCCGCAGCGGGGGAGGCACGGTGACTCTTTGCGGCGGGGTGTTCCTTACGGCTCCCATAGAACTTAAGAGCGGGGTGAATCTCTGCATTGCGGAGAATGCGACGTTGCTGGGGTCGCCGCGGCTTGCCGATTATAAGGACAGACCACGCACCAGGCATTTCCGCACGGAGGCCCTGCCGCGTTGGCGTAATATAGCGCTGATATATGCCGATGAGGCGGAGAATATATCCATCACCGGCAAGGGTACGATAGACTGCAACGGACACAATTTCGTCAAGGCGAAAACCGGCGAGGATTGGACGGGCTGGTGGTATGAAAGGACAGCACCGGTGAGGGAATCAGTGCCCCGTGCCGTGTTCTTTGCCGGTTGTCGTAATGTGCGGGTGGAAGACGTCAAACTTGTCAATCTGCCTGCCGGCTGGGGCTATTGGGTGCACGATTGCGATAATGTCATCTTCAGTGGCTGCCGCATTTCTGCCGATGTGCATTATCCCAACAATGACGGCATACATATCAACTGTTCGCGTGACGTGCTGGTTGAGAATTGTGACATAAAGACAGGGGATGATGCAATAGTTTTGAGGGCCAATAGCCGCTCTCTGAAGGAAAACAAGGTCTGTGAACGTGTCACGGTGAGAAACTGCCGTCTGTGCAGCTGGTCGTCGGCCATACGTCTTGGCTGGACCGGTGACGGGGTGATACGCAACTGCACGGTTTCGGATATCGAAATGTATGATTGCAGCAACGGAATCAGCTGTTTTCTTCCTGCTTTCAAGTATATTGAGGCTTCCAATGACTATGGCCGTGAGGCGACGCTGGTAGAGAACATCTCCTTTGACAATATCCGTATGGACAAGATTTACGGAAGTCCCATCTATGTAAAGGTTGCTGATTCTGAGGAAACGAAGTTTGAGGCTTTCCGCAACGTGACTTTTTCAAATATAAGCTGTCACGCACTTGAAAAGCCTTTCTTCAATGACAGAAGCGGAGGCGGTAAGGACGTGAAATTCAGCGGATGCAACTTCACCATTGACAGTGTCTCCGATTATCCGGAAAACGCCGGGCGTCACGGTTATGTGGGGCGTCCGAAGGAAAAATACCACGAGCCCTGGCACGTCTGTGCCTTCGT
>JAKSKP010000049.1 GCA_024401635.1 Bacteroidales bacterium
TTGATGTCATAGCCAGCGTTACCGGCTTGTCCGAGAAACAGGTGAAAGACCTTCAAAACTAATTTAGCCATTTCGTGCAGCCGCGCAAGCGATGCTCTTTTTGTAGCTCCGAGCAGAATCGACGTCGCCGGAGGCGACACATTCCCCCTGAAAGGGGGATACCGGCGCAGCCGGAGGGGGTTGGACATAGCAGTGAGAGGATGCGAGGAGATGCCAGAACGCCACCCTTGCGGGTGGCGTTCTGGTAGCTCCGAGCAGAATCGAACTGCTATCTAAAGTTTAGGAAACTTCCATTCTATCCGTTGAACTACGGAGCCTTGGAAGCGCCGGTTGTTACTCGGCAACCTTTTTCTCGATGATCTGACGTCCACGGTAATAACCGCACTCAGGGCATACACGGTGATAAATCACTGTTGCGCCGCAGTTGGGGCAAGTAGCCAGTGTGGGGGTTACCGCTACGTCGTGTGTTCTTCTTTTGTCTCTGCGCTGCTTGGAGACCTTGCGTTTAGGATGTGCCATAACTTATTAATTTTAACTATTTCTTATTCAATATGTCTGCAAGTGATGAGAACGGGGAATCCATCGCTCCTTCGCCGGCTTCGGGGGACTCGTGTGAAAGGTAGTCAAGAGCGACCGAATCACATTCCCCTTCTTTGTGGAATCTCTGGAGGGGCAGAGCAAGCAGTGAATAGTCGTAAACCTCCTGACTGAGGTCGAGTTCGTCCGAGCCTTCGCTCAGGAACACTTCTTCCTGAGTATCCTCCAGCGCTGCTCCCGAGCCGCTCAGACGCAGTCTGAAAAGCCCGGATGCGGATACCGGCATCTTGACAGGCGCCAGACAGCGGTCACACGGAACAGTAATCGTGCCTGTAATGTCAAGGTCGAAATCCACACAGCCCTGCTGCTTTGCCGCAACAATGCTCACGCGCAAATCAGCATCGAGGACCTCACGGTTTTCATTATTTGCAAAGAACTCTCTATCAGCGTGGCCGAGAAAAGTGGTCTCGCCCACAGCCAGTCCATTTACCGATATTACAAAAAAATTGTCTTTCATAAACGGATTAGAGCCGACAAAGATAGTAAATAATTATTTTTAACACAAATATTATTCTTCGTCATCGGCAGCCTCGGTACCGGCTCTGCGCTTGCGCTCCAGCGGATCGAGTATTATCTTGCGAAGACGCATCGCGTGAGGGGTAACCTCCACCATCTCATCCTCCTGGATATATTCCAGAGCCTCTTCGAGGGAGAAACGTATGGGAGGGGGAAGCATCACCTTCTCATCGCTTCCGGCAGCACGCACGTTGGTCAGTTTCTTGGCCTTGCAAATATTGATGTTCAGGTCACGTTCACGGATGTGCTCTCCGACTACCTGACCTGTATACACCTCCTCGCCAGGATCGATGAAGAAACGTCCGCGGTCCTGAAGTTTGTCCATAGAGTAGGCTATGCTCATACCGGTCTCCAGGGACACGAGCGAGCCGTTGGTCCTGCGCTCTATCTCACCCTTGTAGGGTTCGTATCCTTTGAAACGGTGCGCCACTATAGCCTCGCCCTGAGTCGCGGTGAGCAGATTGCTGCGCAGTCCCATAAGTCCGCGGGCGGGTATGTCGAATTCCAGATGCGTACGGTCACCGCGGCTGTCCATCTGGATGAGAGCACCTTTGCGGCGGGTGGTTATCTCGATGGCCTTGCCCACTGATTCTTCGGGGACATCGATGGTCAGGCACTCGATGGGCTCGCATCTCTGTCCGCCTATCATCTTGTCCAACACCTTGGGCTGGCCTACCTGAAGTTCGAAACCTTCACGACGCATCGTCTCTATCAGCACCGAAAGATGCAGCACTCCGCGGCCATAGACCACGAACGAATCGGCATTCACACCGGGTTTGACCCTGAGGGCCAGATTCTTTTCGAGTTCCTTCTCCAGACGCTCCTTAAGATGGCGGGACGTCACGAACTTGCCGTCCTTTCCGAAGAAAGGAGAGTTGTTGATGGTGAACATCATACTCATCGTAGGCTCGTCCACCTCGATGGGAGGAAGGGCCTCCGGATTCTCATAATCGGCAACTGTGTCACCTATCTCGAAACCGTCGATGCCGACCAGTGCGCAGATATCCCCGCACTGGACCTCACCAACCTTGGATTTCCCAAGCCCGTCGAACACCATCAGTTCCTTGATCTTCTGTTTCTGCACCTCGTCATAACGTTTGCAGAGCGATATGTTCTGACCGGCCTTGAGGCTGCCGCGGGTAATCTTGCCTATGGCTATACGACCAACGTACGGGCTGTACTCCAGTGATGAAATGAGCATCTGCGGAGTACCTTCCTTCACCTCCGGTGCGGGAATCTCCTCCAGAATGGTGTCCAGAAGGGCCGTGATATCCGTAGTGGGCTGATGCCAGTCGAGGCTCATCCATCCCTGCTTTGCGCTGCCGAACACGGTCTTGAAATCGAGCTGGTCCTCAGTGGCGCCGAGATTGAACATAAGATCGAAAACCTCCTCCTGCACAGCATCCGGGCGGCAGTTGAGCTTGTCCACCTTGTTGATGACCACTATGGGTTTCTTGCCGAGGTCAATGGCCTTCTGCAGCACGAAACGGGTCTGGGGCATACAGCCTTCGAATGCGTCAACCAGCAAAAGCACGCCGTCACACATATTGAGCACCCTTTCCACTTCCCCACCGAAATCGCTGTGCCCAGGGGTATCTATAATGTTGATTTTCACTCCCTTGTAAGGAACTGACACGTTCTTTGCCAGAATCGTGATGCCGCGTTCACGCTCGAGGTCGTTGTTATCCAGCACAAGCGTGCCCAATTTCTCCTGGTTGCGCACCAGTGAGGCCTGGTAAATCATTTTGTCGACAAGCGTCGTCTTACCGTGGTCAACGTGGGCGATAATGGCAATATTTCTGATATCCTGCATAGTCTGACTGCTTAAAAACCTGCAAATTTACACAAAATCGGGAAAAATTCCACATCTTTGCGTTACTGCAACAAGAGTTTACCAATTTTCAGATATTATGTTTATGACTTCATCCAGCATCAAAACCGCCATCGCATCCAAGGCGCTCGTCATCGGCCTGTTCGCCGCCTTGTCCCTGCCCGCATTCGGCCAGACCGATCCAACACGGACAAGACTTCAGTACAACCCCGAAACAGGTGCCCTGTATACCGGCCAGGGGCCGCGCGAGCTGATTGTGGATGCATATGACACGCCATACGGAGGTATCGAAGTGAATATGGTTCTGGTCACGGACCTCAGCCTGATGTCGGAAAAGAAGGACACCGTGCTGTCAAAGACAGCCTCAGCCAACGGCCCGCACACCACCCTGGCCTTCCCCATCGACGAGCTGGCCCCCGGATTCTACCAGGTGAACCTTTCCTGGAAATCGGCCGGGTCGTCAGGCAGTCACCCCTCTTTCAACATAGGCGTGGACCCGGAGAAGATCGTATCGCCCCAGGACAGGAAGGAGGATTTCGACGAATTCTGGAAGAATACTCTGGCCGAACTTGCCGCCACGCCTATGACCGTAATATCAAAGGAATACTCCCCCGAACACAGCAACAGCCTGCGCAACAGCTATCGCGTGGAAATAACTTCCTGGAACGGAGGGAAGATAGGAGGCTACCTCTGCGAACCCGTGGCGGAAGGGAAATATCCGGTATTCATAGATTATATGGGATATGGCGCTGACCCCTATTGGTACGACCCGTCCGCAAAGCCGGATGCAATCGAATTCCTCGTGAGCGTACGCGACCAGGGCATATTCAAGGGCAGTCAGGAAAGGTGGATAGACCGCGGACTCGATTCCAGGGAAAATTTCTACTATAGAGGCGCGTTCTGCGACGTGATACGCGCTATAGACTTTGTCGCGTCGCTCGAGAAGGCCGACACCAGCCGCATTTTCGCCAGAGGCGAGAGCCAGGGAGGGGCTTTCACCTTCATCAGCGCGGCTCTGGACAACAGGATAGCAGCCGCAGCCCCCGCAGTACCCTTCCTGGGCGACTACCGGGATTATTCGAAAATCGTATGGTGGCCTTTATGGGAGGTTTTCGAGACAGCCGACAAGGCCGGCATTGACAGGGAAGCCCTTTTCGATATGTTGACCTATTTCGACGTAAAGAATTTCACGGGCAGGATAACCTGTCCCATTTATATGGCATTCGGACTTCAGGATCCCGTCTGCCCGCCGCACACCAATTTCTCCGAGTACAATGCGGTCAAATCCGAAAAACAGTATTTCTGCGTTCCTACCTGCGGCCACGCTATGTGGCAGGAAGCGGAATGGGCACGAAGAAGGGACGGGTGGTTTGATGAACTGTCAGAGAAAATTGCTAAATTCGCGGCAGAAAACAAACAATAGAATGAAAGGTACATACATATTTCTGGCAGACGGTTACGAGCCTCTCGAGGCTCTGGCACCGATGGACATACTCAAAAGAGCCAACGTCAAATGCAAATTCGTTTCAATGGACGGTTCTCCGGTAGTCAATTCCACACACGGCTTCGGCATCCAGGCCACCATTTCCTGGGACGAGTTCGTCAGTGAGAGCGAAAAGGACGGCATCGACTGCATCATCTGCCCCGGCGGTCTGCCCGGAGCCGAGAATCTTGGCACGGACGAAAGGCTTGCCGCTGTCATCCGTAAACATTTTGCCCAGGGAGGGCTGACCTGCGCCATATGCGCCGCCCCGGAGCTCGTGCTCGCCAGAACACTGGACACAGCCCTGTCAGGCCGCAGAATGACCGGATACGAGGGTTTTGACAAAGGAATCACCGCAGCCGGAGGCATATATACAGGCGCGGATGTGGAAGTGGACGGCAACCTCATCACCGCAAAGGGCCCCGGACTGGCCATAGATTTCGGCCTTGCCATTATGAAAAAGATGGTGGATCCCCGCATCTACGAAGTGGCGAAGCACGCCATGATGTTATAGCTCACGCAGAAGCGATTGCATCGCATCGGGCAAAGGTGCTTCTGCCGGATTGGCCGTCAGAACCTCTTACCTATCGTGAATTCCAGGTTGTCGGCCCGCGAGAAATAACGCACCTTGCAGGCGAATGCCACATAGGTGCCGTCCAGACCCGGTATCAGATAACGGCCGCCGAGAGACTGGTAGAACAGTGTGCGGCGCAATTCCTCGGCCGCTCCCATCTCCCTTCCTATATGGATGCCCACGGTGGCGAAGACTATCACCCTCCTGTACTGCACTTCCTGAGTGATTCCCACTCCGAAATAGAAAGGACTGTAACGCCTGCGCTCTATATCCTCGATTGAATAGACCTCCGGATTCAGTTCACACAGCTTGCGGTCAGCCCGCTTGAGGTCCTCGATATTGCTGGCATACATTGCCTGGACAGTTATTCCAGTAGCCGCGATACGCGCATATTTCCACAGGAAGTCTGCACCGATCTGGGCCCTTACCGCAGGCTTCAAAGGCCAGGAAAAAGTCCTCTTGTACGAAGGGTCCTTCTCCACTTCCTTGGTTTCAAGGGTATAGACATCATACAGAGCATCGCTCGTATACGGTTCGGCTCCGCCGAATATGCTCCAGACAAAACGCTTCTTGTACGGCTCGCCATCCTTCTCCATACGCCAGCTGTTGCCGCGATAGGGCGCATCCATATAATACCTTGTCGTCAGGGCAACGCCGAACTCGTTGATTCCGGAATTGGGCATATGTACCCTGCCGTTGGAATGATGCCATATCATGGCGTCGATACCTATCTCCCATTGAGGATGAGGGTAGAAACGTATGGCCGGGCCCATACCGTAATATATGTTGAAATGTCCTCCTGTCCAGATATTGTCCGGATTCGTTTCAGGATGATGGGTTACACCGGTATATCCGACGCCGAGATGCCCCTTCAGTCCTATCGAAAACCAATCCCAGCGAATGAAATCGGTCTCGAAGAAACCGAAAAGGTCATACATATTGCCATACTTGCCCGTAGGCCTGCGCTGCGGCATATTCTCCCACAGGGAAGCGGTGAATCCTAGACCGTAGTTGGGGAAATTGAAAGCCCTGTCGAAGCGGCTGCTGTCGGATGGGAAAGTGTTGCGTCCCACGGAAATCTCCAGTTTGGGATACCCGTTTCGCGCCACAAGTTCGTCCGCGATGTATCCGAAATATCTGGAATACCGTCCCCCTGCGCCGAAGTTCCAATGGGTGTCCTCCTTCCTGGGGACAGACGCCTCCTCTTTCACAGCACCATACGCAGGCAGGCACAGCAGCAATGCCGTCAATGAAAACAAAAGGTTCCGCATATCGCCCGCAAAGATACAAAAATAAGACGGGATAATTTGGTTTTGCCAAAAAAGTCGTATATTTGCAATCCACTTTGCGCGGGTGGCGAAATGGTAGACGCGCTAGTTTCAGGAGCTAGTGGGGTAAAACCTGTGTGAGTTCGAGTCTCATCTCGCGCACGAAAAATCCGGCTGAACGGCCGGATTTTTCATTTATACTCCGATTTTATCGCTTTGCGGAAAAGGCTTTTCACAAGCAAAATCTGTTCTACATCATTCACATTGAACCCCGCCTTTTCATAAATCGGTATTACAGAAAATCTCTTCTTCATCATTTACGATGGAGATTGTTGCCTGTCAAGCACTCTTTCTCTAAATGCTGGCACACTTTGCACAATGACATCATTAACATTTCCTTGTGTAATCCGTCAGTATAGCAGTATGAAGAAAATATTTTTTATGGCGGCATTCCTGCCGGTGGCAGGCACCGCGATGTGTTTCGGGCAGAATGAGTCCGTCATCAAAGGGAGAATCATCGAAAAGAAATCAGGTGAACCGATTGGATTTGCCACAGTTGCTGTGCTAAGTGCA
>JAKSKP010000005.1 GCA_024401635.1 Bacteroidales bacterium
CTGTCCGGAGTATTCAATGCGCTGCGTGTTATCGATATATAATGTATGGCATCCAGAAGATTGGTCTTCCCCTGCCCGTTCCGGCCACAGATGCAGTTGATGCCGGGACAGAATGCAAGTTCCGCAAAAGCGATGTTGCGGAAATTCTGCACAATGATTTTCTTTAGTGATGCCATCAATGCAAATATACCGAAATTATTGCAGATTTGAACTAAAAAGTGTATTTTTGCACTTTGTTTTTACGATAATAATTACACAGTCATATGGCAAAAGAAGTTAAAAAAGAGAACGAGGCAGTTGTCACCGCAGTCAACAAGGTGGAACTTTTCCTCGAAGAGAACAAGAAGACTATCTGGGGCATCATCGCCGCCATCGCGGTCATAGCAGGTGCTTCATACCTTTATTACAAGTTCGCATACCTGCCCAAAAAGGCCGAGGCTCAGGCCCAGATGTACAAGGCTGAAGCCACTTTCCGCGACGGAAACTACGAGCTGGCCCTCAACGGTGACGGCAACGTTCTTGGCTTCAAGGACATCATAGGAGAATACGGCACAAAGGCCGGCAAGTCAGTGTATCTGTATGCCGCAATCTGCGAACTGCAGACAGGCAACGCCGACGAAGCCCTCTCCTACCTCGCCAAATACAGCACCAGGGATGAAATCCTCGCAGCACGCGCAGAATCCCTCAAGGGCGATGCATACTGCAACAAGGGCGACTACAAGAAGGCCGTGGCCTGCTTCGAGAAAGCAGCCCGCATTTCTGACAACGTATTCAAGGCCACATATCTCCTCAAGGCAGGACAGGCTTACGAAGCTCTCGGTGAGAACGCAAAGGCCCTCGACGCTTACAGGACCATCAAGGCCCAGTGCGGCAAATCCATCGAGGCATACGATATTGACAAATACATCACCCGTCTGGAGGTCAAATAGTTATGGGACGAGCATTTGAATTCAGGAAGGAACGCAAGTTCAAACGTTGGGGCCATATGGCCAAAACGTTCACCAAGATTGGCAAGGAAATAACCATAGCCGTCAAGCAGGGCGGCCCGGATGTCACCGGCAACCCCCGCCTCCGTTCGCTGATTGCCACGGCCCGCAGCGAGAATATGCCCAAGGAAAACATCGAGAGGGCTATCAAGAGGGCCAGCGAAAAGGACCAGGCAGATTACAAGGAAGTCGTTCTGGAAGGCCGTGCTCCTCACGGAGTGGCAGTGCTCGTGGAATGCACCACCGACAACAACAACCGCACCGTGGCCAACGTGCGCAGCTATTTCACCAAATTCGGCGGCAGCCTCGGCACCAGCGGTTCAGTCGAGTATATGTTCGACCGCAAGTGCTTCTTCCGTATGAAGTCCAGCAATCCCGTCGATATGGAGGAACTTGAGTTGGAGCTCATCGATTACGGTGTTGACGAAGTCTTCGAGGAGTACGACGAGGAGAAGGACGAGAAGGTGATATGCGTATACGGTGAATTCACCGCATACAACAATATCCAGAAGTTCATCGAGGACAATGGTTACGAACTGGTTTCGGCCGAGTTCACCAGACTCCCCAACTGCGAGCTCAAGGAGTGCTCTGAGGAGGAGAGAGCAGGAATCGACAAACTGCTCGAGAAACTGGAAGAGGACGAGGACGTACAGAACGTATACCACACAATGAAAGAATAAATGCAGAACCGCCGGACCGAAAACCCGGCGGTTCTACATTTACAAGGATGTTGATAACTTGTTGATAACTTGATATGCCCGTATTTGCCGGGGCCACGTCAAAGCAGTAAATTTGCACCATTATTATAAATCTCATTAACCAATCAAAAAACCTATGAGCAAAACAATCATGCGTTTGAGTTCCGTTTTTGCAGGACTCATTGTCTTCGTTGTTTCTGCCTACGCGCAGATTACAACATCCGCTCTGAACGGTAAGATTTCCGATCAGGACGGAGCTCCGATTCCGGGTGCTACGGTTGTCGCCGTGCACACCCCCTCAGGTACACAGTACTATGCTGTTGCCAATGCCGAAGGCCGTTATGCCATCAACGGTATGCGTGCCGGCGGCCCTTATGAGGTGAAAGTTGACTGCCTCGGCTATCAGACAGTGACTTACACCGACATCATCCTCACCCTTGCGGAGAGCTACGCCCTCAGCGCAGCCCTCACCGAGGATTCCAAGGTTCTGGAAGAGGCCGTGGTAATCTCAACTGCAAGCAGCAAGTTCGCAGGCGAGAAGACAGGTGCTTCAACCAACATCAACAACAAGCAGATCACCGAACTGCCCACAGTTACCAGGAACATCACCGACGTTACCCGTCTCTCACCTTACGGCGGCAACGGAATGACCTTCGCAGGTGCTGACGGACGTACCGCCAACTTCACCGTCGACGGTGCCGACTTCAACAACAACTTCGGTCTGAGCGACAAGCTTCCCGGCGGCGGCAGCCCTATCTCAATCGACGCAATCGAGGAAATGCAGGTGGTTATCTCACCCTTCGACGTTCGTCAGACCAACTTCATCGGCGGCGGTGTGAACGCCATCACCAAGTCAGGTACGAACAAGTTCAAAGGTTCCGCTTACGTATATCACCGCAATGAATATATGCGCGGTGACACGGTGGATGGCGAGCAGATCTCAGGTGCACGCGCAAAGGACCGCACCACTACCTACGGTGCAACGCTGGGCGGCCCCATCGTGAAGAACAAACTCTTCTTCTTCGCCAACTTCGAAATGACCAAGACTCCTACAGAGGTTAACCGCTGGAGAGGTTCAAAGGACGGCAAGGCTGATGCCAACAACTACATCTCACGCACTACAGAGAGCGACCTTCAGGCAGTTTCCGAGTATGTTGCCAAGAAATACGGCTACAGCACAGGTTCCTGGACCAGCTACCCTGCAGACGAAAGCAACATGAAGATTCTTGCCCGCCTGGACTGGAACATCAACGACAACAATCATCTTGCAGTTCGTTACAATTATACCCTGAACAAGGCCTGGAACCCGACCAACGCCACTTCAATGGACGGCGGTACGCGTATGGCCGGCGGACGTCTTTCACAGTACTCAATGGCTTTCGCCAACTCACTGTACTCTATGGACAACATCGTCCACACAGCTGCCATCGATCTCAACAGCCGCATCAGCAACGAACTGTCCAACCAGTTCCTGGCCACCTTCTCAAAACTTGACGATATCCGCGGAACGAATTCAAGCGAATTCCCCTTCATCGACATCACCAAGGACGGTGACAACTATATGGCCCTCGGCTATGAGCTCTTCACCTGGAACAACGGTGTTCATAACAACGTGCTGAACATCAAGGACGACCTTACCTGGATCAAGGGCAACCACAAACTTACAGGCGGTCTCTCATATGAATATCAGATGGCCGACAACGCCTATATGCGTAACGGTACAGGTTACTACCGTTATGACTGGAAAGAGGGTATGACAGTTGAACAGCTTTTCAATCAGAATCCCGAAGTTGTCTGCCTCACCTACGGTTACGGCGGAGAGGCCAACCCTGCAGCACGCGTGCGCTTCCACAAGGCCGGTATCTATGCACAGGATGAGTGGTCTGCCAGCGACAAGGTTAAATTCACCTACGGTCTGCGTCTCGACGGTCTGTTCTTCGACAACAAGGACCTGATGACCAACAAAGCGATTCTGGAGCTCGACTATAATGGTCGCAGCATCGACACAGGCAAATGGCCCAAAGGTCAGATTATCGTATCACCCCGTCTCGGCGTCGTTTGGGACGTACTCGGAGACAAGAGTCTGAAGGTTCGTGGCGGTACGGGTCTGTTCAGCGGACGTCTTCCCCTCGTATTCTTCACCAATATGCCCACCAACAGCGGTATGGTTCAGTACCAGGCTCAGCTCGGTCCTAAGAACAAGACTGACATGACTCCGTTTGCAGGCGGTCTCGTAACCGATGCCAACGGCAAAGCCACCATCGACGCTCTCCGCAGCAAACTCATAGCTCTGGGTTATCCTGAGACCATCAGTCCTGAAGACGGCACCAAGCCTTCAGCTGTCAATGGCGTTGCTCCTAACTTCAAGATGCCTCAGGTATGGAAGACCTCTCTCGCAATCGACTACTCTTTCCCTACCTCATTCCCCTTCACCATCACAGCTGAGGGTATCTTCAACAAGACCATCAACGGTGTATGCATCTCAGACTGGGCAATCCCTTCAGTAGGCGGTTTTGCACGCTTCAACGGCGTTGACAACCGTCCCATCTATCCTGCCAAGTTCAGGGGTGACCTTCCCAGCGCATTTGTCCTCGAGAACACAAATAAGGGTTACGGCTGGTCAGCCAACGTGACTTTGAACATCCGTCCCATCGAGGGTCTCAGCATCATGGCCGCCTACACCCACACTGCAAGCAAGGAAATCACCGGTATGCCCGGCTCAGCAGCCGAGTCTGCATTCACCTACGTTCCCACTTCAGAGGGCCCCAACAACATCAAGCTGCACAACTCACAGTATGTTACTCCTGACCGCGTTGTCGCTTCACTCACTCACAACGACAAGTCAGGCAACCACTTCAGCTTCATCTATGAGACATGGAGAGGCGGTTACAACTACTCTTATATGACTACCAACGATATGAACGGTGACGGCTACAACTACGACGCAGTTTATATCCCCACAGATGCACAGGTTGCCAACAAGCAGATGAGATTCGTTTCTCAGGATGACGCTGACCGCTACCTCGCCTTCATCCACAATGACCCTTACCTGAGCAAACATCAGGGTCAGTATGCAGAAGGCTACAGCGTTTACTCTCCCTGGGTACACAGGGTTGACTTCAGCTACAAGCACGACTTCCTTCTCAACAAGAAGGGCCGCAAGAACAACAACGTTCTCCAGCTCTGCTTCGACATCAAGAACCTGCTGAACCTGTTCAACTCAAGCTGGGGTGTAAGCAAATACCTCAACCCCGCCATTGGATCAGACGCCCGCATCCTCAAATACGAAGGTGTTGACGCAGAAGGTTACGCCACATTCTCTACTCCCAAGGTCATCAACGGCTCTACCGAGACCTTCGTTTACAGCCACACCATCGGCCAGTGCTGGAACGCATCAATCGGTATCAAATATATGTTCAACTAATAAAATCCGATTACGAATATGAAAGCAAAATATATCATTGCATCGCTTGCAGCCGCTTGCGCTCTTGCAATCGGATGTACAAAAGAAACTCCCACCCTTCTTGATGAGATCCAAGTTGATTCTTCATACATTGGTCTTACCAACAACGAAGGAACCAACAGCAAGACCATCACAGTGACTGCAAAGGACTCGTGGTCAATCAACGCCATTCCCGAGTGGCTCACAATCAACCCGATGAGCGGAACAGCCGGCGAGACAAAGGTGACTTTCTCCGCAGAAAAAGCTCCCGCAACCCGCGAAAATACAATCAAGATCAGCTGTGCCGGAAAGGAACAGACAATTATCATCAAACAGGAGGCCGAGAAAGTCGAGCCAAAGACATTGAATGTTGAAGAGGCCATCAAGATCTGCAAAGAATATCCTGCAGGATCACCTGTATACCGTGTGAAAGGTATCGTATGCAAGATCAACGAAATCAGTGTTCAGTATGGCAATGCCACATTCTTCCTTTCCGACAACGGTAAGTTTGAGGATGGCAAATGGCTTGAGGTTTATCGTGGCCTCTGGATTGACGGCGCTGCATTTACAAAGGGTGACGAGTTTTCTGTAGGTGACGAGCTTATCATCGAAGGTGTACTGATGGATTACAACGGAACACCTGAGACAAAAGAGAAGTTGGCCAATGTATATCAGGTCAATAAATCCCTCATCAAATGCGACTCTCTCGTATTCAACGGTGTGAAACTGGAGGCTCTCCCCATCGAGGGCGGCAACTTCGAAGCAGCTCTCGTATGCAAGGGCAACGGTGTTTCAGTCACAATTCCCGATGATGCCAAATCCTGGCTCTCTGTTACAGGAATCCAGACAGCAGGCGAAAAAGCTACCGTCACTTTCCTCGCAGCCAAGAATGAAACCGGCGACCGCAGCACAGAGCTTACCTTCACCACCACAGATGGCAGCAAGAATTATTCTGCAGTAGCTTCCCTTGCTCAGAAAGGTGCCATCCTCGAGGTCACTGTCAAAGAATTCAACGATGCTCCCAAGAGCTCCACTGTTTATCGGGTCAGCGGTATTGTTACCAAGATAGACGATGCAACAAAGGGCAATTTCCACTTCAAGGATTACTCCGCCGAGACTTATGCTTACAAAGCCACCAATTTTGCTGCCTACAGCACTCTCAAAGTCGGTGACATCGTTACAATCATAGGCAACAGGGATGAATACAATGGCACTATCGAACTTACCAACGGTGTCATCGAGAATGTCAAGCCCGTTACTGTCAAGACAGCTGCTGAAGCTATTGCTCTCCCCGATGACGACAAGAACGATCCCAAGAACTATGTAATGGTAACCGGTGTCGTTACTGACGGCTCCAGCATTCCGGGCCACAAGTTTGATCTTGAGACCTACGGAAACTTCGAACTTGTTGATGAGAGCGGTTCCGCGTATGTTTACGGCGTATCAACCGGTTGGAAGGGCGAAACGAAGAAATTCGGTACTCTTGGTGTGAAAGAAGGCGATAAACTCACCATCATAGCTTACAAGACCAGCTACACCGATAAGTCAGGTGCTAAAACTGATGAGCTTGTCGGAATGTATGTTTCACACGAGGCCGGCGAGACTCCCGAACCTCCCACACCTGTAGTTTCAGAGTATTCAATCGACCTGAAATATACACTTGGCTCAAATGCCTATGATGACGGTATTGCTACAATCAACGGTACTGAAAACCAGAAAGTTTTGAAGATTGGAACTAGCAGTAAACAGGGTTCTCTTTCTGTCACCGTTCCTGCAGGAGCATACGGAGTATCCTTCTATGCAATTGCCTGGAAAGGAAAAGCCACCAAAGTGGAGTTCAAGGTAGGCGATCAGGCTGTTTCTAAGGATATTGCACCCAACGATGGTGCGACAGGTAACAGTCCTTACACAATCACCGTATCCGATACAGATAAATACGAAATCAATTTCGGTGGTTCTTTGTCTGCAGACACAGAAGTAACGGTTACAACTCCCGAAGGTACTGCTTCAGACAAATGCCGCGCAATCTTCTTCGGTGTGAAAGCCCTTACAGACAAGAAATAACTTGCATCTGAACCTTTGAAAGGAACGGACCCAATTTCGGGCCCGTTCTTTTTTGTTCCTTTATGCTCTTGAAATTGTAAATTGTCTTATATTTGCAGGCATATTGAACTATATCGGAATGAGGGCTGACATCATATTCAAACTTCCCGACGGATGGAACGTCGAGAATGACGTCTACACAGACGAAAGCGGCACCGAGATATGCCACAGCGAGGCGTACGGGCCTGACGGGGAATTCGTGGAGATTCACGCCGGACCTATGCCGGAGGGCGAAACTGCCGAAGACCAGGCCTTCGCCAATTACGCCGAATCCGTCGGATTCGACGATGACAGCGAGGAATCCCCTGTCGTCAAGTTCAAGTTCAACGGAAAGAATGCCTGGGGCTTCGATGCCCTTTGCGAAGATGACAAGCCTCTGAGGCTGATATGCCAGGAGGTGAAAAGCGGGCTGCTGGCGGTAATCATTCTTGGCGCAGCAGATGACGAAAAATTGGAACAGCTGACATCCTTAGTTGAAAACAGATTGAGAATCAATACTATAAAATAATGAAAAAAACATTGTTCATCATAGCGGCAGTTGCTATGTTTGCCTGCGCGGCCAGCGCACAGACCTACGACTATGTGCTTACCAAGGGGAACAGCGTTTCCAGTGTGAAGTGGGTCGAGACCGCTGTAGACGGCGGCAAGACCATCGACATCAGAATTGGCGACAAGAAGTTCAACCAGAACGTGGATGCCTCAAGAAAGACCACACGCTGGCACTACACCTATGCGAAAGAGGGCACAGACTACGAAGTGACTCTCAGCGGCGGCGTCTATACGATCAAGGGCAAGCTGAAAGGAAAGGATATCAACAAGACCGAGAAAAGCAAGGGCTACGCCTGGCTCCAAAACATCTCTTACAAGGGTGGAGTTGCCCTGAAACGCAAAGGTGAGACGCTCACATACGAATGCTTCCGTATGGACAATGCCTCGCTCAACACCATGCAGGTTACCAACATAGGACAGGAGACCGTCAACGGCAAGACTGCCAACCATCTGAAAATCACCCCTACCGGAGTAAAGGCGAATCTGTGGAGTTGCCACGAGTACTGCGACCCGGAGACGGGCGTCATGGTGTCATACAGGGCAGTGGAGGGCGTTCCCGGCACTCCCGAGACAGTCTGGACGATCAAGGATTGATCCCCCTATGGGCGAAGACTTGGAAAAGAGGGTTCAGACGGCCGTAGAGTACTTTATGAAAGGCTACGGCTGCGCCCAGAGTGTCGTAGCGGCCTTTGCCGACCTTTACGGAATTGACGAGGACACGGCACTGAAAATAGGAGCCGGTTTCGGCGGAGGCGTGGGCAGGATGCGTATGATGTGCGGAGCCGTCTCCGGTCTTGTGATACTCGCCGGACTCGATTCCGGCCAGACAGACGGCAAGGACCGAAACGGCAAGGCAGACTGTTACAAACTGGTGCAGGACCTCCTGGAGAAATTCAGGCAGGCAAACGGCTCAATAATCTGCGCAGAGCTCCTGGGCCTTAAGTCAGCGCCGTCTGCCGGCGATTTCGTCCCATCGGAGCGCAATGCCGAATACTACAGAATCCGTCCCTGCGCCGCCAAGGTCGAATCAGCGGCCCGCATCTTCGCCGAGTATCTTGTTGAACGTCCATAGGCAAAAACTGTGGACACTCTGCTGATTGACGTGGGGAGTGGCCACGCGACAGGCCTTCTAGTATATTGTATTGACGTAGAGCGTGGCCACTCCCTCACTTCTCCAAGGAAGTAGCCACAACTTCAGGAGATTCCGCACCGGAATAAAACTGTTTTGCCGACTGATTTCGATAAGAAAAGCCATCAATGCCTCATCCGGCGGGCCATTTGCATCATAGCAGCCGGGTTGATTGCCATCTTCATCATCTTGCGGCTGCTCTCGAACTGCTTGAGAAGCTGATTGACTGCCTGGAGAGACGTTCCTGAACCGTCAGCGATGCGCTTGCGACGGCTGCCGTTGATTATGTCAGGGTTTTCTCGCTCGTATGGTGTCATTGAAAGAATTATGGCCTCAGTGCTCTTGAAGGCCTTGTCATTATCGATATCTATGTCCTTGATCGCCTTACCAACCCCAGGAATCATACCTGCCAAATCCTTGATATTACCCATCTTGCGCACCTGCTGTATCTGATTATAGAAATCCTGGAGATTGAACTGATCCTTGGCAATCTTCTTCTTCATCTCACGGGCCTGTTTCTCGTCGAACTGCTCCTGGGCCTTTTCCACCAGTGACACGACGTCACCCATACCGAGTATCCTATCGGCCATGCGGGCAGGATGGAACACGTCGAGAGCATCCATCTTCTCCCCTGCCGAAATGAACTTAATCGGTTTGCCGGTGACTGCCTTGATGGACAATGCCGCACCACCGCGTGTATCTCCGTCCATTTTTGTCAGAACAACGCCCGAAACTGACAATCTCTCATTGAATATTTTTGCCGTTTCTACGGCATCCTGGCCGGTCATCGCATCGGCAACAAACAGCGTCTCAGTAGGATTTATAACCTTTGAAAGAGTCTCAATTTCATTCATCAACTCCTCATCCACGCTCAAACGTCCGGCCGTATCAACTACGACCACGCTTAATCCGTTTGATTTTGCATAGGTGACGGCGTTCTTTGCTACTTTAACGGGGTCTTTCTCACCTTCCTCACTATAGACGGGCACTCCGACACTTTCAGCAAGGACTTTCAACTGATCTATTGCCGCAGGGCGGAAGGTGTCACAGGCAGCAAGCAGGACTTTCATTCCTTTCTTGCTCTTTATGTAATTGGCAAGTTTACCGCTAAGCGTGGTCTTACCGGAACCATTGAGACCGGCAACCAGAATGATTGCGGGACTGCCTTTCACGTTGAACTCGCTGGCCTCGCTTCCCATCAGTGCAGCGAGTTCATCGTGCACGATCTTTATCATCATCTGACCGGGGTTAACTGCCGTCAGAACATTGGCTCCCATTGCCTTAGCTTTTACATCATCGCAGAAACCCTTGGCCACCTTATATGACACGTCGGCATCCAGCAGAGCCCTGCGGACTTCCTTCAAAGTTTCGGCAACGTTGATTTCAGTAATCTTTCCCTGGCCCTTCAGTATTTTGAGCGAACGCTCAAGCTTGTCCTGTAAGTTCTCGAACATATCAATCCGTGTTAAATCCAATCGAATTTCATATTAACGGACAAATTTAGGAAATATTGATGATAAAACTGAACAAATGTCATTTTTTTGCCTCTTGAAATGCCTTGATTAAACTCCTAACTTTGTTGTGTATGATATGAACCATAACAGAAAAATCCAAAACTTCTACAGAATTATGAAACACTTCAATGAGAATGACGATTACGAATGCAATCCTATCCGTTTTTATCACGTATGTACCGACGGGGAGGATAATGGCATTGTGTACACATCTGAAAACGATTACAGGCAAGCTGTCACGATAAGCGCAATCTGTGCTTTTAAAGCGAATGTCAAGATTGTTTGCTTCTGCCATATGTCAACCCACTCACATTTTGTGATTTGGAGCGACAGCTACGATAAGGCTGAATGTTTTTCCAATTCATTCAAGCGGGATTATTCAAGGTATTTCGTTCTGAAATATAAGACGGATCCGGTATATTGCGGAATCTCGGCAAAACCGATTGTCATAGCCGACAGGTATTACCTGATGAACTGCATTGCGTATGTCTTGAATAATCCCGTTGCCGCAAAGATTACTTCCAGGGCAGAGGATTACAGGTGGTCATCATTCAATGCATATTTCAGCGAATCATCCGACGACAGTGTACCTATCGAACGCCTGGGAGTAAGAAATATCCGCAATATTCTTCAAACCAAGGCAAAATTGAAAAATTCCGGATTCCGTATCAATATGGACGGCTCGATACATTTGAAGTCATACATCGATTATGGGATTGTGGAAAGAATTTATGGTGGCAAGAAAGAATTCTACCGTTCGATGGCAATGACCGACAGCGCCGTCGAAGAGATGAGATATGTTTCGCACGTTGTCCGTTTCAACGATACTGAATTGTACGCGGAAGCACAGGAAATAGCACGCCGGAAATACTCCACAAATACCTTGAACCTTCTTACAAAAGAACGGAAGATTGCTCTTGTCATACCTTTGCAGCGAAAAACCAAAGCATCTGTCGAAAGGATAGCACGCATTCTCAGAATTAGTCCGAAAGAGGTAAAAAGATATGCAGGATTGATAGAGGATGTGGCCACTCCTTCAGAAAAGTAAGGGAGTAGCCACGCAACCTGCCTTCTAGTATGTTGTGTTGGGGTGAAGTGTGGCCACTCCCTACGCAAACCAAAGGAGTGTCCACATCTAGCAACAGTATCTTTCTTTTTCCGGCAAATATTGCTATATTTGTCAGTATTTTGCGTACGAACGTCAGAACTATAAAATATAAACTTAAAATATCGCATTATGGCACAAAAGAAATTCATTACCTGCGATGGCAACTGGGCAGCTGCCCACATTGCTTACCTGTTCAGTGAGCATGCTGCCATCTATCCTATCACCCCTTCATCAACAATGGCTGAAAATGTGGACGAATGGGCCGCAGCAGGTAAAAAGAACCTTTTCGGTGAGGTTGTCAAAGTCACCGAAATGCAGAGCGAAGGCGGAGCTGCCGGAGCCGTACACGGTTCACTTCAGGCCGGTGCCCTCACCACCACCTTCACGGCATCACAGGGTCTGCTTCTGATGATCCCCAATATGTACAAGATCGCGGGCGAACTTCTCCCCGCAGTCTTCCACGTATCGGCACGTGCACTTGCCACCCACGCCCTTTCCATCTTCGGTGACCACCAGGACGTGATGGCCTGCCGCCAGACAGGATTCGCATTCCTCGCTTCCGCATCAGTTCAGGAAGCCCTCGACCTGGCAGCCGTCGCCCATCTTTCAACCATCAAGAGCAGCGTGCCCTTCGTTCACTTCTTCGACGGATTCCGCACTTCACACGAAATCCAGAAGATTGAACTCATAGACGAGGACAAACTCAAGGAAATGATTTCTGAAAAGGCTCTGCAGAATTTCCGCAAGAGGGCTCTGAATCCGGACGCCCCCGTTACACGCGGTACCGCCCAGAACCCCGACGTATTCTTCCAGAACACCGAGGCACGCAACAAATATTACAGCGAGGTCGATGACATCGTGGCACGCTATATGGGTGAAATCTCAGAGCTCACCGGCCGTGACTACCGTCCCTTCGACTTCTACGGCGACCCCAAGGCCGAAAACATCATCATAGCAATGGGCTCAGTGACCGAGACCGTGAAAGGCGTGGTCGACAAGCTCGTAGCCGAAGGCAAGAAGGTCGGTCTTATGATAGTCCGCCTCTATCGTCCTTTCTCAGCCAAATACTTCTTCAAGGCCCTGCCCAAGACAGTGAAGAAAATCGCCGTCCTGGACCGCTGCAAGGAGCCCGGAGCTCTCGGAGAGCCCCTCTATCTCGACATCAAGGCCCTCTTCCAGGGCGAGGAGAACGCTCCCGTCATCGTAGGCGGCCGTTTCGGTCTCTCTTCAAAGGACACCACTCCTTCACAGATACTCGCAGTCTACGAGAATCTCGAGGCCAAAGAGCCCAAGACCAATTTCACCATAGGTATCGTGGATGACGTCACCTTCCTGTCACTCCCCCAGAAAGAGGAATTCTCCATAGTAAAGGAGGGCACGACCGAATGCCGTTTCTACGGTCTCGGCTCAGACGGTACCGTAGGTGCAAACAAGAACACCATCAAGATCATAGGCGATAACACCACGCTGTATGCACAGGGCTACTTCGACTATGACTCCAAGAAGTCAGGCGGATACACCTGCAGCCACCTGCGTTTCGGCAAGGAGCCCATCAAGGCCCCCTACCTTGTCAGCACCCCTGACTTCGTAGCCTGCCACGTACCTTCATACCTGAGCAAATACGACGTTCTCGAAGGCATCAAGCAGAACGGTACCCTGCTCCTCAACAGCCTCTGGGACGAGGAAGAGACGCTCAAGCGCATCCCCGACCACGTAAAGGGCATCATCGGACGCAAGAACCTCAAGCTCTACATTATCAACGCCACAAAGATTGCAGCTGAGATCGGTCTCGGCGGACGCACCAACACCATACTCCAGAGCGCCTTCTTCAAAATCACGGGCATCATCCCCTACGAGGAGGCCGTCGGTCATATGAAGCACGCCATCGACAAGAGCTACGGCAAGAAGGGTGAGAACGTCGTCAAGATGAACTATGCGGCCGTTGACCGCGGCGGCGAATACACCGAGGTCAAGGTTCCAGCCGACTGGAAGAACATCACTGCGAAATTCGAGATTCCCGGCAAGGAGCGTATGGCTCCCACCTTCGTAAAGGAGATTGCAGACGTCTGCAACTCACAGAACGGCAACAAACTGCCTGTCAGCGTATTCACCGTTGACGGCACAATGCCTGCAGGAACCGCTGCATACGAGAAACGCGGAATCGCCGTCAAGGTTCCCGCCTGGGACGCCGAAAAATGTCTCCAGTGCAACACCTGCGCGATTGTCTGCCCTCACGCCGTGATACGTCCTTTCCTCCTCACCGAGGAACAGGCAGCCAAGGCTCCCAAGACGATCAAGCTTCTTCCTGTCAAGGGTGCTCCCGCCGGAAGCGAGGCCAAATACTACACTCTCGCCTTCTCCAATGCTGACTGCACCGGATGCGGCAACTGCGTTGACTACTGCCTTGCCAAGGAGAAAGCCCTTTCAATGGTTCCCTATGACTCCGAGGACGACAAGGTTCAGAAGGAATACGAATATCTGGACAAGAAAGTCGGCTACACCGATATCGAGGCATCAAAGGCCAATATGAAGACCTCACAGTTCAACCAGCCCTATTTCGAATTCAGCGGTGCCTGCGCCGGCTGCGGCGAGACTCCCTACATCAAGGCCATCACCCAGCTCTTCGGTGACAGGATGATGATTTCCAACGCTACCGGTTGCTCTTCAATCTACGGTGCTTCATATCCCGCTTCACCTTACTGCACAAACGCTGAAGGTCACGGTCCCGCCTGGCAGAACTCCCTGTTCGAGGACTTCTGCGAGTTCGGTCTCGGTATGCACGTAGGTTCCGACCGCGCACGTCAGACAGTTGCCAAGCTGATGACGGAAGGTCTCCAGTGCGACTGCTGCAGCGAGGAGATCAAAGCCCTGTTCCAGCAGTGGCTCGATGCTCCGCAGAACGCAGCTTCCACCCGTGAGGTTGCCGACAAGCTCGTTCCCCTTATGAAGGACTGCGGCTGTGACATCTGCAAACAGCTTCTCACCTACGAGCACTTCATCCCTGCACGCAGCCAGTGGATCATCGGCGGCGACGGCGCCAGCTATGATATAGGATACGGCGGACTCGACCACGTTCTGGCCAGCGGTGAAAACATCAACATACTCGTTCTGGACACCGAAGTTTACTCCAACACAGGCGGACAGAGCAGCAAGTCAACCCCCGCGGGAGCCATAGCCAAATTCGCCGCTTCAGGCAAGAAGGTTCGCAAGAAAGACCTCGGAATGATGGCAATGAGCTACGGGTATGTCTATGTGGCACAGGTTGCAATGGGAGCTTCCCAGGTTCAGTTCATCAACGCCATCAAGGAAGCCGAGGCCTATGACGGTCCTTCCATCATCATCGCCTATGCACCCTGCATCAACCACGGTCTGAAGGCCGGTATGGGCTTGAGCCAGCGTGAGGAGAAACTCGCCGTCGAGTGCGGTTACTGGCAGCTCTACCGCTACAATCCCGCCCTCGTGGAAGAAGGAAAGAATCCTTTCAGCCTTGATTCCAAGGAGCCCGATTGGACCAAATTCCAGGATTTCCTCAAGGGTGAGGTGCGTTTCGCTTCTCTCTACAAGATGTTCCCCGACCAGGCTGACGAACTCCTCAAGAAGACAGAGGAATTTGCCAAGATCCGTCTGGAGAACTACAAACGTCTTGCAAAATAGTTGAATTTTCATGACAAAAGTCTATGTCAACATAGTTTGGCATAGACTTTGTTATTGAAAAACAATAAATTTTTAATGAAAATGAAAAAATATTTTCTTTCAGTCGTTGCCCTTGTATTGACGGCAACCTTCGCGTTCGGACAGAATCCCCTGCCCAACGACCCTGAGGTCAAGACCGGTAAGCTCGAAAACGGAATGACCTACTACATCCGTCACAACGCCCTTCCCGAGGGACGCTGCGAATTCTATCTTGCTACAAACGTAGGTGCAATCCAGGAGACTCCCGACCAGGACGGTCTCGCCCACTTCCTCGAGCACATGTGCTTCAACGGTCTGAAGAACCTCCCCGGCAAGCAGATGCTCGACTACCTGCAGCACATCGGCGCGGAATTCGGCCGTAACATCAACGCATCGACAGGCGTTGAGCATACCCAGTATATGCTCAACAATATGCCTATCACCCGTGAAGGCATTCTTGACACCTGCCTTCTGGTAATGCACGACTATTCCCATTTCGTGCTCAACGAGGCCAGCGAGATCGATGCCGAGCGCGGAGTGATTCTGGAAGAGAAACGCACACGCAACACCGCCTCATGGCGTATGTTCGAGCAGAGCGCACCCTATATGTATGGTGAAAGCAGCAAATACGCAAAATGCAATGTCATAGGAAGCGAGGAGAACCTGAAAACCTTCAAGCCTTCAAGCCTCGAGACTTTCTACAAGACCTGGTACCAGCCCGATATGCAGGCCCTCATCATCGTCGGTGACATTGACGTGGATCAGGTCTACAACAAGGTAGTGAAACTGTTTGCAGACATTCCCGCGCCTGCACAGCCCACTGTCAAGGAAATGCCGGCAGTCGAAATCAACGATGAGACCGTAGTTGGAATCCTTACCGACAAGGAGAACACTTCTACCAACATCGAATTCATCTGGAAGCTCGGAGAACCCACACCCAAGGCTGTCAACGGTACCGATATGGGCTACTTCGAGAGGATACTCAAACGCATCATCAGAGGAGTGATGAATGAAAGGTTCAATGACATCGCATCAAAGGCTGACGCTCCTTTCCTCGGGGCCAGCTTTGGAATCTACAATCTTACCGAGACCTGTGAGGCTGTCGACGGCGAGGTAACCTGCGACAATGCCAAAACCCTCGAAGCTGCCAAGGCATTCCTCACCGAGGTTGAAAAGATGAAACGCTACGGCTTCAACGACGGCGAGGTAAACCGTGTCAAGGAGAACATCATCAAGTCATTGAAAGACAAGGTTGCAGGTGTCAGCACACGCAAGAACCCCGAGTTCATATATCCCATCATGAACCACTTCTTCAGCGGTTACTCATATCTCGCTCCCGAGACCGAGCTTCAGATTGCCCAGGCTCTCTGCTCACAGGTCAACGCTGCCCTCATCAACCAGGTTCTGCCCCAGATTTTCACAGGCGAGCACCTTACCATAATATATACAGGCGTTGACCAGGAAGGTCAGGTTCACCCTACAAAGGAACAGCTTCTCGCCGTTGTTGACGAGGTTAAGAACTCCGAGATCCAGGCAAATGCCGCAGAAGAGATCAGCAGTGATTTCATGGCTGGCATAAAGCTCAAGGCCGGTGCCGTAAAGAAAACAGCAGCAGGTGATTACAATTCCACAGTATGGACCCTGAAGAACGGTCTCAAGGTGGTTGTCCTGCCCACTGAGTACAAGAAAGACCAGGTCGTCTTCGATCTCTCCAAGAAGGGCGGACGCAGCCTTGTTCCCGCTGAGGATGTAAGCTCTTTCGACGGTACGGTAATGCAGGTATTCGATTCCAACTGCGGTATCGCATCTTACAGCAACACCACAGTATCCAAGATGCTGACAGGCAAGACGCTCAGCGTAGCACCCTTCATCACGGGCGCAAGGAGCGGCGTCAGGGGCAGCAGCACTCCCGAAGACTTCGAAACCGCCCTGCAGCTTCTGAACCTCTATTTCACCAATCCCCGTTTCGACCAGGAAGAATGGAACGTCGGCATCAACCAGATCAACGCCATTCTGCCCAATATGATCAGCACCCCCGACTACAAGTTCTCAGACCGTCTGTACAAGGGCCTGTTCGGAAACAGCCCCTACGCTTCATACCTTTCCGTTGAAACTGCGCAGAAGGCCAATCTGGACACTTATGCAAAATACTACAGGCAGATGTTCAACGACATAGCCGGTGCAACTCTCTACATCGTGGGCAACGTCGACATCAACACAATCAAGCCTCTTGTAGAGAAATACTGCGGCAGCCTCGCCAAAGGCAAGAAGGCATCCAACTGGAATACCGCCAACATCGCAGTTCCTGTAAAGGGCAAGATTCAGGATATCTTCAAGGCGACTATGACTACTCCGAAAGCCACGGTTCTTCAGGTTCATACCGCCAATATCCCCTACACCCTGCAGAAGGAAGTCAATCTTGATGCGGCAGGCTTCATCCTCGATATGATCTACACCGAGACCCTGCGTGAGCAGGAAGGAGGCACATACGGCGCTTCTGCTGTATTCAACATCGACTACGAGCCCTTCGAAGATGCAATGCTTCAGGTTTATTTCGATACCAACATCGACCAGCAGGAGAAACTCCGCGAACTGGCCCTCAAAGGTCTGAACGGTCTTGCAACCGACGGCCCCACCGAGGAGCAGCTCACCCGCGCAATCGAGAATGCAAAGAAGAACCTTCCCGAGAAACGCATCACAAATTCCTACTGGATGAGCGCATTCAAGTACAATGCGAACCACGGTGGAAACTATGATGCGGAATATGAGGCTGCAATCAACAATATCACTGCTGACGGCATCAAGACTGCAGTCAAGGAAATACTTGACCAGCAGAACTTCTATGAACTTGTTATGCTTCCCGAATAATTCTTCGGCAGAATAATATTGGAGACCGGTCAAAAGCAATTTTGGCCGGTTTCCTTTTTTATATAAATATTTGTAACTTTGTTGAATAGAATACTTTTTTATGAAAAGAACTTTATTTTTCGCATTTACGACGCTCCTCCTTGTTTCCGGATGCGGGCAGAATTCCGGAAAATCCGATGAGAACCAGATTCCCGAAGTCAAAGTGATAAAAGCCACAAAACGGGTTTGCAACGTACCATATTCCAACCCGGCTAGCCTGAAAGGGAAAAGGGATATAAGCATATTTCCTCAGGTCAACGGAATCCTGACCTCAGTACTTGTGGTCGAGGGACAGATGGTAAGGAAAGGACAGAAAATGTTTGAAATCGATGCCACACCGTATCAGGCCGCCGTGGACAACGCCAGGGCTGCTGTCCTTATGGCGGAAGCCAATGTTCAGACACAGGAACTGGAACTTGATGCGACAAGACAGCTGTATGAAAAAGGCATTGTGTCGGAACACCAGTACAAGGTGGAGTCAAACACGCTGATGATAGCCAAAGCACAGCTGGCTGAAGTGAATGCCGGGTTGAAAAAAGCAGAGAATGACCTCAACCATACCGTGATATGTTCGCCCCACGACGGAGTGGTTGGCAGCATCAATTACCGTCAGGGCAGCCTTGTGGCTCCTGCCATTGAGCATCCTCTGACCATAGTCAGTGACAACAGCACGATATATGCCTATATGTCAATCGATTCCGACGTATATATGGAGCTTCTGCGGGAGAGCGGCACCAAGGAAAAGATGCTTGAAAACATTCCCGAGGCAACTCTGGAACTCGGAAGCGGTATCGTTTACGAGGAAAAGGGACACGTAGAGACCATCTCCGGCATCATTGACAGCCAGACAGGTGCGATAAGCGTACGCGTTGCATATCCCAACCCGAATTTAATACTGTCAGCAGGCGGAAGCGGTACCGTGACAATCACATATCAGTATGACGGAATTGTCATCCCGCGCTCTGCATCCTACGAGATACAGGACAAGCATTTCGTATTCAAGGCCGTCAAGCAGCCTGACGGAAGCTATATGGCAAAATCGGCTGAAGTTGAAGTCTACCGTCTGAACGACGGGGAATATATAGTTGAATCAGGCGTTGAAAGCGGAGACATCCTCGTCGCCGAGGGAGTGAGGAAAATGATAGACGGAACTAAGATTATGCCTGTGGAGGAATAGGTGATGGAACTCAAGACATTCATAAAAAAACCGGTTCTGAGCTCTGTAATCAGTATCCTGATAGTCATTGCCGGTATCATAGGACTGACGTCGCTTCCGGTGGAATTGTACCCGGACATCGCCCCTCCCACCGTAAACGTATACGCAGTCTATAACGGAGCATCCGCACAGACTTTGCAGAATTCCGTAGTAATCCCTATCGAAGAGTCCATAAACGGTGTGGAGAACATGCTCTACATAACGTCACAGACCAACGATTCCGGAGAGGCCAGCATAACCGTCTTCTTCAAACAGGGAACCGACCCCGACATGGCCACGGTCAACGTCCAGAACAGGGTGTCACTGGCTCTGCCCAAACTGCCCGCGGAGGTACGTCAGACTGGAGTGACCACCACCAAGCAGCAGAATTCCATACTGCAGATCATATCCATATCGTCACCTGACGACAAATATGACAGTAAATTTCTTGCCAACTACCTGAACATCAACCTGAAGCCAAAGGTGATGCGAATCAGCGGTGTGGGCAAATTCCAGATGTTCGGCTCCGATTATTCGATGCGAATATGGCTCAAGCCCGATGTCCTTGCCAGCCACAATCTGGTTCCGGAGGACATAATCGCAGCCCTCGCCGACCAGAACATCGAAGCGGCAACCGGTACGTTTGGAGCTGACAGCCCCGAGCGTATGCAATACACCATGGTATACTCCGGCCGTTTGAGAACCGTAGAGGAATTCAACAACATCATTATCCGGGAAAACAGCCAGAACGGGGAGATTCTGCGTCTCGGGCACGTAGCTGAAGTGGAGCTCGGTGCGGAGAACTATATGTTCAACAACGAGGTCAACGCCCATCCCGGCGCTCTCTGCCTCGTGTACCAGACCGCAGGATCCAACGCCAAGGTCGTGAACGACGAGATCACGAAGCTGCTGAAAGAAGAGCAGCTGAAACAGCCCGACTTGAAGTTCGACGCCTTGATGAACTCGAATGACTTCCTGATTGCCTCCATGCATGAAGTTGTCAAGACGCTGATCGAGGCCATACTTCTGGTGATACTGATAGTTCTGCTCTTCCTTCACGACTGGCAGTCCACCATCATCCCTTTCGTCGGTATAGCTGTCTCACTCATAGGAACTTTCGCGTTCATGACAGCCGTCGGATTCTCAATAAACCTCATCACCCTTTTCGCGCTCGTACTTGTAATCGGAACTGTGGTGGATGACAGTATAGTCGTGGTGGAGGCCGTCCACGAGAAGCTGGATGTCGGCTACAAGTCCTCGATGAAAGCCTCCGTGGACGCGATGGGAGAAATCTCCATGGCCGTCATCACATCATCTCTCGTGTTCATGGCCGTGTTCATCCCCGTCAGCATGATGCCGGGTACAAGCGGAACTTTCTTCCGTCAGTTCGGTCTCACGATGGCCGTAGCGGTGGGCATTTCCGCCATCAACGCCCTCACCCTCTCGCCCGCCCTCTGCGCCCTGCTCATCAAGCCGAAGACGGAAAACAAGGATAACGGAACAAAAACCAATCTGTACAAACGCTTTTGCACGGCTTTCGACACCGCTTTCGGACGTTGGAGCGAAAAATACAAGAACGGAATAAAACCCTTCATCAAGCGACCCTGGATAGCGCTCGTGATAGTTGCGGCATCCGTAGTCCTTATGGTTTGGACTATACGCACCACACCTACGGGCTTCGTACCTCAGGAAGACAAGGGAATGCTGCTCTGCGACGTGGTGATGCCTACAGGTACCTCGCTCAGTGTCACGACAGACATCATGAAGGAGATACAGAAGGAAATACAGAAGATTGACGACGTGGAGAACATCGGTATGACTGCGGGATTCGGCTTCACCACTGAGCGTTCTTCAAACGCCGGCTTCTTCGTGATAGCGCTCAAGAACTGGGAGGAACGCGAATTCATGTCCATATACAAAGTGATGGATGAAATAGGAGTGAAGATAGCCGCAATGTATCCCGATGCATCAATAATACCTTTTATGATGCCTATGATCCCCGGCTACGGAACCTCCGCCAATGCCGAGATCTACCTTCAGGACAAGACGGGCGGCGACATAATTGAATTCTCCGAGAAACGCGACAAATTCCTGGCAGCTCTCTCCGAAGATAAGGCAATCGGACTCGCCTATTCCAATTTCTTTGTGGACAATCCCAAATGGCTCGTGAATGTGGATGTTGCAAAATGCAAGAGGGCCGGCATAGATGTCACTTCACTGCTGGGCACGCTTTCCTCATTCATGGGAGGAAGCTATGTCAATGACGTCAACCTGTTCGGAAAATCCTACAAGGTGATGGTTCAGGGAACGGCCGACAGCCATCTTGACGAGAGATCGCTTTCAAGTATGTTCACCCGCACCAAGGACGGCAGGATGGCTCCCTTGAGCCATTTCCTCGATCTCAAGAGGGTATACGGCCCCACCTCGCTTTCGAGATTCAACCTTCTCAATTCCATACAGTTGAATGCTGCCCAGGCTTCCGGAATGTCTACGGGCGACCTGATAAACGCAGTGAACGCAACAGCTGCCAGAGTTCTGGACAACGACAGCGCCATAGAATTCGGAGGTATGACACGAGAGGAGAGCGAAGGCTCGAGCATGATGGTTATCTTCGGTATTTCCGCCCTGCTCATCTTCCTGATACTCGCCTGTCTGTATGAAAGCTATATAGTACCCTTCTCCATAATGCTTTCAGTCCCTCTCGGACTTATGGGAGCATTCCTGATGACCAAGGTATTCGGCTTGAGCAACAACATCTACCTGCAGACGGGTGTCGTGATGCTCATCGGCCTGCTGGCAAAGACAGGTATACTTATCGTGGAATTCGCCCTGCAGAAACGTCACGAAGGGCTGAGCATAGTCGACTCTGCCCTGGAGGCGGCCAAAGCGCGTCTGCGCCCCATACTGATGACTGCCGGAACAATGGTGATAGGTCTGCTTCCCCTGCTTACAAGTCGTGGAGTCGGCGCTGCCGGCAATATCAGCCTCGGTGTGGGAACGGTATTCGGAATGCTGGTGGGATGTACGGGACTGTTGTTCCTTGTCCCTTCACTGTTTGTGATATTCCAGACTATACAGGAAAAAGTCAAACCCTTGGCTAAAGAAAAAGAAGATGAAGCATATTAGCATAGTAATAGTAGCGGCAATTCTCTCATTGTCAGCAACTTCCTGCGGTCTTTACGGGAAATGGCATTCCAGGAATTCCGAGGATCTTGCATCGATTGAACTGCCATCCTACAAGGAAATATTCTTCGAGAGCGAACTTCACGCCCTCATCGACACCGCGCTTGCGCGCAACTATGACCTTAAGATGGCGCACGAACGCGTGGCCCAGGCCGATTCAAGGCTGAAGGCCGCAAGGCTCGCCTATCTTCCCCACCTGTTCGCAGGTTCCGACCAGGCGGCCACATATACCGGCAATCTGAGAGGCGGCAATGAAGCCGGAGCATTCAATTTCGCCTCTGCCTCCTGGGAGATAGACATATTCGGACGTCTTACAAACAGGAAAAGGATAGCAAAGGCATCCCTGGACGAGATGAGGGATTATGAACAAGCCGTGAGGTCCGAACTCATCGCTGCTGTCGCAGGTCTTTATTTCAAACTGCAGACGCTTGATGCCCAGATTGAGGCCGCAGATTCGGCTGAAGTCAACAGGCACAAGTCCTATATCACTATGGGCTATTTCAAGGAGTCAGGCAGGGCTGACGAGGCTGCGGTAGCCAATTTCGAGGCTTCCTGGATGCAGGCGAGGACTTATGCCAAAGACCTGCGTCTGCTCAGGTCAGAATCTGAAAATGCAATGCGCCTGCTGCTGTGCAAGGAGGACGATCCCGTAATACGCGGCAAAATGAAGGATTACCATGAAGCCATCAATTCGGCGAAGATGGATTCCATCGACATCAGGGCAGTCAGAATCAGGCCCGATGTCAGGGCTGCCGAGGACAGGCTTGCCGGCGCCTTCTACAATGTTAATCTTGCAAGGGCCAACTGCTGCCCCAGCATCACGATAAGCGGAACGCTGGGATGGTCCGGCTCGTTCATATACGGAGCCGTGGGCGGGCTGCTGCAACCTATCTTCAATAGCGGGCTGAACATCTCCCAACTGAAGGTCAGCAAGAGTCAGTTCGCGGAATTGGAAATGGACTACGCCGGCACTTTGCTCAAGGCCGGAAATGAAGTGAACGATGCGATGGCGGTGATTAAGACACGCATCAGCGAGATAGAGGATTTTTCCACGCGTGTAAGGGCTATGAGAAGGGCTCTGGAGGCCACCCAGCTCAAGATGAATCTGGGAAGAGGCACATATCTGGAGGTGCTGACAGCCCAGAACGAGCAGTTTGCCGCGTGCATAGATGAGATTCAGAATCTCGGGGAAATACGCGAGGCCTGCGTAAAGCTCTATCTGGCCCTCGGCGGCGGCAAAGACTAGTTCAAGTCCCCGCGCGTCAGTCGATTATCCCCGCGAAGAACAGGTTGACAATCGGGCGCTGCGGAGAATTCGTGGTAAGAGAAACTATTACAAGAGCCTCCCCTTTCGGGAGGTTCTTTGTATCCAGGGTAACGGTCATTTCATATATATGATATTTGTAAAACATATCTTGACAATTCAATATTAATCTGTAACTTTGCAAGCAAAGCATTATAGATAAAGACATCCAATTTATGTTTCCACATATGCATAAATTAACGTTACCTTCCTGTTTATTTTATTTATCACTGCTATTGCAAATTGGATGTTCGTCCAAACAAAATATAGTACCGCAACAATTTCAATTACAAGATAAACTTGA
Organism: Bacteroidales bacterium; assembly: GCA_024401635.1. GTDB lineage: Bacteria > Bacteroidota > Bacteroidia > Bacteroidales > UBA932 > Cryptobacteroides. The sequence continues at coordinate 24,094 of JAKSKP010000005.1, forward strand.
TCCTTTGTTGTTAACCGAAGCCAAATCTATATTTGAAAATGAGCTAAAGTTATATGACACTAGTTTTGCCAGCATCCCATCCTTACTGACTTTAGATCCTGGGAAAATCATTCCATACTGGGAATCCTCACGCATCGCTACTATGTCTCAAAACGTGTTATCTATTGAAATTCCAGTAGAAACAGCCAATAAGTACCTTGCTTGCCAAATATCAATTGAACCACGTGATACAACAATTGAATTTATAGGCACAAAAATCATTATTGAAAAAGATTACAACACAAGTAATAATACATGTTACCTTGTATCATATCTTAAAGACAGGGACGGCATTAATTTTAATGATGAGTACAATAGCCCAAACAATGCAATATTTACTGGGTTAAAATTGTATAGCAATCTACTTGGGCAAATATTTAGAATTGAACGAAATTTGAATGGCAATATTGATCTATACGCTGACTTCTCAGAATCAGAAGATATTAATGATTTCGGAAATATAATTGTTTTAGCCCAGAGACTTCTTGCTAATTATATATTTCTCAAAGCGGATAAAACAAAAAGTTCGGACACATATTATGGTGGGGAAATTGAGGCAAGTTTATGCATAGGAATATGTGAAAGGATATCTACAACCATCTTTTTAGATTTGGATTTTTACAATGAAAATTCAAGCAATCGTTATCCTTATATGGACAATCAAGCCAGAGGCGGAGGTAGTGGTTCTTCTTCCAATGGTATGAATAACTCATCTGCTAGCTCTCAACGAATAGGTGGTGGGATCAAATTGGATAATAATTTTAAATATAAGGGCTATTCTGAATGTGGCTGTAATTGTAATGAAGTGGCTAAGTCTATTATCAAAGAAATGGGATTTGAGACGACAGGAGCAAACGATGCTGTATACATAAAATCAGAAGTAACTAATGACGACAATTCACATGGATTAAGAGATACAAATGATTCAGATGTTGGTGGATTAGTCCAACATATTGGAACAAGTGAAGAATGCGCTAAATATTTGGTATCTGCATTGAGTATGGGAATGCCTGTAGTCGTAGGCATTGATTATGCTGGAGGAAGGCTCATTAACGAAGGGACTACAGACCATTTTGTTGTAATATACAACTATGGGTACGAAAATGGTGTTCTATTTTTCAATTATATAGAAACAGGTAGAAATTCTGCATTTTGGGAAGAAGCACATTCAAACCGTAATATACTCTATTATGACGATGGCTCAATTTTTGGAAACCATTATAATAATGACGGATCAATTAATCAAAGATACCCGGTAATAACAATTTCGCAATATAGAACAACACAACCTCAAAAAAGATAGTTATGGTTAAGATCAGCAAATTAATAGCAAGTATTTTCATATTTGTACTGTATTTGTCGCTATTTGATTCCAATACGGCATTTGCTTCTGAACCGTTGTCTGGAAAACAGTTGACTTCTCCATGCGATGGGCTTGCTAAGCTATCAAAAATCGATTATGGCTTCCCTCTTCCGTATATTTCAGGAAAAACAGAACGATTGAAAGAAAAGAAAGTTATGACACAGACCGTTCCATGCCAATGGTACGATATGAAAATTATCTTTGATAATCAGGGAAATTTTATTTTTGCAAGCAAAGACAATACAGTATACTTTCAATCAATGTATGCTTCGTTTGAAATTCCTGGAAGCGGCTGCAAGCTGTGTGCTCTCAGCTCCGAAGTTGGCACAATCTCTGCAACAGGGATGCTGCTTATCATAGACCAGGAAGGACGTATTCACGATGAACTATGCTGTGAGATTGAAGGTGAGGGATTCTCTATACGTTCATTCAGTATAGACGAAAACTTGAATATCACCATTTACTCCATAGTGCCGGATTCTACGCAATCTGTTTCACTTTGGGAATATCACGTTTCATTCCCAGGGCACAGGGAGAATACAACATACAAAATTGTAAATAATCATTTTGTAGAAACCGATATTGTCAAGGGGAAGTCAAAAACAATAAATCAAACGGACTTCAAACAAGGACAGTGGGCTCTCTGGAGCTCCTTCTGGAAAATCTGACAGTCCTGAACGCGTCAGTCGATTATCCCCGCGAAGAACAGGTTGACAATCGGGCGCTGCGGAGAATTCGTGGTAAGAGAAACTATTACAAGAGCCTCCCCTTTCGGGAGGTTCTTCGTATCAAGGGTGACGGTCAGCGTACCTTCCGCACCAGGGGCCACATCCTTGGCCGGGATTGCTGCGCTCACACCTTCATATTCGGAGTCAACCTTATATATATGGAGAGGCGCGGCACCTTTGTTCACGCATTTGAATGTAGCGCTTACCTTGGTCCCCTGCTTCTTATGGCCGAAAGACCAGGTGCTCTCCGCGAAAACGGGTCTGCTGCCCTTGCTCTTCTGTTCCCTGGTGAGTGAGCTGAAATTTTCTGTGGTGTGGGCAGTCACTGTGATGCTCCTGCCGGTGCTTTTACCGTTCACGACAGGTGTGGCCTTGTATAGGTTCCTGCCCCACTTTCCAGGCATGGATGACACTGTATAATATAAGGTAGCGTGTCCACCTGCCGGCACGGGATTGGGTTTTACCTCGACCTTGAGGCCTTCGGAAACGTTTGCGAAAGTAACCGCCGCCGCTTTGTCTGAAAGGTTCGCAACGGTAGTCTGGTCTCCCCTGCTTTCGCCCTGCTCAATGTTCACGCATTTGAAACTGTCCGAAGACAGGGCAAGGGATTCACCGAACCTGTATGTATAGATTTCGGCGTCAGTCCTGAGCTTTTCCATAGCGGTGCCGCGGAGATGGAGTATGACCGGTCTGCTTACACCCACTATGCTTACCGTAAGCGTCTTGTCGAAGGGGTAAGGTCCTTCGTCGTTGCTGTATGTGGCGCTTACGACCGTGGATTTTCCGGGAGCTATGGGGTTGTGGTCCCATTTGACAGAGGTGCATCCGCAGGAAGTGATTACGCTCTGAATCACTGCAGGTGAGGATGATACGTTCACTGCCTTGAAACTGTGGCTGACAGGGCCGTCAGAAAGCAGAACCTGTCCGAAATCGTGCACGGTTGTCTCGAAACGGAATATCTCCTGCGCGTTCAGGACGGACAGCGGGCAGTAGAATACGGTAAGTAATATAATAAATCGCCTCATAACATTTGCAAAGATAAAGGGATTTGATTACTTTTGCATATAAACTAATACAAAAATTATGGCATACAAGATTTCCAATGACTGTGTAGCTTGCGGCACTTGCATAGGCGAATGCCCCACTGGCGCCATTTCCGAAGGTGAGATTTACAAAATAGACCCGAACGTCTGCATAGAGTGCGGTACCTGCGCTGATGCATGCCCTTCAGGCGCTATCGCTCCCGAGGAATAAGCAGGCTGCAAGTCCGCGTTATTTGATTCTCATAGTGACAAGTCTTGAGCCTTCTTCCTGTATCTCCTCGATACAGTCGCAGTAGCCCCTGACTATTTTCATTGAGAGATCATCGACAGTTGCGTTGTCCATAACAGGGACAGCGCAATTTTCTTGTCTGATCTCCAGATAGAGATTATAGTTCTTCTCGCTGTAATCGAAGCGTATATGGGCTGTCCCCTTCTCCAGAGGCAGTACGCCGGAAAGCAATTCCTCAAGAAGCAGCTGCGCTCTGGTGCATTTGTCGTCGGAAAGAGAATATTTCCGGCAGAACTGCTCCAACTTTCCGTTCATGCCATACAGATCGTAATTTCTGCTCATGACGGTGAAATCAAGTGAGCGTATCCTGTTTATGAAGGCCTGGGTGGCCGGCTTGGAAGGATGGTCGAATATCTGTTCCGGAGTGCCTTCCTCGTAGATGACCCCTTCGTTCATAAAGAATATCCGGGTGCTGACATCCCTTGCAAACTTCATCTCGTGGGTGACTATGGCCATTGTCATACCCTGCTTGGCAAGCTGGCGTATCACGGCAAGCACTTCGCTTACCATAGTCGGGTCAAGGGCTGAGGTCGGCTCATCAAAAAGAATGATATCGGGTTTCATCGAAAGGCAGCGTGCTATCGCCACCCTCTGCTTCTGGCCTCCGGACAAATCGGCAGGATAGGCATCCGCCTTCTCCGCCATTCCCACCATCCTGAGCAGTTCCATAGCCTGTTCCCTGCTCTCCTGTCTGGACATCCCGAGAAGTTTCACAGGTCCGACGGATACATTTTCAAGTATGGTGAGATGATTGAACAGGTTGAACCCCTGGAAGACCATTCCCATCTTCCTGCGCAGTTTTGGAAGGTCCGCCCTGTCGTCGAGGATATCCTCGCCGTCAATCAGAATCTCTCCTGAAGTTGGAGTCTCCAGCCTGTTGATACAACGCAGGAAAGTGCTTTTCCCGGTACCGGAGGGTCCTATTATGGATATGACCTCTCCCTTGCCTATTTCACAGTTGACATCACGGAGGACCTTGAAGGGTTTTCCTTTGCTGTCAAATACCTTTGAAAGATGTCTTACCGTTATCATAGCTGAATTTTGGATGCAAATCTGTCCAGAAGCCTGCCGAGCAGCCAGGCGAGGATGAAATAGATGATTGATACTATGATCAGGGGGAAGAACGCGTCAAATGTCCTGGAACGGATAATGTCGCTCACGCGCGTAAGATCGGCGATTGCAATGTATCCTACAATGGAGGTATTCTTGATCAGCGATATGGCCTCCCCCTTATAGACCGGCAATATTTTCCCGACCGCCTGAGGAAGGATGAAATTGATGAAGGTCCCCGCCCGGGTGAAGCCCATTGCAAGGCCGGCCTCGGTCTGCCCCTTGTCCACGCCCTCAATGCCGGTGCGGAACATCTCGCTCGTATAGGCTCCGAAGTTGATGGCGAAGGCTATGATGGCTATCCACCTCCCGGTCATGCCGGAAGAGGCGAACACTACATAGAACATTATCATAAGGAAGACCAGCATAGGTATCCCCCTCACTATGTCTATGACGAAGCGGGCTACGGAATCCAATGTCCTGACACCGGAAAGCCGCATGCCGCACAACCCGGCCCCCACAATTGTCCCGAGAAGTATTGAGAACAAGGATATGACAAGTGTCTCCCACAATCCCGACAATATCATCTTCCACCTGTCCTCCAGGATGATATTCGTTCTGAAACTCTCCCTGATATCGGAAAAGAAGGAAGTGTGTCCGGAGGACTGTTGTAACTTTTTGGTGATGGCTATTATGTTGACGTCCAGCATATTGTCAGAGAACAGCAGCTTCTTGGAACGGGCCTCGGTCAAAGTCCCCGAACTGCATATCATATCAATGGAGCCTTCCTCCAGTTTTGAAAGAAGGCCGGAGAAAGTGTCATCGGTGAAAACTACGGGACGTCCTTGCGTCTTTGCAAAGAGATGAGCCAGTTCGACGCTGAAACCGCAGTATACGCCGTTTCTTTCAAAACAATAGGCGGATGTTCCGGTCTGTATGCCGATTCTGAGAGGAGAAAGGCCTTCGGACACACCGAAAACAGGCATCTCGGCAAGTGTTCCGTCCTTACGCCAGCGGTCAAGTATATTTTCGTACTCTCCGGATTCCTTGAGGGAAGACAGCATATCGTTGAAGGATTTCCAAAGTTTCGCGCCTCCGGGAGAGAAAACGGCGGAAAGCGAATCCCTGTACAGTCGTTCATCAAGGGCAATGAAGTCGGAATGGCCTGCAAGTATTTCGGCGCTGAGTGCATCCATCGAGAGGATAGCGTCCACCTGACCTGTTTCAAGGGCATTCACCAGATTTTCCATACCGTCAGCCCTGAAGATTTCCGCCCCGGAGAAAGTCTCATTCGCGTAGACATCCATTGAGGAGCCGGAGAGCACTCCGAGCCGGCAGCTGTTCAGATCCTCGCCGGAAATGGCAGGCACACCTCCCCTCTTGGGGTCACGTCCGATGCAGACAGTGCCGGAGTAATAATGGGAATCCGAGAAGAGCACCTGCTTTGCGCGTTCCGGGCTAACGGTCATCTGCGCGCAGATGACGTCTATCTTATCGGTCATCAGGGCTGCCGTAATGGAATTGAAATCATAATTCTCGAAACGTACCGATCTTCCAGCGAACTCAGCAAAGCGCAGCATGAGTTCCACTTCGAACCCGGCCCAATCACCGTTCTTTATGAATTCGAAAGGATAGGATACGGCCACCCCGACGACAATGGGATCCCCATCCCCGGACAGCGGGATATCAGGCATATTGCTTGAAGCCACATCACCTTTTATCCAGCGCCCGACTATTTCCGCATAAGTCCCGTCATTCCTGATTTTCTGAAGAAAAGCGTTATAGGAATCGGCAAGTTCCTTCTCGTCGTAACGGAAACCGAATGCTATGTCGCCGCCTACAGGTAAGGTGAAATAAGCCTTCAGCCCCCTGGATTTCAAGTCGAACCCGGCGAAGGAAATGCTGTCCACCAGAAGGTAATCTGCGTTCCCGCTCTGCACCGCAGCAATGAGCTCCGATGTCGAATTGAGCTTCAGATTCGTGAACTCAGGATAATTGTTCTCAAGATCAAGATCCTGAAGGGAGCCCAGGATAGTGACTATCCTTGCATTGGAAATATCCTCGATACTTTCCGGTTCCTTCACTCCCGTCCCCTGACGGTGTCCGCAACCGGAAACAAGGATGGAAATGACAGCTGCAAATAAAGAAAACCTGAATTTCATTATACCTGATGCATTACAGGGTAAGTTCGGCAATGACGGACTCGAAGAGCGCCGACATCTTGTCGGCCGCGGCATCGGCTGCAGCCACGACCTCCGCTCCGTCGATGACGAAATCATCGTCACGCGTCTCGGTGGCCACGTCTGTGATTATGGACACGCCGAAAACGGAAATCCCGCAGTGGCGGGCTACGATGACCTCGGGCACGGTGCTCATTCCTATGGCGTCACCGCCCATGATACGGTAGCAGTGGCACTCGGAAGGAGTCTCGTAGGTTGGCCCGGTGACAGAAACATAGACACCTTTGGTCACCGATATGCCGAGCCTGGCGGCACATTGTTCGGCCATACGTATTATCGCGGGGCTGTACGGACGGCTCATATCCGGGAAACGGGGGCCGAAAACATCAAGGTTCGGGCCTATCAGAGGGCTCGGGGCCATGTTGATGTGGTCCCTTATTATCATAAGGTCACCGATACTGTAGTTGAGGTTCAGGCCGCCGGCGGCATTTGAAACGAAAAGGTACTTTATCCCAAGGACCGACATCACGCGCTGGGGCAGGGTCACCTGCTGCATCGTATAGCCTTCATAATAATGGAAGCGGCCCTGCATCGCAAGTACGACCTTTCCGGCAAGTTCACCGATGATGAGATTGCCCTTGTGCCCTATCGCAGTGCTTTCGGGAAAACCCGGAATCTCCTTGTAAGGTATTACGGTAGTATTCTTTATATTGTCCGCAAGCTTGCCCAGTCCGCTGCCCAGGATAATGGCGATCTGAGGCTTCCTTTCATCCTTGGACCTGATATAGGCCGCTGCCTCATTTATCAATTTGATGTAGCTGTCCACTTCCATATTCTTCATCTTAAAATTTTTCAAATATAACAAAAATTCCACAAAAAATGTTAACTTTGCAATCAAGTGATTCAAATCGGCCGTTGTAATGCTCGAGGAACTTCAGAACAATCTGCAGATACTGATCAGCGCATACGAAACTCAGAAGGAGCGCGCAGACAAAGCGGAGAAGGAACTGGAAAAATGCAGGGCGGGATTTGAAGAAGCGAACACCAAAGTTAAAGAACTGGAAGGAAATATTGGCAACCTTAGTTTGAAGAATGTGTTCACGTCCTCATCTGCAGACAGAACCGAGGCGCAGGCCAGAATCGACAAACTCATAAAGGAGATTGACACAGCGCTGGCATTGCTGAAGTGATATGGAACAGGAGCACAGGATTAAGGTCAAGATAGCGGATCGCAGTTACAACCGGACCATACACTCCGAGTTGGAAGAGGAAGCAATCAGGAAGGCTGCACAGAGCATAAACGAAAAGATAGCCTCATTGTCCAGGCTGTATGCCCAGGTGCCCCTGATTGACATCATCACCATCGTAGCCCTCAACGAGGGCATCGAAAAGTTTGAAGCCCAGAGAAAACTGGACGAAAATGATGCTCAGACAGCAAAGCTTTCCGCGGACCTGAAGAACTATGTCGAGTCATTGAAATAGCCGTCAGAGATTTTTTTGCCGAAATCACTGAAGCAAAAGTTAAAGGGGTAACCTCGATGCCGGATGACGGGCCTATGTGACCTCACGCCGTGAGGGATTCCGCAAGGGACGGAGGATGTCTGAACGTTATCGGAGCCTAAATCTTACTCGATAAGATTTCCCGGACAAAACTGACGGCTTTTTATTTCTTCCACAAAAAAAGTTATTATGAACAGCATAGTATTGTGTATCCTGTGCAGTGTCCTGTCCGCCGCTTTGGCGATAGTTGTGTACATTGCCATCAGGAAGTCAGTCCAGAAAGGAAGAAAGGACGACATCATCCGGCAGGCCGAGCTGGAAGGGGAAAAGATCAAGAACGAGAAGATTTACCAGGCCAAGGAGAAATTCCTCCACCTCAAGGAGGAGCACGAGAAGGTGATAAACGAAAAGAACAACGCCATCCGTGAGGCCGAGAACCGCATCAAACAGAAAGAGAACGCGCTGAACCAGCAGAATTCCGAACTCGGAAGGAAGAACAAGGAAGCCGATGCCATACGCGAGAACCTGAAGGCGCAGCTTGAGGTCATAGCCAAGAAGGAGGAGGAATATGAAAAACTCCGCGCACAGGCCATCTCCCAGATTGAGAACATAGCCGGAATGAGCGCCAAGGAGGCGAAGGACCAGCTCATCCAGAGCATGAAGGACGAAGCCAGGACTGAAGCCCAGAGCTATATCAACGACGTGATGGACGAGGCCAGGCTGACAGCTTCCAAGGAAGCCAAGAGGATAGTTATCAACACTATCCAGCGTACGGCCACCGAAACTGCCATAGAGAACGCGGTTTCAGTGTTCCACATCGACAATGATGAGGTGAAGGGCCGCATCATCGGACGTGAAGGACGCAACATACGGGCTCTGGAGGCCGCCTGCGGCGTGGAGATTGTGGTAGACGACACCCCCGACGCCATACTGATTTCAGGCTTCGACCCCGTTCGCAGGGAGATTGCAAGGCTTTCACTCCATCAGCTGGTAGTGGACGGCCGCATACATCCCGCCAGGATCGAGGAAGTAGTGGCCAAGGTCACCAAACAGATAGAGGATGAGATAATGGAGACGGGAAAGCGCACCTGCATAGACCTGGGCATCCACGGTCTGAGCCCTGAGCTCGTACGTCTCATCGGCCGTATGAAATACCGTTCGTCCTATGGCCAGAACCTGTTGAAACACAGCCGCGAAGTTGCCAACATATCCGCAATCATGGCTGCTGAACTCGGTCTCAACACCAAACTCGCAAAACGCGCGGGTCTGCTCCACGATATAGGAAAGGTCAGCGAAGAGGAGCCCGATCTGCCTCACGCCCTTCTCGGTATGAAGCTCGCAGAGCAGTACAAGGAGAAGCCCGAGGTATGCAATGCAATCGGTGCACACCACGAAGAGATTGAGATGTCCACCACCATTGCTCCCATAGTAATGGTCGCCGACGCCATCTCAGGAGCCCGTCCCGGTGCACGCCGCGAAGTCATCGAATCCTACATCAAGAGGCTCAACGATATGGAGAACATTGCATCTTCATACAACGGTGTGACGAAAGCCTATGCAATTCAGGCCGGACGCGAGCTCAGGGTGATAGTAGGAGCCGACCAGGTGAGTGACGCCGACGTCGAGAAGATGAGCGCCCAGATAGCAAAGCAGATACAGGACGAAATGACTTATCCCGGACAGGTGAAGATCACCGTCATCAGGGAGATACGTTCCGTAGCTATAGCCAAATAAAACTAAAGTTCATACTTCACGCAGATCATCTGGCGTGAACCTGCAAAGCCTCCGTTGAACTGGAAGTCGAGCTGAATGCGGAAAGTGAGCCGCTTGACGATGAAAGGTTCGTAATAGACGGAGACTTTGTCGTATATGCAGAGATCCCTGTCATTCCTGTTCCGCAGGAATGGGTCGCGCATATAGAGGTCTGTACCATAAGGAGTCCCTTCGGGAGAAATGACGTTGAACAGTGGAAGAATGTCTCCTCCGAAGAAGAAATCATTGATTATTCCGACGTTCCAGTTCCTTGCCTCCAGATAGAACTCCCCTTTCGACGGAGTCATCAGCTTGCTGGAAAGGTCCCTGTCACGCTGGAAGGCCTGGATATAGCCCAGCCTTGCCATTAGGGTCTGGATATGTGCGTAATGGGCTGCATTGTATTCTATGTAAGGATTCACGAGTATGTCATCGACGACATTGCGTGCCTTCATTGAATTGGCATAGTGGTGAAGATGGGCGCTGTAGGCCAGCCTAAGCCCGGGCAGGAACGTGTGATGTCCCGCGGAATATATGACGAACTGCTCCCTTGTCGCAGCGGAGGCGGGACGCAGCATACCCATCCAGTCCACGCCGAATTCATAACCGAAGTTCCTTGCTTTCCAGGAGAACTGCAATCCGCCGTAAGTATCCTTGAGGAAACGGTTTCTCTCGCTGTAGAATGCATCGGAGTAGTATTCCGTGGACTTGGACCTGGGGAATGCACCTGCCACAATCCCGAAGCGGCACTTCCTCAATGGAGCAGACAGTTCATACCACAAAAGAGGCTCTACAGTCCATCCGCCGCCGAATTCATACATAGGAGAAGCTCCGGCAAGAATTCTCTGTCTCACTCTGGAACTGTCAGCTCCTATGCGTATTCCAAGCCCAACCTGGGCTCTTACTCCGAACAGGGTCTGCGATACGTCAAGGGCATCGCTCCTGTCATACTCGCGATTGTCGAACGCGGTCTTGAACGCTATGTCGTAATCGAACTTTACGGCAGTCCTCTCTCCCGCTCGGGAAAAAGAACAAACGGCACACAGAAGTGTGCCGGTCATAAACAGTTTTCTCATATAAGTCATCTGTAATTGATGGGCTAACGGCGGCGTCCTGCGGCCTTCTGCTGCTGTTCAGCCATCTTCTGGGCAGCCTCCAGACGCTGTTGCCACTTGCTCTTGGGAAGCGGTTTGCCCTTGCTTGCCTCAATCTGCGCCAGAATCTTCTCGGGTTTGATTATCCACTTCTTGATGATGAAGTTCTGGACCATCATGAACAGGTTGCTGAGAAGGTAATAATAACTAAGACCTGAAGACAGGCTGTTGCAGACAAAGAACATCATTATAGGCATAAACCAGACGCTCATAAAGCGCATCGGTGCCATCTGGGGGTCACTGCTCTTGGGCATCGTCATCCAGGAATACAGCCACATCGTGGCAGCCATAAGCAGGGCGAAGAGGCTGAGATGGTCCATACCAAGGAAACGGAATCCGAAGTCCCATATGGAGTCATATGCACTGAGGTCCTCCGCCCACAGGAAAGGCTGCTGACGCAGTTCTATGGATACAGGGAAGAAGCGGAACATCGCCCAGAGTACAGGGAACGTAAGCAGCATAGGGAGACAGCCTCCTGCGGGATTTATTCCCGCTCTCTTGTACAGCTCCATCTGGGCCTGCTGCTTCTTCATAGCCTCCTTCTGGTCAGAAGAGGCCTTGGGGAACTTCTCGTTGAGTTTGTCTATCTCGGGCTTGATGGCGTTCATCTTGGCCGATGACATATAGGACTTCATCGTCAGAGGGGAAATCACCAGTTTGATCAGCACCGTCATTATCAGGATGATGATTCCGTAGTTGGATATCTTGGTGCTGAGCCACTTGAAACTGGGGATTATCACGAACCTCGTGATAAGGCCTATTACATTGCCGCCTATGGTGATTGTCTTTTCGTACTTGCGGTCGTAGCTGCGCAGTTCGTAGTAATCGTTGGGGCCGAAATAGAACTCGTAGTCATACTTCGCAACTCCATTCTGAAGGGAAATATCCTCCCTGAGCTTTGCCGAACAGCTCATAAGACGGCCGTCGGCATCATTCTCCTGAGCGAATGCAAGCCCTACCTCACCATTGGCAAAGCCTGCCTCAGACGTAAGGATGGCGCTGAAGAACTGCTGGTTGAAATCTATCCATTCCAGTTTGCTGTCATAGCGTTTGCTGCCGTCACGTCCACCTTTTCCAACAACTTCGGGTTTCTTGTCCCCGGGACAATAAACCTCGATCTTGGAATATTGCTTCTCGTTCTTGTAGCCTTTCTCCAGTCTCGGAATCTTCAGGTTCCAGTCTATGTCGAACATAGACACGTTCCTGGGAATATTGTTCTGCATCCCGTTGAACGACAACTCGTTATAGACCATATACGAGTCCTGGGGAAGAGTGTATCTCTGCTGGATATATCCGCCGTCAGCAAAGACAAGCCTCATCACGGCCACGCTGTCGGACGATTCCACCAGCTGGAAATTGAAATCCTTGGTATTGATGTACTCTCCCGTATAGACACTGATTCCGTACTCGCTCCACCGGGGTTTCACAAGCATCAGAGGGTCTCCGCCATAGGCTTTGTAGCCCAGCACGTTGACGCTGTAAGGCTGCGCACCCTTTGTTGTCAGCACGACCTCAATCTTTTCGTTGCGCAGGGTAACGAGCGATTCTTCGGCGGCCGCGGCAACACCCAGTGAATCATCCTTGTAAATGTTGGTATTCTGAGTCTGTGAGTTTTCTGCTGTCTGAACGGCAGCCTCTCCTTCCCTCAACACAGCCAACGAATCCAGGGCCATCCTCTGGAGGGCCTCAATCCTGGCAGCTGAATCTATCTGGGCCTGAACGGCAGCCTGTTTCTCGAACTGTTTGGTCTGATACCACCCGAAGCCGAATATGATAAGGGCAATGAGGACCAGACCGATGATTGAATCCTTATTCATTGCCACGCTCCTCTTCTATGCTGCGAATCTTCTCTTCCAGAGACTTGAGTTCAAGTTTTGCGTCCTCAATACCCTTCTTCATCTGGTCCACGATGGCATTGCCTGCACTGCGGGCGAAGAAAAGTATGTTATTCTCCTTGGTGGCTATCTCCTGCTCGAGAGTCTTGTACCTTGCCACGAGCTTCTCCTTTTCGGTAAGCACCTTCACCGCAGGCCTTGACGGTCTTGCGGTCCTGGGCTCCCTTGCCTTGAAATTCTTCTCCTTCTCGGCGAAGAACTCATCGCAGGCTGCGCGGAACCTCTTCCACAGAGCGTCGGATTTCTTGCGGGGAACGGCTCCGATCTCCTTCCATTTCTTCTGAAGGTCGATGAACTGGTCGGTGGCTTTCTTCCATTCCTGTGAAGACTTGAGCTGTTCGGCCGCCTCGCAGATGGCTATCTTCTTATTGAGGTTCTCCTCCATATCGTCCTTGAAGCTGGCATAGAAGTCACGCTTGCGCCCGTAGAACTTGTCGCAGGCAGCGCGGAAGCGGTCGTATATCTTCTGGTTTTCCTTCCTTGTGGCATAGCCTATCTTCCTCCACTCGGCCTGGACAGCCTCGATATCCTTGCTGAGGCTGTTCCACAGCTTGGAATCGGCTATTTCCATCCCGGCGATTTCCTCCACTTTCACACAGAGCTCCTGTTTCTTTGCCAGATTCTCCTCCTGTTCTTCCTTGACAGTCTCGAAATAGCCCTGGTATTTCTTGTTTATGACGGCAGTGGCCACCTTGAAGCGCTCCCAGATTTCCTCGCGATACTGTTTCGCCACGGGACCTAGGTCCTTCCAGGCGTCGTGAAGCCTCTGCAGCTCCCTGAATGCCTCCATCACATTGGCGCTTTCAGCGAGTTTCTCGGCCTTTTCACACAGTTCCTGCTTGGCCTCGAGATTCTTCTTGAAATCCAGGTCACGCAGTTCGCGGTTGATCTTCAGTCTGTCATAGAACTGTTCCACATAGAGCTGATAGGTATTGTTGATGTCCCTGAAATTCTGTGCGGGAACCGCTCCTATCTCTCTCCAGCGGTCCTGGATTGCGCGGAACTCAGGCAGAGTAGTGCTCACGTCCTCATCTTTTTCCAGCAGGGCCTTCAGATCCTCAATCACCGTCTGTTTGGCCTTGAGATTGTCTTCCTTCTGGGCATCCAGCTGTTTGTTGTACGAGGCCTTCTCCTTCTTGTAGGCGGAATAAAGGGCCTTGAAATTCTCCTCCACGGTTTCGAGGGCTCCCTGGGCCGCTTCCTCCAACTTCTCCTTTTCCTTGAGAAGGGTCTTGTAGAACGCGGACTTCAGGGCCTCGGCGTCCTTGGCTCTCTGGAGACGGTCTTCGCTGGTTGCAAATTGATGGAACAACTCCGAAAGTTCGGCGAGGGACTTTCCGGAATAATCAACTACTTCTGATTTTTGAACATCAGGATTAATGTTTTCGCTCATTGTGTGTAATATTTTAATTCACAAATATACAAATCTTTTGCAAAAAACCGCTAATTTTGCAGCTCCAAAGAAAAACTATTCATACGCAAAGCCCCAATATGCGCATCGACATCCTTACAGTAGTACCGGAACTTCTGGACAGCCCCCTCAGCCATTCGATAGTTGGACGGGCAGTCAAGAAGGGACTCGTCGAGATCCATATACACAACCTGCGCAAATACGGGCTCGGCCCGCGTAGGAACGTGGACGACTACAGTTACGGAGGGGATGCCGGCATGGTCCTGATGGTGGAGCCCGTATTCCGTATGATAGCGGAGCTCAAGGCGGAAAGGGACTATGACGAGGTCATATACATGTCTCCCGACGGCGACATCCTCGACCAGCCGATGGCCAACGAACTCTCGCTCAAAGGCAATCTCATCATACTCTGCGGCCACTACAAGGGCATAGACCACCGCATACGCGAACACCTGATAACCCGCGAGATATCCATAGGCGACTACGTCCTCAGCGGAGGCGAGATTCCCGCGGCCGTGGTGGTGGATTCCATCGTCCGCTTGATCCCCGGAGCCCTGACCGACGAGACCTCCGCTCTGTCCGATTCCTTCCAGGACGATCTGCTGTCCCCTCCCGTGTACACCAGACCGGCATCCTTCAACGGCTGGGACGTCCCCGAGGTGCTGCTCAGCGGCGACCCGCGCAAGATTCAGGCCTGGCAGGACGAACAGGCCCTGGAAAGAACGGCCAGACTGCGCCCCGGACTGCTGAAAAAATAAAGTTAAATATTTCAAAACAGGTTCTCAGATTAAGGAAATTTGAGTATCTTTGCATCCCATAAAAACTATTTTATGGGCAAGATCGGTTTCGATAACGAGAAGTATCTCCGCATTCAATCAGAACACATCAAAGAGCGCATAGCGCAGTTCAACGGCAAGTTGTATATGGAATTCGGAGGCAAGCTGGCCGATGACTACCACGCTTCGCGCGTGCTTCCAGGCTTCGAACCCGACAGCAAGCTCAAGATGCTGATGCAGCTGAAGGACTACGCGGAAGTTGTAATTGTCATAAGCGCCATCGACATAGAGAAAAACAAGGTCCGCAGCGATTACGGCATCACCTACGACGAGGATCTTCTCAGGCTCAGGGATGAATTCGTGGATTGCGGCCTTGAGGTCAACAGCGTGGTAATCACGCACTTCAACGGCCAGGAAAGCGCCAGTGCCTACAGACAGCGTCTGGAAAGGACAGGGCTCAAGGTATATTATCACCATACGATAGAGGACTACCCCAACAACGTCCCTCTCATAGATTCAGAGGAAGGCTTCGGCAAGAACGACTATGTCAAAACCACACGTCCTCTGGTAGTGGTGACCGCCCCCGGTCCCGGCAGCGGAAAAATGGCCACCTGCCTCAGCCAGCTGTATCACGACCACAAGAACGGCATCAAGGCCGGATACGCAAAGTTCGAGACCTTCCCCATCTGGGACCTGCCGCTGAAACATCCCATACATCTGGCATACGAAGCCGCCACGGCGGACCTGAACGACATCAACATGATAGACCCCTTCCACCTGGAGGCATACGGCAAGCTGGCAGTCAACTACAACAGGGACATAGAGATATTCCCCGTGCTGGACGCGATTTTCGCCGGCATATTCGGAGAAAATCCTTACAAGTCCCCTACCGATATGGGAGTCAATATGATAGGCAGCTGCATCTGCGATGACGAAGTGTGCTGCGAGGCCGCCCGTCAGGAGATAATCAGACGCTACTACAAGGCTCTCAACGCCTTTGCGGACGGGAAGCCCAACGATGCCGAAGTCAACAAGATAACCCTGCTGATGAGGCAGGCCGGCATCACTCCCGACAACAGGGCCGTAGCAGTCGCCGCAAAGGCCAGAAAGGAGAAGGAAGGCATATCGTCAGCCGCAATAGAGCTGAATGACGGCACGGTCATAACGGCCAACTCGATACCCCTGCTGGGAGCAAGCGCCGCACTACTGCTCAACGCCACGAAGCACCTTGCAGGCATAGACCATCACATCAAGCTCATACCGTCAAAGATGATAGAGCCCATACAGACGACCAAGGTGAACTACCTCGGCGGCCACAATCCACGCCTGCACACCGACGAAGTCCTCATAGCCCTGTCAATGCTCAGCGTCTATGACGACAACTGCGCGAAAGCACTGGAGCAGCTCCCGAAGCTGAAAGGATGCCAGATCCACACCACTGAAATGCTCAGCGAAGTGGACTGCAACGTATTCAGGAAACTGGGTATTGACCTTACCAGCGAACCTATCCGCAAGAAAAAGAGACGCTACAATTAGATTGGCGTTTTCAACGTTCCGAAACGCTGACCCTGAACATCCAGGGCCAGTTTTTACCGGTAAGGAAAATTTCATCCTCACCTTTGTCAGTATGTCTGACGGCTATGCCGTTGAGCACGTCCATCGACGGAGTGCGCTTGTCCTGCGGAATCAGGCTGCTGCAGTCCATCTTGCCGATGACATTGCCCGTTGCCGGATCTATTATCAGGATGAGGTCGGTGGTATAGACATTAGCCCAGATCTTCCCGTCTATCCACTCCAGTTCGTTGAGCAGCCTCATTGGACGTCCGTTCAGCTTGACGGTGACAGACTTGAGCGTGGAAAGCTTCCTGTCGAGAAAATATATTGAAGAAGAGCCGTCCGAAGCCACCATCACCGCTCCGGCAAAATCCTTCCTGGAATCCTCCGGAATGCCTGTAAGCCCCCATCCGTCACGGGGATATGACAGGGTCTTCAGACATTTCAGCGTGGCGGGATCATATATGAAAGCCATCTTGTTCTTCCAGGTAAGGACATACAGCTTCCCGTCAACGATGCAGGACCCTTCGCCGAAATGCCTGGCGGCCATTCTCACACTCTTTACCACCTTTCCCGTACTGTAATCCACGATACGGACGCTGCTCTGCCCGTACTGCCCCGTTGACTCGTACATTGTCCCGTCGTGAAAAAACAGGCCCTGGGTATAAGCCGAGCCGTCGTGCGGATATTTCTCCTGCACCTTCAGGACATAATCCTTCACCGCAGCGGATATCGGGTAGCACAATGCGATGGATGCAATGAATACGCTTAATCTTCTCATCATCATTATCATTGGCCGATGGGCCATTCCAGTTTGTTGTAATTTACCAGATAAACTCTCTTCGCAGCCCTTGTGAGAGCTGTGTACAGCCACTTGAGGTCGTCCAGAACCAGTCCGTCCTGCCAGAAGGCATTGTCGATAAAGACGCAGTCCCACTGACCTCCCTGGCTCTTGTGACAGGTAATGGCATTGGAATACTTGAGCTGCAGGGCATTGAAATAAGGGTCTTCCCTTACCGCCTCGTAGCGTTTCTTCTTTGACGTCTGCCAGGAGTAATCCTCGTTCACGCCCAGGTACAGCTGGTTACTCTGTTCATAGGTAAGGGAAGGGCTCTCGGAATCAAGGGTGTCCAGTATGACCTTGGCCCTTATCTCAACCTCGTCATAGTCGGGGAAAGAAAGTTTGGCCGTGGCGAAATGAAGACCGTATCTGTCTTCGAAATCACTGATACGCAACAGCTTGACTATATCCCCGTTGGCTATGTAGCTCATTCTCTCGACATTCTCCAGAAACTGGTAGCAATTCTTCACCACCATCAGCCTGTCACCTTTCACCAGCCTGTCCTCCTTGAACTGAACCTGGGAGCGCAGACCTGCATTGTAGCGTATGGCCCTCCTGTTGCTTCTGGTCAGCACTATTGTCTGGTCATCCCCGTACTTCGAATAGGCATCGGAAACGGTTTCTATCAATTCGGTTCCCGTGACCGTGGATATATCGTCAAAACCGTCCAGTTCCAGCTTGAGAGACGGACACGTACGCCCTTCCATCATTGCCGAAATGTGCTCCCTGATTATCGTGGCATTGTGCAATATGCCGGACTGATGCGCCTGACGCACCACCGTGGTCATAGATGAGAACATCACGCCGCCGAAAGTGGAATCCATATATTCGCGGCTCAGGGCCGGACTTTCATCCAGACCTATGGGAGGAAGCTGTGCGCTGTCCCCCACCAGCATGACCCTGCACTCGACGCCGTTGCGCACGAACTCCACCAGGTCCCCGAGCAGGTTGCCGCTGCCGAAGGATGCGGAGGAAGGACCCTTGGCGCTCTCCGCGTCAATGCTCAGGAGCGACACCTCATCCACAATGAACAAAGCGTTTCTGGCTTTGTTGGGAGCCAGGGAGAACTGTCCGAAGCCGTCGCCTCCGACGCTTTTCTGCCTGTAAATGTGCTTGTGCACGGTAAACGCCTCCTGGCCCGCATAAGAACTGAGGACCTTCGCGCTGCGGCCCGTGGGGGCAAGCAGTATACATTTGGTACCCAACGACTTGAGAGCCTGTACAACAGCCGCCACGGCGCTGGTCTTTCCTGTCCCGGCATAACCGGACAGCACCAGGATATCGTGGTCCGGCGAGGTAACGAAAGAGGCGACGTCCGCCATGAACTTTCTCTGGCAGGAGGTAGGCTCGAATTTCAGGGCATCAAGAAAAGAGCTCTCCAGAAACTGCGACCTTCCCATCACTTGTCACGCTTGAATATTAGTGACACCGCTATGAGAAGCGGATAGATTTCGATACGTCCAAGGAACATATCGAGCGTGAATATCAGTTTCGCCGCCACGGGCATTGCATCATAATTGCCGGTCGAGGAGATTTCGCCCAGTCCAGGTCCGACGTTGCCCAGACAGGCTATGGAGCCGGAAACAGCCTCGGTGCCGCCAACTCCGGAAGTGAGGAGCAGGCCCGTGGAAAGCAATATTATGATGAAATACAACACTATATAAAGCAGTATGGGAAGCACGTGATCTTCAGGCATATACGAATTGCCCAGCTTTATACGCCTCGTGGCTGACGGATGCAGGTTGCTCAGGATCTGACGGTGTATGCTCTTGAACACCACCATCATCCTGTCCACCTTGATACCTGAGGACGTAGACCCGGCAGTCGCGCACTGAACTGAAACGTACATCAGAACTATGCACGAAAGGAAAGGCCAGGAACTGTTGTCGGCGAAGGTGAAACCAGTGGTGGTCATATAGCTCACCGTAGTAAGGAAACCGTCCGACAAAGCCTTGCCCCAGCTCATGCCGCCATCCTGGAACCTGAGTGACAGGACAACGATGGCAGAGGTGACGAGCAGGGACGTCAGGTAGAAGCGCACGGTGTGGCTGCTTGTGAAAGGCTTCAGGGACCTGCGTATTATACAGCTGTAGATGAGCACGAAATTGGTGGTGGCCACGATCATTATCAGCAGCGACACCACATTGATGGCTATCGAGTCATAAGCCGCAATGGAGGCGTTCTTGATGCTGAAACCGCCTGTAGCGCAGAGGCTAAGACCGTGGTTCACAGCATCGAAGAAAGGCATGCCGGCCAGATACAGCGAAACCGTAGCCAGCAGGAAGATGCCCAGGTACACGAAAGTGATGACGTACACGAGTTTCCTGCTCTGCATATTGGCAGTCTCCCTGAACAGTGAAGAGACCTCTATCTTGGTCAGTCTCTGTCGGAAAGGGCTTGCGGAAGGCACTATCAGCAGCATGAACACGACAACGCCCAAACCTCCGATGAAATGCGTGCAACTCCTCCAGAACAGGAGGCTGGGAGGCAGGGACTCTATGTCATTCAGTATCGTGGCCCCGGTGGTCGTGAAACCGGAAACGCTCTCGAACCAGGCATCGGCTATGGACATCTCCCCTCCCCACATCACGTATGGCATCATCCCGAAGATGAAGGAGAGCAGCCAGGACAGGACTATGATGACAAAGCCGTCCTGCAGGCCAATGGGCTGGCTCTTTCGTACGAATATCAGAGGGAAGGCTCCGAACAGCAGGGTTATGATGAAGCTTATGGACAAGGCCCCGAAAGCCGAGTCCATACCGTATATCACGGACACGACAACACTCAGCAGCATGAAGAGGCTGCTGACCAGCAGGGCAAGGCCCACGTTTCTGGATACCGCCTTAACGTTCACGCTCTCTCAATCTTCTTTTCAGGCTTGCATTCTCCTGAGTTATCTCCTTCAGGTCCGAATTGAGTTCCTGCAGCTGGTCGTCGCCTTCGAAACCGACGTTGTACGGCTGCGAGTAACGCTTGTACGAATCCACACCCTGAAGCATCCTCTTCAAAGGACGGACATAGAATTCCAATATGAAGAAAAGCAACAGAAGCGACAGTATGATCGCCACGGTGACGCTCACCACCGTAGGCATCACACTGCGGTAGAAGCTCTCGTCGAAGCTGCCGGAATTGGCCTGAAGGTCGTCATATATGCCCTTGTTCACGTTATCCTGCCACATACGGAACTCGTTGTACTGGGGCTGGAGAACGGTGAAATACCAATCTCTTGAATCCACGAAATCGCTGACTATGATGCTGTCCAGCTGCAGGGACGTATCGGTGTACCTGGTAAAGGCGGCACGCAGTGAATCGGCGTGGTCCACCCTGAAGGCCGAAAGCTCGGAAATAAGGCTGTCCGCCAGCGTGAGATAGGGCCTGGGATTGAGTCCCGACACCACGATGCTGTCTGCGTTGCCGACTATGGACAGTATGCTGACGTTGTACTCGTCGCTTATGACGCCGAGCTCCGTGCTCATATTGACGCAGGCGATGTTTTCAGAAATCTGATCGCTGACATAATGGCTCATCCTCCTGAATTCGAAGATTGAAATCACTCCCGAAACCAGAAGCACGGCCACTATGGAACTGACGGCGAAAGTCAGTTTTGAGGACATACCCATAATACGCTCTGTTTGTTAACTGCAAATATAATTGATTTTTGTATCTTTGTGAACATTGTATACGAAAAGATATGGACAAGCAGACCGCGGACAGGCTGAAGGCCTGGGCTGAAAAATACAATGACATACAGTATTTCACCACGGATCCGATAGCATTCCCGCGCAGATTCGCCTCCGGGCTGGCAAAGGGTGAAGCCCTGCTGCAGGACGTGGAGATTGCCGGACTTCTCGCAGGCCACCTCGCCTGGGGACGCAGGGAAATGATAGTGCGCGATTGCGGCAGGCTCTTCGACGAGATGAAGTGGCGCCCCTACGAATATGTGATGGACGGCAAGTGGAAAGATGACCCCACAAGCCTTCACAGGACCATAAAATGGAGCGAGATAGCCGCAATATGCGGGAGGTTGCGCGACATTTACAGGCAGATGGACTCCATCGAAACGCTGTCAACAGCCCAGATACGCAGGGACATATTCGGGTCTTCGGACGACCCCAACGCCGCAAACAAGAAGATCAATATGTTCAGAAGGTGGATGGTAAGGGATGACGGCAAGGTGGACCTGGGCCTGTGGAAGCACAGCGACAGGAGCGCGCTGCTCATACCGCTTGACGTCCACGTGCATTGCAGCGCGCTGGAACTGGGGCTTACCGCCAGGAGGAGCACGGACTTCAAGACTGTCGTCGAGATAACCGATGCTTTCAGGGAGATATTCCCCACAGACCCGTGCAAAGGCGATTTTGCATTGTTCGGACACGGAATAGCCGGGAAATGAAAGACACAGGACAGTTCCTCGACCTGTTCAAGGTCACACTCAAGGATATGGAGACGGTGATTGCGGCCGCAATGTCCTGCGGAGCATCATATGCCGACCTGTATTTCGAGCACACGATATTCCGCAACCTGATGCTGAGGGACTCGGATGTCAGTTCCGGAGGCTTCCACATCGACTACGGAGTAGGCATCAGGGCCCTTGACGGGGAAAGGACAGGCTATTCATATTGCGAGACCACCGAACTCGGCGCCATGCTCAAGGCAGCAAAGGGTGCGGCATCCATAGGCAGCGGAAAATATGGTCCCCTGACAATCCCCGCTGTCAGCAATGCCCCGTCCGGCAACGATTTCTACGGCAGTGCGGACGGATGGGAGCACAGCGACGTGAAGACCGTTTCCGCCTTTATGAAGCGTCTGGAGCAGAACATACTGTCGAAGGACGGAAGGATAAGCAAGACCCTTATCGTTTTCAGCGCATCGCAAAGCAGCATAATGATGTTCGACAGTCTGGGACAGCTCTGCACCGACACACGTCCTATGCGCAGCATTTCCGCAAGAATAGTTTTCTCGAACGGCAGGGTCCTGGACAGCCGCAGCGTATCACGCAGCTTCAGGATGGGGCCGGAGATGCTGACCGGCGGACTTATTGACCAGATGACTTCGGAACTGTGCGACGGCATTGACAGCTGTCTCGAGGCGGGAAAGCCCAAGGGCGGCAGAATGCCCGTTGTAATGGGCGCGGGAGCTTCCGGAATACTGCTGCACGAGGCTATGGGCCACGCCTTCGAGGCTGACTTCAACAGAAAGGGCCAGTCCGTCTTCTGCGGCAAAATGGGCCAGAAGGTATGCCCTTCCGAAATAAGCATAGTGGATGACGCCACGGTGGAATTCAACCGTGGAGCCTGCAACTACGATGACGAAGGCGTACCTGGCCGTAAGACATATATGGTAAGGGACGGAGTGCTGACCTCCTACCTTCACGACAGAATCAGCGCAAGACATTTCGGCGTCGACCCCACAGGCAACGGACGGCGCGAGAGTTTCCGCTTCTACCCTATCCCGAGGATGAGGCTTACATATATGGAAAACGGCCCCTGCAGCCGCGCGGACATCATCTCCTCCGTCAAAAAGGGCATATACGTCGACGAATTCACCGGAGGGCAGGTCAACATAGGTCAGGGCGACTTCACCTTCTTCGTGAAATCCGGTTTCCTTATAGAATCCGGCCGTCTCACCCGCCCGGTCAAGGACATCAACGTCATAGGCAACGGACCGCGGGCGCTGGCCGACATCACCGCCGTCGGCAACGACCTGAGGATAGACAACGGCAGGTGGACCTGCGGAAAGGAGCAGAGCGTTCCGGTGGGATGCGGAATGCCCACAGTGCTTGTCAGGGAACTTACTGTCGGAGGGGAATGATATGGAGGCAAAAGGAATAATACAGGATAACGAGAAAATGCTGGCACGTCTTTGCGTCAGCACGGCTTTGGACAAGGGGGCGGATGCTGTGCGCATCACGCTGAACAAAACCGTCCAGAACAGCGTCAGCGTACTCAACTCGGTGATAGACAGGATATCCTACAACGAGGACAGGTCCATATCCGCCTGCATTTTCGCAAACGGCTCGTACGGAAGTTTCAGCACGAACAGGCTGGAAGAGGAAGACTTGCGTTCATTCATCGGGCAGGCCATTGAAAACGTAAGGCTGCTTGCCCCCGACCCCTGCAGAAGCCTTCCCGAGAAAAACTCGAAGGCGACAGGCTGCAGCAAAGGAGACGAGCTGGGCCTGTATGACCCGGCCTTCCTCGGCCTTGACCAGGAAAGAAGGCTGAAAATAGCCACGGAAGCGGCGGACGGCACCGGTACGCCCGTCCAGGGCTGCATTGTCGAGGCGGTGGAGGCCGAATATTCCGATAGCTGCGATGATGAGTATATGGTGGATTCGGACGGCTTCGAAGGCAGGCACATCGAGACCCGCTTCGGTTTCTGCGCGGAGACTACCGTCAAGGATGCCGGTGGAAACAGATACAGCGGCTACTGGTGGGACTCTTCCTGGAAACTGGACACTATGGACATAGGCGGGGTTACGGCCACTTCCCTGCAGAAGGCCGCGGCCAAGGCAGGTCCCTTCCCCATCGAACCGGGAAGATACGACATAGTGGTCGATCCCTGCTGCGCCTCACGCCTGGTATCCCCGATAATACAGGCTCTTAACGCAGGAAACATACAGCAGAACAATTCCTTCCTCAAGGACAGGCTGGACACGAAGGCATTTTCAGAAAACCTGACCCTGTACGACAGGCCTGTGGACAGACATTGCGTCGGAAGCAGGCTGTATGACAGTGAAGGAGTGGCTACCGTTGAAAGGACGGTGATTGACAAAGGTGTGGTCAAAACCTGCTTCACCAACAGCTATATGGCGGCAAAAACGGGAATGGAGCACACGGTGGACAACATTTCGCGGGCCTGTATGGTACCTTTCATTTGGAATTGCCGCAAAAAAGAGATAAATTTGAAAGATATTATGGCCGCCGTCAGGGACGGGGTATACGTCACCGGCTTCAACGGAGGCAACTGCAATGATGCCACCGGCGATTTCTCCTTCGGAATCGAAGGAATGCTGTTCAGGAACGGACAGGCGGTGCATCCGGTCTGCGAGGTCATAATGACGGGGAACATGCTCGAGTTGTGGAACTCGCTTGCGGCTGTGGGCAGCGATCCCCGGAAATGCAGCGGATGGCAGATACCGGCTCTGGCCTTCCGCAATGTTGAACTTGATGCATAAAAAACTGTATATCATGAAAATATCTGACAAAAAAGTGGTTGCTCTCATATACGAGCTCAAGGTGAACGGTGAAGTTGTGGACAAAACAACAAAGGAAAGGCCCCTGGACTTCATCCAGGGCATGGGATATCTGCTCCCCCTGTTCGAGAAGAACATAGAGGGCAAGGAGCCCGGTGACAGATTCGCTTTCACCCTCGAGCCCAAGGACGGCTACGGCGTATGGGAGGAGGAAAGGGTAATAGACCTGCCCAAACAGGCCTTCGAGGTGGACGGACAGATGCGCGAAGACCTTATGGTAGTCGGCAACACCATTCCCCTGGTGAACCAGATGGGCGGCGTCGTTCCCGGCAAAATCCTGGAAATAGGAGATGCCACCGTCAAGATTGACATCAATCATCCGATGGCAGGCAAGACCCTGGATTTCAGCGGTGAGATAATAAGCGTAAGGGACGCCACCGAAAAGGAACTTTCCGAAGGTCTGCACGGCGAATTCGCCCAGCACCACGAATGCAATTGCGGCGGTTGCGGCGACTGCAACGGAGAATGCGGGGGGGACTGCAAGGAAGAGGGAGAATCCTGCTCCAAGGGAAAATGCAAAGGCGGATGCCACAATAAACAGTGACCACAAGCATAGTCATACTGAACTGGAACGGAAGGAATTTTCTCGAAAAATACCTTCCTTCGGTCGTCAGGACCACCTCCGGGCTTGAAGGCGTGAAGGTGGTCGTAGCCGACAACGGTTCGGATGACGGGTCAAGGGAACTGATAATCAAGGAATTCCCCGAAGTCGAATTTATCCGCCTGGGCAAAAACTACGGTTTCGCGGAAGGCTACAACAGGGCACTGAACAAGCTGGAAGCCGACTGTTTCCTGCTGCTGAACAGTGACGTGGAAGTCTGCGAAGACTGGCTCTCCCCTCTTCTGGAGTGGATGGAACTGCATCCCGAATGCGGAATATGCGGTCCGAAGATCCACCGTATGGACGACAGGGGCTGTTTCGAATATGCAGGCGCCGCAGGAGGTCTTGTCGACAGATACGGTTACCCTTTCTGCCGCGGACGCGTGCAGGACCGGCTGGAAAGGGACGAAGGGCAGTACGACATACCTGCGGACGTACTCTGGGTAAGCGGAGCCGCCCTGATGGTACGCAGCAGCG
Organism: Bacteroidales bacterium; assembly: GCA_024401635.1. Taxonomy (GTDB): domain Bacteria; phylum Bacteroidota; class Bacteroidia; order Bacteroidales; family UBA932; genus Cryptobacteroides. The sequence goes on from JAKSKP010000005.1 coordinate 50,002, forward strand.
TTTTCTTCAGTCTGGGAGGCTTCTGCCGCAAGTTCTTCGCCCATATGGAGGAAATAGACCTCTGCTGGCGGGCAAGGCTGGAGGGATGGAAGGTAACTGTGGTGCCACGCAGCACAGTCTATCATCTTGGAGGCGGATCGCTGCCCCAGGATTCCCCCTACAAGCTTTTCCTCAACTACAGGAACAACCTTCTGATGATGGCCCGCTGCCTGCCGAAAACCTACGCCGTGGCCTATGCATTCAACATTATGGGAAAGGTAGCGAGTCCTGACGACGGCCCTGTAATGCTGCTCAACTGTTCGGACTTCTACAACGAAAACGACAAGCCTTTCCGAAACGACCTGGCTGACGCAATATCGGCCCTGGGCATAAGAAAGGCGGAGAGGACCATAAGGAAACGTATGATGCTGGACGCCCTTGCGGCGCTTGTGTATCTTTTCAGCGGAAAAGGCGGGGCTTTCAAAGCCGTTTTCAACGCACACCGCGAATTCTGGCATATGAGGGAAAGGGCCGACAGGAAGAAAGTGCGTCAGTACATACAGTCCATACTTGGAGGCGAGAGGATTGACATAGCCGCAAACCTTCTTACCGAAGAACCGGGCACGGAAAACCAGATGTCTGCAAGTTTCGGTCTCAGAGCCATGTGGAACCGCTGGATCGTATGGGCCGGAATCAGGAAAAAGGAACGAATATTCGAATATATCAAAGATACGTTGGTATGAAAATAGTCATTGTCGGAGCGGGAGAAGTTGGCGCGCACCTGGCCAAGATGCTCAGCGGCGGCGCGCACGATATTACGGTCATAGACTCGGATGCCGTGAGGCTTCAGGCCCTGTCGGCCGCGGCCGACATCATTGCGGTCGAGGGCAATCCTGTGTCAATCGAGGTGCTGAAACAGGCTGAAGCCGACAAGGCCGACCTGTTCATCGCCGTATATCCGTCCAGTTCGCAGAACGTCAACGTGGTTTCAGCCCTGCTGGCCAAGAAGATGGGCAGCAAGAAGGTTACAGCCAGGATCAACAATGAGGAATACCTTTCCTACGACAACCGCTACCTGTTCACGGAGATGGGCATAGACCTTCTCTTCTACCCCGAGAAGATAGCAGCCGGCGAGATACTGGACCTGCTGACACGCACTGCAGCCACAGATTCGCTGGACTTCGGCCGCGGAAAGCTCCAGATGGCAGTATTCAAGCTTGTGGACGAATCCCCCATCATAGATATGACGCTGCAGGAGTTCGCGAAGAGCGCCCCGGCAGGCAATCTCCAGTTCAGGGTCGTCGCCATCTCTCGCAACGAGGAGACCTTCATCCCCAAATCCGACACCAGGTTCAAATACAACGACCTGCTGTTCATAATAGCCAAACGCGAAGGTATAGAGCCGCTGATGCAGTACATAGGCAAAAGCAACATTGCAGTCAGGAGCGTAATGATAATGGGCGGCAGCCCCATCGGTGAAATGGTGGCCAGGTCCCTTGCCGAGCGTGGCTTTGTCGTCAAGATAATAGACAATGACAAGCAGCGTTGCGCCCAGCTGTCCGAATCTCTGCCCGACAGCGTGATGGTCATCAACGGTGACGGACGTGACTCGGACCTTCTGGTAGATGAGAACATACGTAATTTCGACGCCTTCGTAGCCCTCACGAAAAGCTCGGAGGCCAATATCCTGGCCTGCGTGGCGGCCAAGAAAATGGGAATGGGGCGTACAATAGCCCAGGTTGAGAATCTGGAATACATATCACTGGCAGAAGGCATGGGCGTCGACGCCGTCATAAACAAGAAGCTCATCACTGCCGGCAGGATATTCAAGTTCACCCTTTCCGACAAGGTCCGCTTCGTGAAGTATATGAGCGGAACCAATGCTGAGATAATCGAGTTCATAGTCTCCCCCGAGAGCAGGATTACAAAGGCAGCGCTCAAGGACCTCGATTTCCCCGAGAACGCCATAATAGGCGGCGTTATTCGCGGCGGAGACTCCTTCATCGCCGTAGGAGACACGAAAATCCAGGCATATGACCGCGTAGCCGTGTTCGCAATGCCGGATTCGGTCAAGGAAGTGGACAAATGGTTCAAATAAAAAACGCAACATATATGGAAAACAATTACAGACAGACAGCCGAAAGTTGGCTCAGCGGAAATTTCGATTCCGAGACTAAGGAAGAAGTCAGGAAACTTATGGAAGGCGATCCGGCCCTGCTGGAGGACGCATTCTATCGCAATCTGGAATTCGGTACGGGAGGTCTGCGCGGAATTATGGGCGTCGGCACCAACAGAATGAACAAATATGTGGTGGGAATGGCCACACAGGGTCTGGCCAATTATATACTGAAGAACGTAAAACGCGAAGGGCTGTCAGTATGCATCTCCTTCGACTCACGCAACCACAGTGAGGAGTTCGCGAAGATTTCCGCCGAAATCCTCGCCGCCAACGGCTTGGACGTGTACCTGTTCGAGTCGCTGCGTCCCCCCCCGGAGCTCAGCTATTCGATAAGGAGCACCCCCAGCATTGCGGGCGCTAAGGTGACCGCATCCCCCAGTCCCGCCG